>DHIZ01000173.1:0-29663 GCA_002404055.1 Chloroflexi bacterium UBA4733
CGAAGCCCAGTTCAAGACGCTCAAATATCGACCGGATTTCCCACGACGCTTCGACAGCCTGGAAGATGCCCGAGCGTTCTGTCACCGCTTCTTTGCTTGGTACAACACCCAGCATCGCCACGCCGGCATCGGCTACTTCACCCCCGAAGCCGTCCATCTCGGCCAGGCGCCCGACCTGCACCTCGCCAGACGGCAGGTCCTCCACACGGCCTACGCCGCCCACCCCGAACGCTTCGTCCGCCAGCAACCCGTCCCTCCCCCGCTGCCCACCGCAGCTTGGATCAATCCGCCATCCACCACCGCAGAACAGGAGGTTGCACACTAATATCTCGCATTTTGTGTCTCATACCTATTGACAGGTTCCGCTCGGCGGCCCGCACAGTTCCCGACCTCCGTACGATATTCCTTGAGGAGAGTATGGCCATGCGACCTGTGGGACGCAAGTCCCCCGTTCGGCAATATCCTCGGTTGGATCTGGCAACCGACGCCGTGCTCCTCAGCCGGTTCGGACGCCTCCAGACCATCCCCTCAATAATCGCTGTCATAAAGATGGGGCTCACGCTATTCACATAGTCGGGGACAGGCGATAAGGGTCGAACCCTATGTTTCTCGGCGATGACGTGATCCACTTCGTCGGGGAAGAAAGCGACCTCAGCGGGGAGCAGGCAGTAATCGCACGTCCGGTGAGCGCGCTCCTCGATCGGACGGCGCACGCACGGCGGGATACGGATGACGCTCACGGCGCCGAGAGAGCGGAGAGTACACCCGTCTTAAGCATCACCATCACATGCTCGATGCGCTCCAGTTCAGCCAACTCCGCTCACGCTGAACTTGCTGGCCTGCTGACGGGTAGAATGAATGAGCAAGAGGGAAGGATCGGCAATGAGCGCATTCCACCGTAGCAATGTCGAGGACGACTTCGCTGTCGGTAAAGAAGCTACCGCGCACTTCCTGACGCCGGAAGAGGCGTGGTCCAGCTTCGATGAAGCCGCTCGGCGCTATGTCGGCATGAGCGGCGAGGCCTTCATCGTCACCTGGGACGCCGGAGGATTCGGTGAGGATCCCGACCGGCCTGCGCTCATTCGCGTGGCCATGCTTCGCCCTGTTGGCCGCTAGAACCCCGCGGGCTGCCGTCGGCGCCTTCGCCGATGCTTACCAACTCGCGCTCTCGTGTCTGACGCTTGACCAGTTCAATGTCGAAGGATACCGACCTATCGATTTTCCCTACCGTGCCGACCTCCAACGCGGCCAGTCCGTTCCCCTCCGTCACGTTGAATTGGACATCATCGTCGTCTTGCGCTACCGAATTGTTCAGGTAGGCTCGGCAAGCTGGACTGTGGGTGTCGTGGGCTACCACTACGAGCTACAGCATCGGGATGGGCGCGAATTGATGGCCTATCACCGGCACCCCCAGGGAGCCGGTCCTGTCACGTGGCCACACCTTCATCTCGGCCCTGCCATTGGCGAACTGTGGCGCCCGGCGACTCGAGCACATCTTCCCACAGGCGACGTCACCATCCAGGACATCATCCGACTTGCCATCCGCGAGTTCCACGCAACTCCACGACGGGGTGACTGGGAAGCGGTGTTACAGCGCACGCGAGAGACGCTGGAGGCCTTGTCGTCGTAGCTTCAACCGCCAGCGGACGGGATCAACGAGGAGAGGTTGGACTTCATCATCAACTACGACATCAAGTACCGGATGGGGCGGGATGCCGTGGGGGACGCGGACGCGGAGTGATACGCACAACTTCTGCCTGTTCACCAAAATGACGTCAACGCCCCCCGACCAGTACGCTCCACCCCGGAACTGCCGTTAGGGCCATTCGGTCAGCAGGTCGCTGGCTGAAATAAACGACTCTTGCTTGCCGAGCGCACGGATTATCCAGCCCGTCTCAGGTAACTTAGGTATTACCAGATCAGCGGCGCGCCGACGTCCCTCCACATCTTCGAGGGACCAATTATCCCGGTACTGGCTCAGCAACATTACCAGGTGCTTCCAAAGCACGAGAAACGCATCCTTCGAGATGATGCGAATCGCACCGAGACTCGAATGCGCCGCATCGTCCAATTGGTCCAAATGCGTCACAATGGTGCCTTTGACAGCATAGCCGCGTGAACCATACTGCTGCTGCGCTCGAGCAACCTGGTTGTGCACCTGCCCAATGTCCTTCGGAGCCAACTTTCCTGACGGCGTGTGCTCGACTTTTGCCTCGAGTGTTATAACCTCCAGCGCACTGCCGAACACGCCTCGCCACTGGCAGTCGGTGGCGGCCTGGTGTTTCGGACGAGATGATTTGTAGCTGAGCATGGTCCCAAGGCGCTCCAACCCTTCTTGATACTCCTTGTGCTCCGTTGACGTGAGTTGCTGAGTGATGCGATCCACCCACTGTTGGAAACGTGGACCGCCCCAGGGGAGTACGAGCGGGTGAAGATCGGCGCGCGGCTCCTGCCGTCGGGCAAAGTCGTCGCGCCGACCTTGCTGGACGCCGACCGGGCGCAGCGCATCACGTTGCCGAGCAAGCCGGCGGTGGGCGAAGTGTTGGGCCTGGCGGTCTCCGGCGACCATGGCTGCGTGCTACACTTCGAGATGCAGGCAACGAAGGGCAGTGGCCGCACCGTGCCCCTCGGCTCGATCCAGCGGGTGATGCGCGAGAGTATCGAAACAGCGGCGCAGTACGTGCGCGCCAACCACGCTGTTCTTGGCATCAGCGCGGAGTGGCGGCAGAGTTTTGACGTCGCTGTGCTGGCGACCTATATGGGTGTGCCGAAGGAAGGACCCTCGGCGGGCGTGGCGATGGTGACGGGCATTGTCTCCGCCTTGCGCGGCATCCCGGTTCGCCATGACCTCGCCATGACCGGCGAAATCACGATCATGGGCAAGGTGCTGCCGGTCGGCGGTGTCCAGCAGAAGGTGCGCGCCGCCTACGACGCCGGCATCCGCGAAGTACTGCTGCCCGCCGACAACCTGAAAGAGGCGCAGGGGCTGCCCAGGGCTATTCTCGAGAGCGTGCAACTGACAGCAGTGGATCGCATCGATCAGGTGCTGGAGCGAGCGCTGCTGCGGCTAGACGGAGCGACGTCCATTGCCCACGATACGAGCGGATCGCGCGGATAGACAAGGCGTTCCTTCGTCCTCTCGGGCGTGCTGGAGGCCGTATAGTGGGAGTGGCTAGCGCGCGAGTGTGTTCGCCTGGCCGCAGCTTCGGAGAGAGCAGCAGTTTTGGCCGAGTATCATCAGCAGATCATTGACGCTATCGCCTCCAGCGTCGGCTTTGCGCGGGCCACCTTCAGTGGCACGGCGGGCGCACTGGAGCCACGCTTGGTGAAGGTGACCATCCGACCGGTCGCCATCAAGGGCAAGATGCACGCCCAGTTTGCCTACTATGACGCCAAAAAGTGCATCGTCAAGAACTACAGCGGCGCGGAGGTTGGCGAGCAGACCCGGCAACTGCTTGCCCTGCCCTTCAAGAACATCAGGGTCGAGTCGACTGACGAGAGCCTCCAGGTGCAGGTGACCAGCGGCGGGAAGGCGCTTGTCCACCGCGGGAAGGCGCCGAACCCGCAGGCGCCGGACCTCGCCCACGACCGCCGGAAGCAATTGATCCTCCCCGCCGAGCAGGCGGACGCCTTTCTGCAGGAAGTCGGCATCATGACCAGCGACGGCAAGGTGCGGGCCGAGCAGCAGCGCAAGTTCCGCCAGATCAACGAGTTCCTCAAGCTCATCGGCCAGACGATTGAGCAAGCCGGAGGGGTGGCGGCGTTCAGGCGGGCAGACTCCCCGCTCACCATCGTTGATTGCGGTTGCGGCAACGCCTACCTCACCTTCGCCGCCTACCACTACTTCTCCGAAGTGCTGGGTGTGCCGACGCGCCTCACCGGCATCGACGTCAATGGCGAACTGCTGGCGCGCCATGCGGAGAAGATAGAGCGCCTGGGCTGGACGGGGCTGACGTTCCAGACCAGTGCGATCATTGACTTCGCACCTTCGACGCCGCCGGACATCGTCCTGGCATTGCACGCCTGCGACACCGCCACCGACGAGGCCCTGGCCCAGGCCATCCGCTGGCAGAGCGCTTCGATCTTCTGCGCCCCCTGTTGTCATCATCACCTTCAGCAGCAACTGAGCGGGCGCAAGGTGGCGGCCCCCTTGCAGTCGTTACTGCGCTACGGTGTGCTCAGCGAACGCCTGGGCGACATCCTGACCGACACCTTCCGCGCCCTCATCTTGCGCCTGATGGGCTACCAGACCGAGGTCGTGGAGTTCGTCGGCACAGAGCACACCGCCAAGAACCTGCTGATCCGCGCGGTCAAGCGCACCCAGCCGGGCGATCAGGTGGTGCTGAAGGAGTATCTCGCCCTCAAGGAGCTGTGGCAGGTGACGCCGTATCTGGAGGAGTTGCTTGGCGCCGAGTTTGCCCGATTGACGAGTACGCAACCGGCCGATCCTTCAGTGCGTTAGGCCACGTTCACTGACCGTATGCCTCGTCACCGGCCTCGGATCATCTCACTCGCTTGCAGTCGCTCAAGAATCGGCCTGTCTCGCGAGATGCGCTCGTCAAGCTGTTGATAGGACGCCCGATATGCGGCCGGCAGCGCCTGACGCGCCACGAGTTTGCGCAGATCGTTCAGGTGATCTTCGACAATCGGCCAGTCGAAAAGGAACTCGTTTTGATCCTGGCTCGTCATGTCGTTCCACGACTGCCCCACTTCTTCCAGTTCTGCGAAGCGATGATCGAGATAGGCAAAGTAATAGTCGAAGTCGCCCACTACCTCCGGTACTACGGTTGTCATATTAGCCATCGCGCATCCTTCGGCAATGAGATCGTCCCGGTGCCAGATACTTGGTATCCTGTGACGATTGTACCGTGGTCGCTGTCGTACACGATCCACAGATACGCTTGCCCGTGTTCCCCTCGCCGCTCGTCAGGTATGGTGTTCGGGCTCAGCACCCCCGCGTAGTGGAGACCGCGCGACCGAAACACAGCCAGGCGTCTAGCCGGATGCCGAACCGCAAACCGAAGGTCGTCCACGTATTGCTGGAACGTTGTCCCCACTGTCCACTGTTTCTCAACAATGACCCGTTTGCCCAGGTGCGCCAAGCCGGATGGGGCGCTCAAGCCGAATCGATACCCGAGATATTCTTTGCCGCGAAGCTCCTCTACCACACGGACTTCTCTGGTGGCAAATGGCGCGCTGGCGACGTGTGACAGTAGCCATTGGACATTCTCTTCTGAGGCGATTGCACTGCCCGCGACCAGCGCTTGGGTCAGCGTATCAGGCGTATCGTGCCCATGGCCTTCCAATATTGCCCATCTCAGTCTCGCTTTGGATCGTTGGACGCGAGTGTAGCTGACGGACTTGGCCTGGAGAAGGCCCTGTTTCACTCCCACGCGGTATCATCTCCAGCACCGGTGTCGGTAGGCAGAATAATCAGAGGAACTGGGCAAGCAGGGAGAAATTCCGGGGCCACTGTAAGGTAGGATACGCAGTTTCCGGCCGTTAATGCCGGAGTGAGTACTGCGAGAGCACGTAAGAAAGGAGGGGAGCGCATCGGGCTGAGCTGCCCGGACACTCCCGATTGAATTGACTATGCAAGAGCCAGTACGCATTGGGGTCATCGGCGCCGGCGGCATGGGTACTAGCCATGCCCAGGGCATCCGCACCTTGCAACGCGCGCGCGTTGCTGCCGTCTCTGATTCCGACGAAGCGCGCGGTACCAAACTTGCCGCCGAGATGGGCGTGCCCTGGTTCGGCGATTACCAGCAGATGCTGCGCGAGGGCGGGATCGATGCCGTCAGCATCGCCAGTCCACCTTTTATGCACAAGGAGATGGCCCTGGCGGCGGCGGCGGCCGGCAAGCACGTCTTCTGCGAGAAGCCGATGGCCGTCAACGTGGCCGACTGCGAAGCGATGATCCAGGCGGCGGGGCAGGCCGGCGTCACGCTGATGGTGGGCCAGGTGCTGCGCTTCCTGCAGCCCTTCTTGAAGGTGCGCGAACTCGTTGATAGCGGGGCCATCGGCCGGCCGATATCGGCAGAAGTCACCCGCATCGGCGGCGGGGATAGCGCCTGGACGGTGCCCTGGCGGGCGCGCCTGGAGCAATCCGGCGGCCTGCTGCTGGAGATCAACGCGCACGAGATCGACCTCTTGCGCTGCCTGGGAGGCGACGTCGCCACTGTCTACGCTGAGGCCGACAACTATATCCATCCCGATGCCGACTACCCTGACCTGGCCTTTGTGCTGTTGCGCTACCGGAATGGCGGCATCGGCTGCCTCTACAGCAGCAACGCTTCTCCCCTGGGCGAGACCAGCGGCAAAGTGCAGGGCACGGAGGGAGCGATCCGCTACAACGGCTGGGGCAAGCGCGGCAGCATCGAGCTGCGGCGCCTGCGCGACACGCAAACGACCGTCTTCCGCCTGGAGGACCTCGAAGCGCCGCCGGGCGTGGCCTACGAACTTGATCGTTTTGCCGAGGCCGTATTGACGGGAACCACACCTGTCGTCACCGGCCTGGATGGGCTGAAGGTTGTCGAGATCGCCCGTGCAGCCTACACCTCGGCCAGCGAACGGCGACCGGTGCTACTGCCGGAACGGTAGCGCTTCCCGGCGTCGCCAGCAGCAGTTCCTCTTCTTCGCGGGTCGTCCGGCTGGGTCTTGTCCGGCGATCGTCGCCCCTATGTCCCCTGCAGTGCCGCCGTCACCCTGGGCGCCACTTCCGCGAAGCCCTGGCGGGCGGTCATCGTGTTCTTGTTGTAGACCGCGTCGAGCACCGGATCGAGCAGCGCATTGGCCTTGGGGTCGTTGGAGAACGCCACCTGCGGCCGGGCGTAGTCGAAGCCCTTGACAAAGACGTCCAACTTGGCGTTGGCCGACTCCGGCACGGCGGCCTGCACCCCCTTGATCCAATCCGGCGCCAGGGAGAGGTGTGCCGGTTGTAACTGGGAGGCCTGAATCAGCATTCGGCCCCAGTCCAGGCCGGTCACGTAGCGCAGCAATTGCCACGTGGCATCTGCTGACTTGGACCCTTTGAATGCCGCATACGTGTCCGTCGTGTGGAAGGTGAAGCGCTTGCCGGTGGGTCCCAGCGGGTTGGCAAAGACGTCCCATTCACCCTTCGGCCCCTTCTTGTGCCAGTTCTGGATCTCCCAGGAGCCGTTGCGATTGGTCGCCGTATGCGAGTCGGAGAACAGGAAGCCGCCGGTCGGGAACTGCTTGAGGTCGGCCGGCTGCGGCGAGACGTGATCCTTCCAGATGAGATCCTGCATGTACTGCAAGGCGTCCAGCGCGGGCGGCTGATCCAGGAGACACTTGGAGTTGTCCTTCGGATCGACAACCTCACCACCCCAGGACCAGACCATCCAGGACAGAACGTAGCCAATGTTCGCCAGGCCGTTGTCCAGGCCGAACTGCGTCGTCGTGCCACCTTGGGACTTGGTCAAACTGATCAGATTGGAACGGAAGGTGTCCCAGGTCGTCGTGTCGCCGGGGAAGGTCACGCCGCTCTGCTGAAACAGGTTCGTGTTGCCGTAAAAGGCGGACGTGCCACAGTACTTGGGCAGCCCCAACTGATGGCCCTTATATTTGAGCATGTTGTACTGGCTGGGCAGCCAGTCAGCGACTTCCGACTGCGGAATGTCGCGTGCTACCAGCGATGTGATGTCCAATAACACGTCCCGAGCCTGGAAGTTGTAGAGCGGGTCGCCGTAAGCGACGGTCACGTCCGGCGCCGTGCCGGAGGAGGCCTGTACCAGCAGCTTCTCGTCCCACTTGCCGGGGATGCTGGGGTCGGTCTCCACGGTAATTCCTGTCTGTGTCGTGAACGTGTTGAGGGCGTCGCGCTGCAGTGATGGCTTGGTTGGATCGATACCGTCGTACAGGCGCAAGGTCGGGCCCTTGCCGGTCACGACATTGGCTGCCGTCACCGTCGTTGCCTTGGCTGTCACGCTGGCGCTGGCAGTATTCTTGACGGCCGCGGCTGTCAGCGCGCTGCTCGCCGTTGCGCTCCCGGCGGTGGTCAAGGCGGCCGAGGCGCTCAGCGTGCTACTCGCAGCTGGGCCGGCAGCGCCACAGGCCGCTAAGAGCGGGGCCAGAGCGCCTACCGCCAGGCCGGTGAGGATCGCCCGACGCGTTCGCTGTCCGTCGCCCAGGAAGCAGACCTCCAGATCCTCGTAGCCACTCGTGTGCGCCATGTGCATCTCCTTCCATCTGGGATTTGCGGCGTCCGGCACAGTCGCCGAGGCCGCTCCAGGCTGCTCCTGAGCGGGCAGCCTCATCCGGTCACCCCTCGTTCCGCCACGAATACCTCGGCTGGTAGCCGAGTAACCGCCTGGCTTTGGCGATGCTGATGGGCAGGTCATCGGGACCCATTGCCTTCGCCTGGTCGGCCAGGTGCGGGAAAACGCGGGCGACGGCATCGCGCGACGGCTCGCCCAGCCGCGTGTCCGTCGCCATAAAGAAGGCCTCGAAGGGCGGCAAGTCGTCGTGCTCGATCGCCAGGCGGAAGGCCTGCGCGCCATCGCGAGCGTCCAGATACATCCAGGGATCGAAGTTCTTCGTCGGCCCGGCCGGCTGACCGAAGCGTTCCCGGTGCTGGTCATTGGGGCGGTGCGGATAGCTTACGCCCAGCAGACGCAGCGCGACGGTGCGGATGCCCCAGGCGCGGGAGTAGGCCGCCAGCATCTCCTCATTGAGCAACTTGGAGAGGCTATAACTATCCTCCGGCGTGTTGGGGTGGCGCTCGTCGATCGGCAGGTACTCCGGTAGCCAGGATGCCGTGCTGATGCGGAAGCCCAGACCAAGGACGAAGTAGCTGCTGGCCATGGCAAAGCGCTGGACGCCCAGGCGGCGGGCCGCGTCGAGCATGTAATAGGTACCCAGCGTGTTGATCTTGAACGTGCTATCCTCCGGCGGCACGCTGTCGCCGCGCGCTCGGTAGCGGGCAGCCGTAGCCGGATGATCGGTCGCGTGGGGGATGGCGCCCAGGTGAATAATGGCTTCCGCCTTCGACTCCTCAACGACGCGCAAACAGTCTTCGCCGGAAGTCAGTTCGCCGCGCAGGAAGGGATGCTCCGTCGCGAAGGGCAGCGGAACTTCATCAGGCCCTTTGCGGTCGAACAGGAACGGCTGGTGACCGTGCGCCGCCAGCTCGTCGGCGCTATGACGGCCCAGGTTGCCGCAGCCGCCGGTGACCAGTACTCGCATACATCGCTCCTTCAGGATCAGATTCCGCCGATGCGACTTGACGATCAGTCGCCGTCTGTGGTATTATCGCTAATAGTTTAGCGATAGTCAAGGAGGCACGCGACACTCGTACCATGTTGAATCTGCCCGAACGGCGTTCCCTGCGCGAAGATGTGCGCGCGGCGCTGACCCGCGCCATCAGTCACGGACGCTTCCAACCCGGCGAGCGCATCATCGAGTCCCAGGTGGCCCGTGAGTTCGCTGTCAGCCAGGCCACCGTCCGCGAAGCTCTGCGCGAACTGGAGAGCACCGGCCTGGTGGTCTACCAGATCAATCGCGGCTGCGTGGTGCGAAAGCTGTCACGCGATGACGTGATCGAGATGTACGAGATGCGCGCCTTGCTGGAGGGCGAAGCCGCCGAGCGCGCGGCATCTCGCTTGAGTGAGCAGCAGTTGGACGATCTGGCCTGCCTGATCGACGAGATGACCGACCTGGCCCGCGCTGACGACATTGTCGAGATGTCCAGCCGTGATGTCCGCTTCCACCAGACGATTGTCGAGGCCGCCGGAAACGCCCTGCTGGAACGGCTCTGGTTGAGCATCAATCCGGCCCTGTGGACCCATCTGGCGATCATCGGCATCCTCGGCCTGCCGCCGGAGAAAATTGCCGAGCGCCACGCTGCTGTCGTGGAGGCCTTGCGGAAACGGGATCCAGCTCGCGCACGTACCGTGATGACCGAACATCTCCTCGGGCTACGAGACATCGCCGCCCACAAACTCGAAGACGACCTGCACAGGGACCAGCGGGCTCCTCTGCACGCACTGGGAAAGGAACGAGGATGAAGATCGGAGTTGCTGGAGGGTACCCGCGGCCAGCCGGGGTCGGGCCGGAGCGCGCGCTGGAGTGGCTCATCGGGGAGGCGCCGCGACTGGGCATCGAGGTGGTGGGGGGAAGCGCCCGGCCCGTAAGTGTCGAGCAGCCGCTCCAGTATGACCTGGATGCGCTGCGCCGCTTGCGTGACCTGGCCGACAGCAATAGCGTGACGATTGAACCGACCATCCGTACGCCCTTTGTCCTGGCAACGCCGGATGCTGAGGATGCGGCAGCCGACCTGCGGGCCAACCTTCGGGCCTCGAAGATACTGGGCGGACCAGTTATGCGCACCGGCTACGGCAAGCTTACCATTGAGACGAGCCGCTTCAATCGTCAGGTCCCCCTGGCCGAACAGCTCGGCCGCCTGACGGCCCACTTGCGCCAGGCTGCCGCGATTGCCGCCGATGAAGGAGTGGTTATTGCCGTTGAGAACCACTGCGACTTCAGTGGGCGCGAACTCGCCAGCGTGCTGGCGGCGGTGGGATCGCCCGCTGTGCAAGCGGACCTCGACACCGGCAATTCGCTGACGGTCTTTTCCGACCCGGCTGATGACCTGGCAGCGCTTGCGCCCTATACGGTGACCACGCATCTCAAGGACATGGCGGTGATTCAACAGACCCAGCGCGGTCTTGTCCCCTTTCAGGCGGTCGGCTGTGCGTTAGGTGAGGGATTCGTCGACATAGCAGAGACCGTGCGCGTGCTGCTTACGACCGGCCCACTGGGGGATAATCTCCCGTTGAACATTGAAACCGGCTGGATACCGGTTCCACCAGGCGGCGACTCGGCCACAGCTAACCGCGAGGCCTACGCGAAAAGCATCGCCTATCTCCGAAAGCTACTTGGACGCGACGGGCACTGAACAGTGTGCAAGGAGCGGCGACGTTCCGCGAGTTTATCGTTCAAGCACGACGCCGTGCCGGATAACAAGCAGAGGACCGCCAGGGGAAAGGAGAGCTCCATGTCCGAGGCGACGTGCCCGCCCTATCGCGAGCAAACGACGCTAACCTTCCTCGGCAAGCGCTGCTCTGTCACGGACCTGAGCCATACGATCAGTCCAGATGATCCCACCTTCCCGGGGCACCAACGGACGGTCATGTGGAACCACCTGACGCACGAGGAGACGATCCGGTTGGGCCTCACGAAAGCACCCTATTCCTACCAGGTGACTGGCTTCACGATGTGCGACCATTCGTCCACCCACGTCGACGCCATTAATCATGTGGTCTCCGAGCCGGGGGGGCGCTCGGTTGACGTGCTCCCCCTGGAGTGGTGCATGGCGCCGGGCGTCTGGTTCGACTTTTCCTGGAAGGAGCCAAACGCCTACATCACCCGCGACGACGTTGCAGCAGCGGTAGAGCAGACAGGGGTACGTCTCCAACCGGAGTCGGTGGCGCTGTACTACACCGGCTGGTATCACAAGTATCGCTCCCGCTTCGAGTACATCCGCGACTACCCGGGGCTGGACCGAGCGGCAACTGAATACTTGAATGATCTCGGCGCGATTTCCATCGGCGCCGACGCACCGAGCATCGACTCCTGGCGAGAAGTCGCCGAGGTGAAAGTCCAGCCCGCGCACATCGTGTGTCGAGAGAGGAAGATCCTGAACATCGAGAATTTGGCGAACGTCGATACAATTCCAGCCCACGCGTTCTGGTTCGTCGGACTGCCCTTGAAGTTTCGGGGGGGAACCGGCAGCCCCTTTCGCAGCGTCGCCCTGGTGGAAATGGATGAGGTTCCTCATTAGCGCGCCGTTGGCACCCTGTGGCATTCTGAATTGAAAGAGGGAGGCAAGGGTGACTGAGCATCTGCCGGACACGATGCAGGCCTTGGTGCTCGTCGGCCCGGAGCAACTGGCTATCCAGACGGTCTGCCGGCCCGATCCTGGTCCCATGGAGGTGCTCTGCCGGGTCGATACCTGCTACATCTGCGGCACCGATGCCCACATCATTCGCGGTGAGCACTTTGGCTTCTGGCCCAAGGCCTACCCCTTCATACCCGGCCACGAGTGGGCAGGCACGATCGTCGCCTTGGGCGAACGCACGGGCGATTTCGGTTGGCGCATCGGCGAGCGGGTCGCCGGAACCAGTCACGCCGGCTGTGGCTACTGCCGCATGTGTCGAACCGGGCGGTACAACCTCTGCGAAAACTTTGGCAATGAGGCGTTGGGTCACCGCCAGTACGGCCACTACTCCCCGGGGGCGTACGCCGACTACGTCGTGCATTCCGTGCGTTCGGTTATCAGGGTGCCGGAGTCGCTCCCTTTCGCGGTCGCGGCGTTGCTTGATCCCGCCTCGATTGCCCTACACACGGTTAAGCGTGGCATTCTCTCCCCAGGCGACACGGTAGCCATTCTTGGGCCGGGGCCGATGGGGTTGATGGCGCAGCTCTGCGCGCAGGCTCTGGGCGCCGGTCGCGTCATTATGGTCGGACATGGCTACCGTCTGGCCCTGGCCGCCCGGCTCGGAGCGGAAACTGTCGACTTCACCCAGGTCGACCCCGTCGCCGCCGTTCGTGCGCTCGCACCGAACGGGGCGGACGTCGTCATCGAGTGTGCCGGCATGCCGACGACGCTTGCTCAGGCCATTAACATGGTCCGTAAGGGCGGTCACGTCTCGGTCATTGGCATCCCACTCGAACCGGCTTCGCTGCCGATTCAGAAGCTCGTCCTGGAGGAGATCGACCTCCACGGCGTGCGGGCGAACCGGGGAACATGCGAGGAAGTGCTTCCCCTCCTCGTCAACCGACGGATTGATCCACGTCCGCTGATCACCCACACCTTCCCGCTTTCAGCGTTTGCCGAGGCCCTGGCCACCTTCGTGGGACGGAGGGACGGCGCCCTCAAGGTCGCCGTGCGGCCGGACGCTGTGTGTGACGGGGAACAGGCGTAGCACGCAGCGGAGGGCAGCGAGAGGCGACTAAACTGAAGCCGCGATGGAAACTACAGGGCTGGACGCGTGCGGGCTGCGGGTTTCATCGCGGCTTCAGTTTAGTATCGGTTCTGCTGGATAGCCAGATTCACCTGCTGGTTGGCATCCTGCAGAGCCTGACTCGGACTCTTCTTCCCGGTCAGCACATCCGTCTGGGCGGCGCCGAGCTGCGTCGTCATGATGTTGATCTGCGGCATTGCTGGCCGACCATGCGAGAAGGGCAGCATGTCCACACACTGCTTGATGCGCGGATCGACGGTCTTCCAATAGGCGTCGGCTGCTACCGACTTGATAGTCGGTAAGACCAGGCCCGTCTTGGACTGGTAGAGCTGGAACTTGTCATCGGAGAGGTAGCGCATCAAGGTGAAAGCGATGTCCGTCTCCTTGGCAGCGGAGGGCAAGACCACGGCGAAGCCACCCGACCAGGTGCTTGTCTTGTCTAACCCCGGCGGCGGCGGGGGCGCCCAGACCGCCCAGTCCAGGCTCGGCTCGGGCGGTACGTTGCCTTGCAGCATCGCCACTGGGGTAAAGTCGCTCGCCTCCCAGGAGGTGCTGAGCGTCTGCTTTCGAGAGAACAGGTCGCCCCGATTCTGCTTATTAAAGAAGGCCTGCACCGCATCATAGCCCAACTGCTTCGCCTGGGCGCCCAGCCAGTCGAGGGCGGCGATGTTCTTCGCGTCGTCGAGTGTCGCCTGGTTCTTGTCGGCATTGTAAAAGTCACCGCCGAAGAGCCAGCCCCAGCCATACATGCCCCAGTTGTTCTGCCAGGGGGCGTAGCCCAGTTGCTGGAAGTCGTTTCCTTGCTTGGTCGTCAGTTTCTGGGCGATCTGGGTGTATTCGTCCAGCGTCTTCGGGGCGGTGGTCGCAATGCCGGCCCGGGTCAGATGGTTGACATTGACGAAGACCATTCGGCTATCCGTCGTGAAGGGGAGCCCGTACAGTTTGCCCTGAAGGGCTACCTCGCGCCAGCACCAGGGCTGCTGATCGTTGCCAGTGATGCCAGCCGTCTTGGCGTAGGCCGAGATGTCCTGCATCAGGCCCCGCGCGGCGCCTCCGGCGATGGTGTAGCGATCCTGTTCGGCCACGTTGGGCGGCGTCCCTGCCGCGACCACCGTTGGCAGTTTGGTGTTGACATCTCCGTACGTCATGCTGACCATGTCGGCTCTGTACTTTGGGTTCGCCTTCTCAAACTCCTGGATCCCGTAGACCCAGGCCTTGTAGCTCACGTTGGTGTTGTTGCCCATCGCCCAGAAACTCAAGGCGCCAGGCGCTGCAGCCGGTGCGGCGGCTGCGCTGCTCACTGTCGTCGCCACGCCGGCTGCCTTGACGGCTGAAGATGTGGCAGAGGTTGCCGCTGCGGATGACGCCAGCGATGCGCTCGCAGTTGTCGCTTGCCCGGCGGTCGAGGCGCCGGCCCCGCAGGCCGCGAGCAGTCCGGAGGCCATAATCGAGGCGCCGGCGCCAATGACCCGACGGCGAGACAGGCGAAACGTTGATCGGTCAAGGTGCAGGTGCAACACTGCTCTCTCCTCCAAACGGAAGCGTCCCACGAACGATCATCGAAACGGTGAGCCGAGCTGGAAGCGAAGACGGCATGGCTCGGGGCGGCACGGTTCGACCCCTGACGATCATCCGATCCCACGGTGGAAAACCGTACCATGGAAAGGATGCCATGACAAGGGTAGTGGGAAGTTTCGCACCGCAACGCTGCCGGGACGCGGCGGCCATACGGTCTGGTGCTGCAGGGTCAGTCGGTTTTTGGTGTGATCTTCAGCACGACTGCGTGCGGTGTCGGCGCCTGGCCGGCCAGACGAACGTGCAGGCCGTCTTCGTCACGGCGCCAGTGTACCGGTTGTTCCGAGCCCAGCACCTGCACGTTTCCAACCTGGACCGTGTACAGCTTCAGGTACGTCGACAGTGATCGCAACAGGAGCTCGCCATCCGGCCAACCGAGCGCAATGGCATAGAGGATGTCACCCTGCGTGGTGAAACGAATGTCGCGGCTGGTGAAGGGTTGACGCTTGGTATCGTTGAAGGAGCTGCCGACCACCTCAGTTGGCTCCTCACCGAATACCTTCCAGGGCCGACTGCTCCATCCACCAGTCGAACCACAGGAGTTGCGGCTGATACTTGTCTACCAGTTCGCAGGTGCGGGCCAGCCAATCCTCCAGATACGCCTCGTCCGGCTGGGTTTTGTCCGGCGCGGCCGGGCCGTAGAAGTCGGCATAGCGGGGATCTTGCACGTCGGACGGGAAGGCGCGGCATCCATTGAGGAACCACCAGTGTTCGGCGCGGTGACTGGAGAGGCCAAAGACCATGCCCTGGGTACGCACTGCTGCGGCCAGATCGCCGATGAGGTCACGCTTTGGCCCTATCTTGGCGGCGCACCACGCTGTACGGTCGCTAGCGTACATGGCGAATCCGTCGTGGTGCTCGGCCACCGGCACGACGAAGCGGGCGCCGGCGCGGCGGAAGAGTTCTGCCCAGCGGGCCGGATCGTAGCGGTCCGCCGTGAACAAAGGGATGAGTCCTTATAGCCGAACTGCGCCTGCGGGCCGTCGGTGGCGAGGTGGTGCTCGAATTCCTTCTTGCCTTCCAGGTACATGTTGCGGCAATACCACTCGTTGCCGAACGCCGGTACCGCGTACAGGCCCCAGTGGATGAAGATGCCGAACTTGCCGTCGACATACCAAGGCTGCACGGTATAGCGCTCGAGCGACGGCCAGTTCGGCGCAAAGAGACCCTCTGGAAGGTTTAGGGAAGGCGATTCCTGTTCGGTCCGACTCACGGGAGCTATCCATTTCGTTGTAGCACGCCAAGGTGCAGAGAAGACCAGCAGTATATGATACCGTTTTCAGGAGAGGCTTACACCTGGTCAGATCATCACGTCGAGCGAACGGCCGGCCTCGGCGGAGGCGAAGGCGGCGTCGATCAACTTGATAGTGCGCTCGGCCTGCTCCGCTGTCACGGCTAACGGTTGCCCCTGGCGGACGGCGGCGTAGAGGTTGGCGAACATATCCGGCCGGGCATCGCCTTCCTCGATCACCTGCTCACCGGCCGCGTTGCGCACCACGCAGGTATCGTCGTAACGCAGGCCGCCGGTAGTGCCGTGGATCAGCCACTTGGGCCATTTGACGTAGGCGATGTCGCACTTGCTGACGGTAGCCCGGCAGCCGTTGGCGAAGACCAGCTTCACGTCGAAATAGTCGTCGGCGTCGCCCCAGGTGAAGTGGCGCACGTCGGCGAAGACCTGCACCACCTGCTGCCCCGGCAGCAGGCTCAGCACCTGGTCGAACCAGTGCGGCCCGAAGTCGTAGATGGTGCCGCCGCCGAGCGCGCGCGTCACGCGCCACTGTTGATTGAAGTCCGGCGTGCCGTAGCCGACGGCCGGCCCACCGCCGGCGCTGCGATTCTCAATCAGGAAGGGCTCGCCCACCAACCCGTCGCGCAGCGCCTTCCGCACGCGACAGGCGTCAACGTCCCAGCGCCGCTGCTGGAAGCAACTGAGCAGCACGCCGTGCCGTCTCGCCGCTGCCAGCATATCGGCCGCTTCTTTGCCGTTCATGCAGAGCGGCTTCTCCACCATCACATGCTTGCCGGCGGCTGCCGCGCGCACGGCGAAGTCGCGGTGGCTGGAGGAGTTGGTGGTGATGAAGGCCAGCTCCACGTCCGTCGCCAGGAAGGCGTCCATGTCGGCATAGGCTTCCATACCGTACACGTCGCGGGCGACCTGCTGGCGCGATGGCGTGATGTCGCACACCGCGCGCAACCGGAACTCCTGCGGCCGCTTCTGCATCGCCTTGGTATGGTTCTCGCCCTGGCGGCCGAAGCCGATCACGCCGACGCGCACCGGTTGCTCTGTCTTGCCGCTCATATCCTGCTCCTTCTCCCACGGGCATTTCGCCATCTACCTGTCGCCTGACGGGAGCGAGCCGCGCCGGGGAGCACTATACTATCGGCGAAAGGGATATCTGTGAAGGTTACCGGTTTTCGCACGCAGTCCTATCGCTACACCATGGGGCGCCCGATCGGCGATGTCAACTGGCCGTTGGGCGACAATCGTGGCGGCGGCAGTTTCCTCTTCATCGACACCGACGAGGGAGTCACCGGCGTGGCGTTGGGCGGTGGCCCGGCGGTGCGCAAGTTTGAGCCGTTGATCGTGGGCGAAGACCCGCGCGGTGTCGTCGGCCTCTGGAAGCGCATGTTGGACCTGGCCTTCAAAGGGGGCAACGAAGGGCAGGATAAGACGGCGATCGGCGCCATCGACATCGCCCTGTGGGACCTGAAGGCCAAGATCAACAACGAGCCGCTCTGGCGCACGCTCGGCGCGCGGGAGGGCCGCTGCAAAGCCTACGCCAGCGGCATCGACTACTGCCTGAACGACGAGCAACTGGCGACCTTCTACCAAGGGATGGCCGAGCGCGGCGTGACTGCCGGCAAACTCAAGGTGGGGTTGGACATGGACGACGACCTGCGCCGGCTGGGCATCGTCCAGGAGCAGCTCTCTCGCGCCACCCGACACCCCCAGTTGATGATCGACTCCAACGAGTACTGGTCGCCCAAGCAGGCGATCGGCTTCATCTCCCAGTTTGAGCGACGCTTCGACATCACCTGGGTGGAAGAGCCGGCCCGTCGCTGGGATTACCGCGGCTTGCGCCAAGTGTCGCGCGCCATCAAAGCGGCAGTGGCGACGGGCGAGAATATCAACGACGCCAGCGACTTTTTCCCGCTCATCCTCAACGAAGCGGTGGACATCGTGCAGGTCGGCCAGGGCACGACCGGCATCACCGGCGCCCTGCAAGTCGCCCACATGGCTGCCGGCTTTGAACTGCCCGTGGCGATGATGAACTGTCCCGGTAACTTCATGGCCCATCTCGCCGCCGCCCTGCCGAACCACCTCATGATGGAAGTGGTCGACGCCGGCCGCGAACCCTGCTTCAGCGTCGACACCTGGCTGGAGGATGGCTTTATCCAGATCGGGGAGACGCCGGGGCTGGGCATCATCGTCGATGAAGCGAAACTGGCAGCCCTGCAGGACGAACCGACAGCGGACATGCATACACCTCGGCGGATGAACCGCCGTCGCGACGGCGCAGGGCTGTACGTCGTGCCGCTCAGCGTCGACGAACGCCAGGAACGCGGCTGGTAACAAGCGCTGGGGAGATTGCAGAAGGGGCAGCCGGTCACCCTACGCTAAAGCGTATGGCTAACACGGGCGAAGCCTGCTGAAGCAGGCTGGAGACGGTCTTTGGCGCCGCGCAGCCTGCTTCAGCAGGCTTTGTGATCGTAGCCCGCCCTTTTAAGGGCGGGTGCGCTGTACGGATGGCCGGTGTGCGACTATGATAAAGAGCGGGTACTACTGCAGGAACGAAGGAGGTGTCTATGGCTATCGAAGCGACACTGCGGGAGGCGGCAACGGCAACGGCGCTGACGCACGTCTGCTCGCTGGAGGAACTGCGCAGCAAAGGCTGCGTCGTCGTCTCCGGCGGTCGGCATGGCGTGGCCGTCTTCTATAACGACGGGACGCCGCGGGCGGTGGACAACCGCTGTCCCCACATGGGCTTTCCGCTCAGCCGGGGTAGCGTGGCGCAGGGCATCCTCACCTGCCACTGGCACCACGCGCGCTTCGACTTGCAGAGCGGCGGCACCTTCGACCCGTTCGCCGACGACGTGCGGGCCTACCCGGTGCAGGTGCAGGACGGTCAGGTGCTGCTCGATTCCCAGCCTGCCGCCGGCGATTATGTCACTCACTGGAAGGGGCGGCTGCGCGACGGCCTGGAGCAGAACCTCTCCCTGATCGTCGTCAAGGCGGTGCTCGCCCTGCTGGAGGCCGGCGTGCCGGCGGCGGAGACCCTGGCGATCGGCGGTCGCTTCGGTACGCAGTACCGTGAGGCCGGCTGGGGTCCGGGCCTGACGATCCTGACGGCGCTCGCCAACACCCTGGAGGCGCTGGCGCCCGACGATCGCGCGCTCGCCCTCTACCACGGTCTGGTGCGCGTCGCCGGCGACTGCGCGGGAGCGCCGCCGCGCTTCAGCCTGGATGCCCTGCCGAACGATGTCGTCGACTTCGGCCAGCTGCGCGCCTGGTTCCGCGGGTTCGCGGAGGTGCGCGACGTCGACGGCTGCGAGCGGACGCTCTTGACGGCGATCCGGCGCAACGCCGAGCCGGCCGTGCTGGCCGATATGCTGCTCGCCGCCGCCACCGATTACTTCTTTCTCGCCGGTGGCCATACCGTCGATTTCATCAACAAGGCTTGCGAGTTGCTCGACCACGTGGGCTGGCAGCACGCCGCCGAGGTCTTGCCGAGCGTCATTCGCGGCATTGCCCAGGGGCAGCGCAGCGAAGAGCAGAATGCCTGGCGGCACCCGGTCGATCTGGTGGCCACCCTGGAGCCGGTCTTCCGTGACCTGCCGAACCTGCTGAACCTGGACGCAGTTCCGGGACGCTGGACCGGCTTTGACCAGTTGATCGGGACGTTGCTGGCGGCGGAGCCGCAGCAGACGGTGGATGCGCTGCTTGCTGCGTTGCAAGCTGGGGCGGCGCTGACCGAGTTGAGCCAGGCGGTCGCCTACGCGGCGGCCCTGCGCGTGGCGCGCTTCCACACCAGCAACGAGTTCGGCGACTGGATCACCGTGCTGCATACCTTCACCTACTGTAACGCCCTGGACCAGGGGCTGCGCCGGGCGCCGTCAGTGGAGGCGGCGCGGGGCATCTTCCACGGTGCGATGAAGCTGTACCTCGACCGCTTCCTCAACATGCCGGCGGCACGGCTCCCACGCGAGAGCGACGTGCAGGACCTGCCGGCGGCCGCCGAGGCGCTGCTGGAAGGATTCGCGGAGTTGCTGGACCGCGAGCAGCAGGTCAACCAGGCGGGCGCCTTGACCTACCGCTACCTCGGTCTCGGCCACCCTGTCGATGGCCTGGTGCAGACCCTCGGCCACCTGCTGCTGCGGGAAGACGCCGAGTTCCACAGTTACCAGATGTTTGAAGCCGGCCTTCGCCAGTACCGGGCCTTGCAACCGGCCCAACCGGCGGCGGCGCAGGCCGTCCTGATCGCTGTCGCCCGCTACCTGGCCGCCCATTCCCCGACCTCACGGGCCATGCTGCAAACGGCGCGCAGCGCCTGGCGGCTCCAGCGGGGCGAAGAGCTCTACGTCAGCCCGGAAGGGGAAGAAGCGGACTGAGCCGGCACGCCGGCTCACCCTCAATCCCACCAGGCCCAGAGGCGAATGCGCTCACCTAGCGGGCCGGGGTTGGCGCCAAAGAACTCCTGGCGAACCCTGGCGATATCCGCGTACTCGTGGACGCGCCGCAGCAGGTGGTAGTCGGGACCGTAGCCGTCCCTGGCGTGGCCGTTGGGGCCGACGAACTCGAAGATGCCGCCGTCGTCGGGCGGCCGCTGCCAGAGCGGCAGTAGCAGTTCGTCGGTCGCGTCGTCCAGCGGCAGCTCGAAGGAGTCAAACACGACGCGTTCGGCGAAGAAGTCCGGCACGCCGTGCCAGCCGCCGAAGGTCATGCCGGGGCACTTTTTCGCCCCTTCCACCATCTCGCGGAAGGTAGGCGAGTCGTTCATCCGCCGTTCCCACTGCCAGTCGGGCATCAGTTCTGCCAGACGGATCAGTTTGGCGGCGGGGAGGTCGTCGATCTTATTGCTGTGACCGAGGTCACCCCACTTGGGGTCATAGTGGGGACTGAGCAGCTCCGCGACTTCGCCGGTATGTTCAAACTCCAGCTCACGGCGCTGCTCCTCGGTCGGTTCGTCTGGATCGGCGGCCTCAGCGGGCGTGTCGTCGGCCATGATGGTCTTCCTCCCAGCACTTTCTACCGACGGTCGTGCCCACGGTACCGCAACTTCCCTCCTGCCGTCGCTCCGATGTGGCCTGTTCGTCGTCTTGCTAAGCCAGCCGTGCCGCGATGCCCGCCAGCCCCGGCGCCGCCGGGTAGCGCGCCAGGACCAGCGGGTCGTGGCCGGGGATGATGTGATCCGGCGAGCCGGCGAGGGTGCGAACGGTCTCGAAGGCGTCGTACATCTGCGGTAGGTTGCTGACGATGCGGAAGGGGCGATCCTCCTCGATGTTAGCGTAGTAATGGGTCGCGTCGGAGGCGAGGACGACCTGGCCGCGCGCTGTCTGCACGGCAACGACCTGGAGGCCGGCGGCGTGGCCGCCGACGTGGTGGACGGTGATCCCCGGCACAATCTCCGCGCTGCCGTCCACGAAGCGGATGCGCCCGCCAAAGTTGTGGCGCACCAGCGCCAGGACGTCGTCCGGCTCGATGATCGCGCGGATGGCCGCCTTGCCGGCGTAACGCCCGGTCCAGAAGGCCATTTCCCGATCCTGCACGACGAAGGTGGCGTTCGGAAACTCGGCGATGTTGCCGACGTGGTCAAAGTGGAAGTGGGTCAGGATCACATGGCGGATGGCGGCGCTCTCGATGCCGAGCAACTGCAGCCCCTCGGCCGGCGTGCGCAGGATGGTGCGCCCGCGTCGCGCCGCTGTCTCGGCGGTGAAGCCGCAGTCCACGACGACCGTATGTTCGGGAGAGACGGCCGCCCAGACGAAGTAGGCCATCGGCATCGGCCCGTCGTGCGGGTCACCGCCGTAGAAATGCTCGCCGCGCCGGCCCTCCCGCTCGACGTACTTGATGGCGTAGAGTTCGTAGATGGACATCCGCAGTGCTCCTTACCGTCCCACTGAGGGGGCGCTGTGACTGGGCCGCCCGCCGCGACGGCCATTGGCACGAGCCGCCGTTGCCTTTGCTGGACTGGTTTGGCGCCCACCCTGCCGTCCGAGTTCGGCCATCCACTGCCGTGTGCCGAACAGGCCGTGGAGCAGTCCAGGCAGGTAGTGATCCACGTCCAGTTGAGGCCAGTGCAACCCGGTGCCCGGCCCTACTACTTCAATATCGGCCAGTTGCTCTTTTGAGGCAGTTTCGAGCCCCTGGAGCAGTCGTCGTGGAAAGCTGACGCTGACCCCATTGGCGAGTTCCACGACGATGGCGTCTTTCGTGTGGGCATAGCTCGCTTGTACGGCATGGGGGATTTCGCCGACGGCCAGGAAGCCCTCCGTCAGGGCGGCGTCAATGTCAGCATCTGAAGTGATAATGCGCGCCTCGTTTTCCATCATCCGTGCATCCTTTCCCAGGCAGCTACGAGCTCGTCATAGTACGCAACAGCGGCGTGGAGAACCTTGCGTACCTCGTTCTTGTTCGCCCCAATGACTGCGTCCGGCCGTTTGGCCAGCGTGACGGTGCCGTCAGAACGCAAGTCCACGATCACTTGCCCGTGACCAATGAGGCCGTGGGCATGGCGCGGCTCGTGGTCCTGCGGATAGAGGTGGAAGCGAACCTCACCCGCTCGTACCGTGCTCACGCCGACTACTATAACCCAGGCGCGCTTGGGATACAAGGGTAATGGCGGGGAAGCCGACGTTCGCGCGAGCCTTTGGCTAGATGGCCGGCGTTACAACGGCAGACCAGCCTCCAGGAAGGCCAGGCCGGCGTCGATCAAGGCGGCGAAGTCCGTTGCCGACCCCTCAGTGGCGGCGAGCATCACCGAAAACATGACCCCCATGAGCGCGCCGGCGAAGGTGCGCACGGCGAAGTCATCGGGCCGCCGACCTACTCGCACGGCTACGAGGTCGGCGATCTGCTGGACCGCCTTGATGAACTCGTCCAAAGTCGCCGCGCGTAGTTCCGGTACAGAGCGTACCAGAGCGACGCGCTCCCGCTGTTGTGTGACCACCTCGGGGGATAGATCAGCGAAGACCGCCTGGACCGCACCCCGCAGGGCCTGAATCGGGCTCAGCGTCATTGGCTGGGACGCGAACGCCGCGATGAGCAAAGGGTCGTAGATGTCGTTCAGGACCAGGGCTTCCTTGGTTGGGAAGTAGCGGAAGACGGTGCTGGGCGAGACCTCCGCCGCTCCAGCGACTTGCTCTATGGTGGTCCCTGCGTAGCCTTGCTCGTGGAACAGGCGTAGAGCGTGCTGCTGGATCGCGGCGAAGGTCCTGGCCTTCTTGCGTTCGCGCAACCCGACCGCCGGTCGATTATCCTGGGACGATGACTTCATGCCTTGATTCTACACGTTCGCGGTCCGTCGCTCCAGTCGCGCCGGTGCGCTGCGGCAGGAAGAGCAGCGTGAGCACGAGGCCCGCCGCAGCGAACCCGGCGGCTGCCACGAGCGAGGCATCCATACCGGCTACGAAGGCGCTGCGCACGGCATCCAGCAACGCTGGCGACTCGAGTTGGTGGGCCGCCGCGACTCCGGCGAAGACACTCCGGTACACTGCGCCCGCCGCTGGCGGCAGGCTCGCCGCGTGGAGCCGGCCCTGGTAGGTGGAATTGAGGACCGAGCCCAGGATTGCCGCCCCGAACGGTCCGCCGAGCTTCTGGACCGCCTGCATCACCGCCGAGCCCACCCCACTCCGTTCTGCCGACAGTTCGACCAGCGCCCTCGAGGCTGCCGTCGCCAGCGCCAGGCCCATCCCGGCGCCGCACAGCGCCATCCAGGCCGCCGCAAACCCGTTGCCGGCGTTGATGCTGGTGGTCGCCCCGATGGCCAATCCGGTTGCCAGCAGCAGAAAGCCGAGCGCCACCGTCAGCTTGGCGCCGGCCCGGGCGGCGAGCCGATGGGCGAACCCCGCGCCCAGCACGAGCCCGGCGATCAGCGGCAGCAGCCGCAGGCCGGCGACCTGGGCGTCGGCGCCGTCGATCGCTTGAAAGTACTGCGGCATGGTGAACAGCACCCCGAACATGGCGAGCACCCCGACGGCAGCGAGGATCGTGCCCCAGGTGAAGTTGCGCGAGCAGAAGAGCGAGAGGTCGACCAGGGGCCGGCCAGCCGGCCGTCGGCTCAGCCGGCGTTCCCAGAGTACGAACGCCACAAGCACCAGTAGGCCGCCGGCCAGCGGGACGAGCGCGCCGGCGCTGCCCCAGCCTTGCTGGCCGGCCTCGATCAGGCCATAGGTCACGGCAGCCAGGCCGGCGCTGGAACTCAGCACGCCGACAGGGTCGAGGCCGGGGCGGGTAGCGCTCCGCGACTCCGGCACGAGGGCGCCCACGGCGATGAGCGTCAGCACGACCACCGGCACGTTAATGAGGAATACCCAGCCCCACCAGTAGTGGCTGAGCAGCCAGCCGCCCAGGAGCGGCCCGATCGGCAGCGCCAGGAAGTTGGCCATCGCCCAGATGCCGACCGCCCGTGGCCGCTCCTCCTCCGTGAAGAGCACCGTCACGATGGAGAGGCACATCGTGATCAGGCCGGCCGCCGCGAGTCCGAGGACCGAACGGGCGGCGATAAAGGCGCCGGGGTTGGGCGCATAGGCGCAGGCAATTGAGCCTGCCCCGAAAAGGACGAGCGCCGCGAGCATCACCTTCTTGCGGCCATAACGATCGCCCAGCAGCCCGGCCGGTAGCATCGCCGCAGCGAGCACGAGCGCGTAGCCGGCGATGAACCACTGGAGCTCCGATTCGGAGGCGTGCAGCGCGCCGGCCAGGGTGGGCAGCGCCAGACTGAGCACGGTTGCATCGAGACTCGCCGCCAGCACAGCGAGAATCATGGCGCCAAGCGCCCACCACTTCCGTGTCTGCGCAGCATACATGATAGTCACCACCTTTCCATTGCGTCTCGTTACTGGCAGTATATAGCAAACACTAGTGGCTGTCAATACCTGTCTTCCCGCGATCGCAATGTGTCACTGACGGTAGTAAGATTGAACGCCGTCCCATCGGATCCGCGCACGCTGCGGTAGCATGCGCGGGAGTGCGTGAGGGGATAGGCGGCGATGCCTGCCATGGAAGCCACGCCGGCTGGGAGCAGCCTGCCGGTGGAATATCGGCTGAACCCAGCCGTGAGCAATGACGACCTCAACGCCTTGTTTGCCGCCGCCTGGCCGGAGCGATCTTGTACCGTATCCAGGACGCCAGGAAGCCTGAGACGCGCCCCCGGCGTATCGCGACCTACGTAGCGATGCTGAGCGAGCACAGGAAGATCTACCCGTAGCCTGCCGGCCTTCGTCGCAGCGCCGGCAAGTGCAGCGGTTCCCGCACGCTGCCACGCGATCCAGGCGCGAGCACGCCGCCCGCGCTGACCGCCAGGTGCAGGTGTTACGCTGGTAAGCGTGGCAGCAGACGAAAGGAGACCGGTATGCCCACCGTGACCGATATCGGGACGATGATCATGCGGACTCCGGGTATCCGGAGTGGACGGCCGCACCTCGCCGGGATGAGCGTCTCGGTGCAGCGGATTGCCACGTGGTACCAGCTCGGCGTCCGCCCGGAGGACATCGCGGAGAGGATCGGCCACCTGTCTTCGGCGCAGGTGTTCGCAGCGCTGGCCTATTACTTTGCCAACCGAGAGGTGATCGACGACGACATCGCCCTGGAAGAGACAGAGGCCGACCATCTGGAAGCTCAGCACGTCGTTGAGGGTCGATGACCCGGCTGCGTTTGTACATGGATGAGGACTCGATGGATCAGATCCTCGTTCGGACCCTGCGCGAGCAAGGCGTTGATGTTCGCACTGCCCTGGATGACCGTATGCTCGGGAGTTCGGATGAAGCGCAGCTTCGGTGGGCGACCGGACAGGGGAGAGCACTTTACACATACAATATTCGTGACTTTGCCGCGCTCCACGCAGCGTTCCTAGCTCGTGGTGACATGCATGCTGGCATCATCTTCGTTCAGCAACGGCGGTTCACTGTTGGCGATCAGGTACGCGGTGTGCTCGCCTTGCTGGAAGGTCGGTCTGCAGAGGAGTTGGCAGGGGCAGTGGAATTCTTAGCTCCTTGGGTCGCCCGTCGCGGATGCTGAAGGCAAGCGCCGGCCGACCATCTCCGCCGGAAGATGTAGCGAATGCAACAGTCACCGTCCCGCTGCGGGGGCGCTGTGGCGAGGTCGGCCGCCGCGCTGTCCGTTGGCACGAGCCGCCGCCGCCTTTGCTGGACTGGTTCGGCGTCCGCCCTGCCGCCCGAGCTCGGCCATCCACTGTCGTGTGCCGAACAGGCCGCGGAGCAGGCCAGGCAAGTAGTGATCCACGTCCAGTTTCGGCCAGTGCAATCCGGTGCCCGGCCCCACCAGTTCGATGTCGGTAAATTGTTCCTCCGTGGCGCCTCCGAGCCCCTGTAAGAGTGCTCGTGGGAAGATGAGCGTGAGTCCATTGGTGAGCTCGACGACGCCAGCTGGAAGCAACCCGCCGGTGGAATACCGGCTGAACCCAGCCGTGAGCAATGACGACCTGCGCCGCTGGTCGCCACCCCCACGGTTGTATCATCCCTGCGCCAGCGTGATCCACTGTCCTTCCGGTTGGGTATAGGCCCCGTACCAGCGCAGCAGCGCCAGCGCGTCGCCCAGGCCCGCGCCGGCCGGGGAGGTAGTAGGTGAGGTTGATGCCGTTGTCCACTACCACGTTAGCGCCGGTACCGACGACTTCCAACCGCTCCAGCGGGCTCGTGCCGGACTGGCCGCCGACGAGTTGCAGCGTGCCGATGCCGCCCTGGCGGAAGCGCAGCGTCGTGATACTCGCTTTGGAGCGCGGCTCCCAGGAGTGGTGCAGCGCCGCTACCTCTCCCATAATGTAGTGGATGATGGAGGCCGGGTGGAAGATGTGGTCGAGGAAGCCCAGCATGGATTTCCGATCCTGGCACAGTTCCAGATGATTACCGGCAAGGAGACACGGATCCAGGGGCAGAGCCAAACGAGCGGAGCGTGGATACCAGTGCAGCACTGTACCCTCCATCTGGCCAGGGAGGCGCCCTACCGTTGTGACCGCTGCCGCCAGCCGTATTGCACCGCCTGTTTACAGCGGGTTCAGGGCGGCATGGTTTGCACGCACTGCCTGGCAGAGCTGGAACGCGCGGCTGAAGCGCGCTCCATAGTCGGTAGACTGCGGCGGCTGCCGGCTGTGCTCCTGGCAGCCGCCGTTGTCGTGACGCTCGTAGTAGGCGGCTCGGCGGCGATGGACAAACTGCTCGGTCCGACCGGCTCGTTGGCGAGTACAGAATGCGCTGGACTGATGGTAGGCACGGGCCACGCCGACCAGTTGGGGGCGCCGGCAACGGCGGCGGTCGCGACCGTCACCCCTGCCGCGTTCGCGCCACAACGAGCGACGGTTCTTCGAATCCAGAGTTGGTCAGTCAAGCGAGGAGGTCTTATCCTACACCTCGCCGGCTCCGGCTTTCAGTCGAACGAGCTGGTCTGCATCATCGGTTCTCTGAGCGGCCAGGGAGGTGATGGTCAGTCAAGGCGCGATTCTATCGGCCCAATCGGCGTGTCAGCAACGGCAGTTGGCACGATAGCCAGCGGTCTGGACTTCGGCAGCGCCCCCGGCGGCTACCCTGACGGTTATTCAGCCGATGTGGAAGCGTCAGGTATCGCCGAACTGCGGCGTGGTGGGAAGTCCGCCAGCTTGCATTTCACCGTCAAAGGATCAACGCTCACGATCCGAGCGATAGCCACGGGACGAACGTAATGCCTGAGCGACTGTTCTGGTTGCACGCCCTACCGGCGTTTGACCGTCGGGTCGTCCCGCTTACTTGCCGGACCAGTAGGCGTCGAGTGCTGCCTGGCCTGCCCGCAGCGGCTGGTATGCTTGGCACGTCGTTGTGTCCTTTCCCGCAGTCTTCCGGTGAGCTATGCCCCCGTATCGTGTGCGTTCCGACAAGGACTGGCTGGCGGCGCGGCTGCTGGAGCGGCCGCGCTGGCATGTGCCGGTGGCAGGACGCATGTGCAGTGAGCACCCGGAACGCGCCGCGCAGGATCGCTGCGATCACTGTGGACAACCGTATTGCGCTGCTTGCTTGCAATCCGTGGAACGCTGGCGAATGTGTAGCGCCTGCCTCACTGCACTGGAGCGCGAGCGCGCCGGCCGGCCATTTGGCGAGCGCCTGTGCACGGTTTGGCCGCCGCTGTTGGCCGCGCTGCTCTTCGGTGCGGTGTGTGTCGGGGTGGTGCTGGCCATCAATCGAGGGGTGGCAGGCTCAACGACATCGGGCAATCTCATCGGGACGACCGATCAGGTCGCCTGCCTGCAGAAATACCCCGATCCAGGCAAGCTGTACGTCGTGGGCGGCCTGCCGGGCGGCTATCCGCCGGCACAACTGGTCCTCCAGAACTGCCACGTCCAGCCCCACGAAGCGGTGTGGGTGGTGGGCAGCATCGTCGGTTACGACATGTTCGGCCAGCGATTTTCGCTCCCGTTGGGACCGGTAACGGCCGCGGGCGGGGCCAACGGCGTGCTCGTCGTTACGCTGCATGTACCCGAGCCCAGGTGCTTCGAAGGATCGTATGAAATGCGCATCACAGCTATTGGCCACGAGGGGAGCGCCGCTTCCGCCGCCTTGAGTGCGGAAGGGAACCTTCGCCAGCCAACGCGGGGCCCCGGTGACGAAAGGAACGTAGCGAAGTGTGCTGGGCCGACATAATTGCGTCGCCGTTATCGTCAGCCGGTCACCGCGACCGCGTGCGTGACCGACCGTGAACCTGAGCGATCACTGCTCTGCCTTCCCGAGCGATGGACCGTTCGTGGGCATTATGCATGTCTTCGCCGTGGCAGCATGCGCGTCGACTCACGAGCATGCTGCGCTGTCCAGGAGCATACTCATCGCCCGGACGGCAGGATCACCGGCAGTCGCCACGGTCCCTGCACCGCGACGTTCGCCCCGTTGAGCGTCACCGTCACCGTCTGCGCAGCATCAGCGTAGGAGACGCGCAGCAGGGTCATCTGGTTGACATCGCCGTCGGACTGACTCTGGAAGTAACTGGCCTCCTTCGGCTCGACCGCCACCTGGCTCGGTCCGACGAGCCTTCGACCCTCTTGCCAGTCGCCAAGGTCCAGATGAAATTCTAACCAGCGACCGCCGAGTTGCGCCATGATCCTGGCGCTGGTCACATGGACGGTAAAGCCGGCGAACGGTACGGTGACATCTATAGGAATAACGTCACCGATGCCCTTACCGGCCACGGGTATGGAGAAGTTAGCCGCCGCCGGTACCTCGACCGTCACGAAGGGCACCACGATGTTGGCGCTGTGGACGCTGGCAGGCAGCGGCGGAAACAGGGCGTCGCTCACGTAGCGCCGCTGGGCGTCGTACGGGACGGTGCGACCGGCCGAGGGCAGCTCGACGTAGTCCTGGCCATGATCGTCGCGCAGTACCAGCTTGCGAGCGCCGGCCGGCTGGGCCAGGGCGCGCACGAATCGAATCGGCGGTGCGCCGGCGGCCGTGAGTTGGATGACGGTGCGCTGCGCATCGGCCGTCACGCTGGCGACCTGCACCGTTATGCCGTGGAGGGTGACGCTGCCGTTCTGCTGCACAGCGGCGGGGAGGCCGGACTGCGCCAAGGGCGCCATGGGCACACGCACCGTCCAGTTACCGACGGGAGCGGGGGCGGTCAGCACCACATCCACCGTGCGCACGCTCGGGTCCAGCCCCGTAAACACCTTCTCCATCCGTAAAATCTGGCTGGGCCCGCCACCGCCGAAGAGCATGCTGACCTGCGGGGCAGGCGGATAGGTATCGCCGTGCTCATCGCGCAGCGTGAGGACGATCGTCTTGATCGACGATTCCTGCAACAGCGACGCCAGGGGTGGCGTGGCGGGCAGACCCGTCACCTCCACCTGCACTCGCGTCGTCTCGCCGTTGGAGAGCAGGCTCTTGACGGTCATCGTCGCGCCACCTGTGCTG
>DHIZ01000173.1:29806-61047 GCA_002404055.1 Chloroflexi bacterium UBA4733
GACCGGGGAGGGCCAGTGGCGCTGACCGCCGACGGCTCCGTCGTTCGCGGCTGCCTCCGCCAGCACGATCACACCACCCTCGTGTAACAGCGCCGCTTCCAGCTCGTCAGCGAAGCCGTCGCGCATGTGAATGGTCGCGCTGTGGGCATGCAACGTGCGGATCAGGTTGCCCGCCTCGGGCTCGGCGCCAGCCGGCAGCGCCGCCTGCTTATCGTCTCGAGCGTGGGTGTGGGCAGACGGCGCCAGAGCATCAATCAAGGCATCCAGGGTGTCGAGCGTTGCTGTAGGCGTTCTCACGGTTGCTCCTCCTTTTCTAGTTCTACACGTAGGGTGGTGATGGCGCGATGCACCAGCATGCGCACTGCGCCTTCGTGGCGCCCCATGACTTTGCCCGCCTCGGCGCTGCGCAGCCCGGCGGCAAAACGCAACGCCAGCGCGTCCCGCTGGTCGGTCGGCAGCCGTCGCACCAGCGCATCCAGCCGGCTCCGCCGCTCGGCCTGCATCGTCTCCGCCTCCGGCTGACCGTTGGCAGCAACCAGGGTTGCGGCGAACTGCTCCACATCCAGGTGCGGACGGCGCTGACGCTGGTAGTCGAGCAGCGTATGCCGCGCGATGCTGAACAGCCAGGCAGCAAAACTGCCGCGCCCCTGGTAGTGTTCCAGGCTGGCCAGCGCTTTCGTGAAGGTGGCGGCGGTGAGGTCCTCGGCGTCCTGCCGGTTGCCGACCTGTTGGGCAAGGTAACGGTAAATCGGCGTGAGGTAGGCGCGATAGAGGGGAACGAAGGCCGCCCGTTCCTGCCGTGCCGCCGCTACCAGCCGCGCTTCATCGATGTCAGGCACGGCGGGAACGCGGATTCGTGCGTTCACCGGCGCGCCCGTCTCCGTCATTGGTCGATCCATGCGGCTGCTCCTTTGCATGGCTGTTCGCCCTTCCGCAGCCGTTGTTCACCATGTCGCGTCTGGGGCAAATTCGTCACGCCGCAAGCACCCTACGTAGTCCGCCTGCTCGCCAGAGGCTCGTTTGCAGGCTACAGTAGCGCAATGGAGGGTTCCTCGACGTCACGCCGCGCTGTCCTCGTTGCATTCGCAGGCGGCGTTACAGCGGCGCTCAGTAGCTGCGCTGCCTCCTTACCGCGCCTCCCCTTCCGACCGACGCCCGTCCCCACCCGCATCACGGTCGTCGTCGGTGATGCCTACACGCACGTGCAGGGCAACCCGCGTGATCCCCAACAGTCTGCCAGCCTGCAGCTCGTCCCCGATGGAGCGATCCAGCGCTGGACTAAAGCGGCGGAGGTGACGTTGCAGGGGAAGATCGCCCTCACCGTGCGCGCCGCGGACATGATCCATAGCACCTTCTGGCAGGAGGCCACGCTCAACACGGCGAGCGGCAGTGGCTCCGATATTGAACAGCCGCTCTATCTGGCCAGCCACGCCATGCTGCGGCGTCTACAGTCCGGCGGCATCCTGGCAAACCTCGCTCCGCTGCTCGACCGCGAGCACGGGCTACGGGGGCAGCTCTCGCCGGATGCACTGGCCAGCCTGCAGTGGGCTGGTGCGCAGGCGGGAATGCCGGTGGCGCTCTGGCCGCAGTTGGCGGCGACCGACGCCCGGCTGCCGGCGCCACCAGCTGCCTGGACCTGGGCCGATGCTGCGGCGATCCCCGCCGGGGCAGGCAACTGGCCGGTCCAGCTCTTCCCGCTGGCGCCGACCCTGGAAGCCTGGCTCTGGCCGCAGCAGGCCGACCTGCTCACGACCGATGGCACGAAAACGCTGATCGACCAACCGGCCGGTATCGCTGCGGCCAGTACCTATGCGGCCGCCTTCGGCACGCCACCGGCCCTCAGCCCGGTCCCTGGCGGCGGCGCGCCGGCGAACCTGGGAGTGCTGGGGCTGGGCTTCTTGCCGCCGGCGCAGGCCGCCACCAATATGGCCCAGGCGCTCCTCGCGCTCATGCCGCTGATGCGGGTGCGCCCGACGTGAGGGAGCAGGAGCGATGACGGATGAGGGTTGGCGCTCCCGCCTGATCGAGCGGCCGCGCTGGCACGTGCCGATCGATCGGCGCTATTGCCAGCTCCACCCTGCCAGCCGCGCCGTCGATCGCTGCGACCGCTGCGGCGAGCCGTTCTGCGCTGCCTGCTTGCAGGAGCACCCGCAGGCGGGTACCCGGCGCTGGCGCGTCTGCGCTGCTTGCGTCCATCAGTTGCAGCGCGAGGAGCGCGCCGGCCGGCTGCCGGAGCGGCTGCGGCGGCTGCGCGGGGAGATCGTCGTCGGCATTGGCGTCATGCTCGTCCTGGCCCTCGTCACGATAGGATTGCAGGCGCTGCTACGCAGCACATCCTCCAACGTCGCCATGCTGCAATCGGCTGAGATCGTAGGGAAAAGCTCAACGGCGCTCCGGCCCCGCGCCTGGCGACCTTGCAGGTAGCCGGCACGCTCGCTGCGGCGCATCCGCCCGCAACGCTTGTCCTGACAGGTCGCGGCTTCCAGCCCGGTGAGGTGGTGAAGGTCACGGCAGAGGTGGATGGTTCCGGTGCGCTGGTGGGTCCCACCGAACGAGGCCAGCAGGGCGTGACCGCGCTGGGAGTAGTGACGGCAACGGCCGCCAAAGATGGCTCCATCACCGTGCATTTTGCTGTGCCCAACGCGGCGAAGCTGCCCGTTCCTTACCGGATTCAGGCCCACGGCCAGGGTAATCGGGGGACCACTGGCGACCTCGACCTGTCTCCAAGGTGAGTTACGCATATGGTCCTCCCTGATGTGGCGCGCCGCCGCTGCTTCGGGAACTACAGGCTCCCTACTGGCCACTCCGGCGCAGTTCCACGGAACCGAGGAACACCCGGTTCGCCCGCCTGACGTTGGCCACCGGCGGTGACCACCAGGCGCTCGTGCGGTCAGGGCTGCTAGCCATTCGACTGCGCGGCCCAGGCGGCAAGAATTGCCTGGATTGCGTGGGCAGCATTGGCTGCGGCGGTCGGGACCGGCAGCAGTTGCAGCACCAGTACCTGGCAGAGGGCCAGCGTCACGTGCAAGAGTGCCTGCGGGCTGCGCGGGATGCCGGCACCCATCAAGTGCCCGCCGTCCCAGCGCTGCAGCTGGGTGATATCAGCACTCCAGCCCAGGAATGGCTGCTGGAGCAGCGCGCCAATAGGGGATGCTCCAGACCGGACGCAGCCGCAGCCGTAGTGCCGCCGAGAGCGGCGGCATGTCCGGCATGAGTTGCACCGGCCAGCCGCTCCCGGCGGGAACCTTGGCGGCGTCCCCCCAACTCCAGCCGGCGGGTGGCGGCGGCACGCGCGCATCCATGGCCAGCAGTGCCGGCCAGAGGGCCACGGGCAGTCCTACCTGCGCCCCCGCCCAGTGCAAGGTGGCGAGGACATCAGGGTGCAGCCGCCCGTTGCCGAGCGTATGATCCTTGGTAACCTGAGCGCGCAGATCGGCCAGTACGCTGTCGGCGCGCAGTCGCCAGAGGTTGTCGTGTGTGGCAAACCAGAGCGGCTGCGTCGTGCCGGCGCGCTGGCGAGCGCAGCGAGACCGTGCAGCTGTGGTGGCATAGGTATCGATGCCCACGCTCTGCACGGGCACCACCTGGATCGGCAGCGTCACCCGCCCGTGCAGCGCCGCCTCGGCCGCCGCCACCCAGCGCCGGATGCCGTCGTCCAGTACGGTGGTATGGCTACGGCCTTGCACGACATCGCGGCTATACGCTTCCGCCACGACCAACGGCAAGGTGACGGGAGCAGGCGTCGGTCGGGCCAGGACGGCCGGCACAGGAACCGCGCAGGCGCCCAAGGCGAAGAGCGGAATCAGCGTGCCCAGCGTGGTGAGGATGTGGCGACGCGTGACGGCAACGCGTTGAGCCTGGCGCATCTGAGCTACCCATCCTCCCGAAACGATCTCGCGCCCGCCTGGATGCTCCTCCCAGGGAACAGCATAGCAAACCATGCCGCACATTGACAGGAATTCGGCGCTGTCGATAGCGCCCTGTACACCTTGGACGACGCCGATGCGATCGTCTACTTTCACCGGCCGCATCGGCAGCACGTGCGCCGTCCGCTGCCGCGTCAAAAGCGGCCGCAACACACGGCCCATCAGCCGTGGGAGCGCCCTGGCAACGAGGCGCGTCGGGGAGCGGAACTGGCATGGCTGCACCAGCGTTAAGCTGATACTGGCAGGCGAGCCGGTAATCGCGACGATGAAGGGAGCGGCATGCGCCCCCCGCGATTTCACCTCCTCCCGATGCTCGCCCTCAGCCTGTTCCTGGTCGCGTGTGGAAACCAGACCGCTGCACCAGCATACATCTTGCCGTCCCCAACGCCGCACCGACTGATTGCTAGCCTGAGCGTATCGCCCCTCGCGACTTCCACACCAGCCCAGGTGTCCCGTGGAGGGTTGGATGTCGTCCTCCCGGCAGTTACTGCCGACCCGGCCTTCTGTCTGCCCGGTACCGCCGCCCTGGCCCGCCAGTATGGTGCGCGCTGGGAGCAGCACGCCGACCCGACCATCCGGCCCCTGATCGACTTCCAACGGACCGTCGGTCTGCACGCGGAGGTCGTGGGCTGGAACGACGAGGCTCCCAACTCCATGTACCCGAACCCGCGCGTCGTCATCATGGTGCTGCATTGGGACGGCAGCGACCTCTTCGCGCTGGGTCTGCCGCGACGCTATCACGGGAAGCCCGTCGTCATCGATGCCGTGAACGAGATCCCGACGGGTGAGCCGGTGTACGCTCCAGGAGCGGCGCACACTCCTGCTCCCTTGCCAACGCCCCTGCCGGGATGCGCCGGCAGCACAGATGGACCCACCGCCTCTGCCCACAAAGCGCCCAGCACTAGCCAGTTGCTGCCCTTGGCGTTCGGTGACGGACGGGTCAATAGTGTCTCCTGCGGTGCCAAGGCAAAGATCGGAGCGCCCGCATGCGACGGCGCCTGATCGCTTCCCCGCTGCTTGTTCTGGCGCTCGTCAGTTGCTGGCCCACTGGTCCGCCGGCAGCGACGCCCGTCGCTTGCCCGCCACTGCCGGCCTTGCGCGTAGTCGGGGGAACCGTTGCGGTGCCGACTGTTGTCGGTTCGAAGGAATGGGTGACCTCCTGTCCCGGCCACGGCACGTTCAGCAGCTACGCCGCGGAGGCCATGCCGGCGGCACTGATCGCCGGCGAGCACGACGCGCCCACGGCGGTCTCTCTCGGTGCAACCGGACGGCTGGTGTTTGACCCGGCGCCCGTCACCGGCACAGCCCGTCTGCTCAGCTGGGACGACCAGGCCCGGCGTTACGCCAATGTGCCGGAATCGCTGGGACCGGACGACAGCTTCGTCGTGCCCACGCTCCCCGGTGTCTACAGCTACGGCGTTCGCGCCGATTGGAATCCGCTGCCCGGCTTCCAAGGCGACGTCGAGTACGGATTCCGCATTGAGGTGCGTTAATCTCCGGCTGCCAAGAGGAGTGACAAGCATGCGGTGATCAGCCGAGGTGACAGCGAGGCGCCTTCTGGGAATATTTGAAACCGGGAGAGAGGAGACACTGTGGTCGCGTGGGAACCGATCGGGAACCGGGCGCCGACCGCCGCCATGACAAGCTACCGATGCGGGTTTCGGACGTGCTCGGGACAACGGTCACGTCGCATTAGGTGTGGGAACAGGTGTGGGAATCACTGTGGGAACCGGCGGCAAACTACGATCCATGCCGGGACCGGCGAGGCACGCTCCCAGAGGGAATGGGGCCACATGCAACACTCCAGGACGTTTTGCAACCATTTCGTAAACAGCTGGCCGTCAGTTCGATTCTGACCGTCGGCTCCCCTGGTAGAGACACTGTCTGTGATCCCGTTTTGGTGATCTGCTGTATAGACAACAGCATGTCACCGCTCCAGTACGGGTATATACCAGGGAACGGCCCCTGGCGCCGTGCGGTAGACGACTGTGATTTGCGAAGCTGTACTGCCAAGTTGACCGCCATACTTGGCGGTCAGCTTGGCGGGTGTTCGCGTTATCAATACGGATTGGCGTCTCTGCTCGACCGCTAACTCAACGTTGGCGGTTCAGGCGGAGGGGCAGAGCGTCTCGGCCCAGTGCCCGACGAACCTGCTTGGAAGTTTCAGAACACCTGGGCGAGCGCCTCGGCGATGAAGCGAGCGTTCGGAACTGGCTGCCTTCGCGGGCCGGCGCAGCGGAACGCGACGGACCGCCTGCCCTGCAACGCGGCGAACACAAGCGCGGCGTCAGCGGTGTCTCCGTCCACCGTCCGCTCGCGTGCTACCTGGAGCATAGACAAGGCGAACATGATCGTAAGCACGACGCGACATGCCTGGTTGGTACGCGTGAGAGCAGTATGCAGACCGATGATTTCATTGCACGCCTGTTATATGTTTCCCGCCGTCATGCCTGCGAGATCTCTCATGATCACGTGGCCGACGGCTTCGGTAATGATGGCGCGCTTGCGCCAATGCAACAGATGCACTCTGAAGTTTCAACTATGACGGAGCGGCCGGCGGTGCATTCGCCGCCGGCTTGCAGGTCGAACGCAGTGATTGTTGCCTGTCTCGAGTGGTCAGGCGGCCTTTTTGCGGGGAGGATAGCGGGCGGCCGGTTGGGAACGGCGCCCTTTGGGCCGTCCGGGAGAGAGACCAGCAGGGTTAGGTGACGCAGCGACGGCTGGGAGGCGCCCCGCCAGCGTCGCACAACCCCGCCGCACCCGGCCGGGGGTGAGGCAGCCCGGCGGCAGCGGGCGTTTCCAGGCCAGGCGTTGGTCGGCGACGGCGTCACGAGCGAGCCGCAGTGTGGGTATACGCCGCCGCCACTAGCCAACTCCAGCGGTCCGCCTGTTCGGGCAGGCGCCCATGCGGCATCACCCAGCCGAGGGTTTGCTTGAGGAACCGGGACGTTTGCTCTTAATCGTCGCGCCGGGCGTACGCTTTCCAGCAACGTTCCAGATCGGCCGCCGTCGGCGCTCCCTGGCCGAGCGGTCCTTGCCACCAGAGCCAGAGGATCGCCGGTTTGCACTGCCGCCCCGGTAAGCGCTCGAGTTCGACGCGCAGGTCGGAGCCCTGGGCATGCAGGCGGGGGCCGTGATGCTGCCCGATGACGCCGGGCCGCACGGGCCGGCGAATCACCGCGTGCAGCCCCGCCCAGCCTCGCACATCCATGTGGCCATACTCCTCGTCCTCGCCGTGCAGCGCGACGGTCGGTTCGGGCCAGCTGGCGGCATCATCACAGACGAACATGCCGCCGTGCCGCTTGGGCCGACCCGTCTTGGGCTGGGTGGCGGGGTCCGGCTCGAAGTAAAAGCAGCGATTGCTCCGCAGGCGAATGAGCAGCACGGCCGACACGTCGGCGAGGGCCTGCGCGAAGAAGGCGACGTCGTACCCGGCGTCGAAGACGAAGAGCGGGCTGCCCGCCGCCAGCGCCTCGGGCGGCAGGCGGGCGACCAACGCCCGGAGCTGGTCCATGGCGAGCAGCGTCGGCTTCGTCGTGAGCGCCACGCGGCACACATCCACCGGGGCCGTCCAACTGTCGCGTTTCGGGCTGAGCTGGGCAATCCACTGGTACGCCCAGCCCCCCACGACGGGCTGCTGCCTGGCTGCTGCCGGAGAGTACTGGTAGCCGCGTTCGGGGCTGGTTTCGGCATCCGGTCGGGGCCAGATGCTGACATCCACCGCGAATGTCGGCGGGCCGTCGCTCGCCACCTGGCGCGCGAGCAGATCCCGCAAGGCCTCGGCATGCACCTGGCCGCGCCGCAGCGCAGGGAGCGCCCTGCGTCTGCGGCGCGCGACCGCCGACGGGCAGCCAGATCTAAGCGCCCGGAGGCGGCGGTCAGGGAACCGCGACGGCGCCCACGACAACGAAGGCCGTGAAGCCGAGCAGGAAAACGCCGCGCTCGTCGGCCGCGCGCAAGTTTTCCCACCAGCGGCGCATCGCCCCGGGCGTCACCACGCCGTCCGTTTGCAGCTTCGTGCAGTGCCCACCCAGCAGCAGCTCGGCGAAGGGGTAATCGATGAAGGCGGTCAAGGTATCGACCGACACGCCGACCAGGCCGCGTTCGCGGAACAGCCGCGGCAACTGGCGCCCGATCCAGCCGTGACGGAGGCTATCCGCGAAGGTCTGGGCGATCGTGCGCGTCGTCTCTTTGTCGGGGCTGTCCACCATCATCGTTTCATGGTCGAAGTCGAAGGCCGCGACCCTGCCGCCAGGGCGCGTGACCCGGACCATCTCTCCCAACGCCCGCCCGGCGTCCGCGACGTGCATCAGCATGCGCTCCGTCCGGCACACATCGAACGCCCCGGCGGGGAACGGCAACGCCTGCCCATCGCCGACCACGAAGGCGGCCGGGGCGCGCCGCGCCGCCGCACGGCGCCCAGCCTCGGCGATCATCGTCGCGCTGGTATCGAGGCCAACGAGCCGGCCGGCGACGCCCACGACCTCCGCCATCTCGAGCAAGTCGATGCCCGGCCCGCAGCCGACATCCAGGACCGCCTCGCCCCGCACGAGGGCGATCCGCTCGAGCATGCGCGCTTTGATGGTCCGGATCGCGGGCGGGCGGTGGCCGGCCTCCATGAAGCGGACGAAGAAGTCGGGGTCGCGCGTGTGGTCGACCGCCCTGAAGCCGGCGAGCCCCTCGTTGGCGCCCATCGCCGCGCCTCCCCTCCCCCGCCCGCCATCGATCCGCCGTCGCGCCCGCGCGAGCGCGTCCGCTCGCCGCAGGCGACCGGAGCGGCGCGCGGCCCGACTATTATAGGCTCCGCGTGAGGCGGCGGCAACGGCCCCACGCGAGGCCTCGCCGCCCCACCGGCTCAGCCGCCGAGCGGAGGCACGCACTGAAAGCGTAAACGTGAAGTGGTGGGCGGCTGCTTCGACGGCCTCCTTGCCAGAGCAAACCCGCGCTACGGTCAGCAGCAGGACGGCGTTGGACATGCGTCAGGGATGCCAATGACAGGGCCCTGTTGCCGGTGCACGCATGCTCTGGCAAAGGGTGCGTCGCTGTCATCCGTCGGTACGCCGGCAACGTCCGAGCGATCCAATCTGTGCTTCCGACATTCGGGCAAACGGCTCGAAAATGCAGGATTCGTTGTCTGACTCCCGGTATGGGCGCGGAGCGAGACGGCCAAGCACCTGGCGATGTACTCAAGACCGTGCGTATTGCCCCGATCGAAAACAGAGGGGCGCCGCGCCGCATGCTGTGCAGTCTCGCTCCTTCGAGGACGATCCGCTTCCAAGCATGGTTGGGCCTTACTCCCCCGGGGCCGCGGGCGGGCGATTGCCAGCTGCAGCCATGTAGCTAGGCGCTGGCAGCGGATTTGCCGCGGACAGGTCGAAGCAGTCGCCTAGATCGTCCGCTGCGTTCTGAGGGTTGACCGCGTCGAGACCGAAGGTGGACTCGCAGTACCGAACGAGGCTGGCATGGGAGTGCAGTTCCTTAGAGATGTAGCCAGGTTTGGCGTAGGGACTCAGGACCAGACAAGGAACGCGATTGCCGTAGCGGAATTGCGTGCCATCGAATTCCGGATGGCGCATGGTTGAGTCGTTCGATGTATCCGGTGTTGGCCATACCGTGACTTTCGGTGGCGTCACGTGGTCATACCAGCCGCCCCAATCGTCCCAGGTGATGAAGATGGTGGTCGTGGGCCAGAGCCCTCCCTGTACTATCGCCTGTACCTGACGTGCCACCCATTCCGACCCATCACGCACGACGTCGGGGGGATGTTCGCTGAGACCCTTCGGGCTGTAGACCCAACTCACCGCAGGCAAATCGCCCGCAGCCGCATCGCGCGCGAACTCGTCAACGCTGAAGCCGTGCCCACGCGGAAGGTTGGCCAAGAAGTGCCACGCCTCCGTGCCATAGTGTCGCCAGTCAAGGCCGGCCTTCGTGAGATGCGATGGCAGCGAGTCGATGCGAAACGGAGCGGCGGAGGGCGGTGGATTGTTGATGATCGGCGCGGTCGCGGCGATTGCGAAGAGGTGATTCGGATAGGAGTTGGAGGCGACATCGGTGAAGTAGTGATCGCATAGCGTGAATTGGCGAGCGTAGGACCAGTAGGCGGGAATATCCTGCTCCGAGTATTGTCCCCTGACCGCCGTACCGCTCAGCCACGTCTTATGGTCGTGGCGCGGATTCGCGTGAGGGTCGGCAGGCGGTAGCTTCTCGCCTTCCGCGTTCGGGAAGGCCCCGAAGTAATTGTCGAAGGTATGGTTCTCGCGGAAGAAAATCACGACGTGATGAATTCGGCCAGGCACCTTGCATTCCTCCTCACCGTTGTGTTTCTGCCCACCATGATCGTGCGCGGTGGTCCGCCAAGAATAGTACTCCCTGTGGACGTTGCCGTGGAAATGGATGCGCCCATTCCCACGCGCTGCTTTGCCGACCGACTGCGGTCGTGCGAACTGGTCACGGTGCTAGGTTTCCCAGGGCAGCGCGCAAGCGGTGGTAGGAGTTGCCAACCTTCTGTAGCCCATTTGGGTGCCTATCCGCACGGCGCTTTGCTGCATCGGCAAACGCGGCATACTGCCGGGGACAAGCACGCTAGTCTTCTATGCCGTTCGTGGAGAGAGGAGCGAATCGTGTCATGGCTACTTTGCACATCTGCCTGTTCGGCCAATTTCACGCTCGTCGCGACGAGCAACCGATAACCACACTGCACATGCCGCGCGTCCAGGAACTGCTTTGTTATCTCCTGCTCAATCCCGCCTACGGCCATTCTCGCGACACCCTCGCCGGACGCCTCTGGGGTAACGATGCGTCCGGTGCAGCGCGGAAGGCACTCCGTCAGACGCTCTGGCAGTTGCAGGGTGCGCTGGACAAGGGTACGACGGCGGACGAGCCGCCGGTACTGCTCATTCAACGCGATAGCATCGCGTTGAACGCTGCTGCCGACCTCTGGCTGGATACCTCTCGCCTTGAGCGTGTCGGCGCTCTTGTCCGCGAGGTGCCGGGTGCTCGGCTAGATGCCGAACAGGCCAGGGCGCTGGAGGAAGCGATCGATTTGTATCGTGGCGACTTGCTCGATGGCTGGTACCAGGACTGGTGCCTGTTCGAGCGGGAGCGCCTGCAGAGTCTGTATCTCGGACTCGTCAACAAGCTGATGGGCTACTGTGAAGCGAACCGGCGTTACGAGGCCGGACTGGAATACGGAGCGCGCATCTTGCGCGTGGATCGCGCGCGCGAACGCACGCACTGGCGAATGATGCGCCTCTACTATTTGCTCGGTGACCGAACGGCGGCGCTACGCCAGTATCAGCTCTGTGTTGCCGCCCTCAAGGAGGAGCTAGACCTGGCTCCAGCCGCTCGCACGCAAGCGCTCTACCAGCACATTCGGTTCGACCAGGCGACGGGTGACAGCCGGCGCCGGCGGTCTCCTCGCGCTCAACACCGGCGCGCCCCGGCCTAGCCAACGATCCCGAGCGAAGACGCTGACGAGACGCTGACGAGACGCTCCGGCAGACGCTGGGCTGCTATACCTGCGCAGACCGTTGGTAACGCAAAGGTCAGGCGGTCCCGGCGACCCTGGGTTCGCGCCTGCCGGTGCGATAGATTGGCGCGCGGATGCGGGTATGGATCTGCCGGAAGGCTCTATCCAGTCGTTTGTCATCAGAATTTGGGTCGAGGAGACGGCGGCCGAAGCGGGCAACGCCCACTGGCGCGGTCATGTCACCCACGTCCCCAGCGGCAAGCGACGCTACTTTCAAGACCTCCAGTCGATGGTGGCCTTCATCCAGCCCTATGTACACCAGTTGGGCCATGGAGGTCCCGATGCTGAGGCATAGGTGTTGTGAGCAACGCGCAATCCGACGCGCCAGGGGTAGGCGAGGATGAGTCAGTTCGTGGATCAGGTGCTGCTCCAGTTGCACGATCCGGCGCAGTTCACGCAACTCCTGACGCCTGCCGCCGATCCGGCGCACACACGCCTACTGACGCTCGTGGGCGCGGTGTATGACCAGCCCTTCGCCACCGTCCACGACGCCCGTGACCCGCACGTGTTGACCACGGAACTGCAGCGGCCGCTCTTCGCCCCTTGCCGGACCAACGGGACCTGGACCCAGACGACGCCGAGCTACAGCCGGACCGACATCGCCTACGAGGCACTCCATCGCCTGGAACCGATCTGGCTCGACATGGCCGTCCAGCTCCAATTGACGCTGGTCCTGGAAGTCGATGCCGGCCAGGTGGAGTCCATCTTGCTCCGGGAGGTCGACGATTTCACGAGTCTGGCCGAATTCCGGACGCGTTTCCGCTTTTTTGACGTCGACAGCTTCCTGGCCGAACAGGAAATTACGACGGTTGAGCAACTCCGCGACCGGCACGATTATCTGGTCGCCGAGATCAGGCTGCGGGCGCTCCCGCCCTTTGATCCAACCGCCCCCGGCAATCAACGCCGCTATCCGCTACCGGTCGCCGTGCTGATTCGCGATGTGATCGATCTGGCGGCCACCCTGCGCGACGCCAAGCTGGCGCGAGTTGCCGCGGAGCGCAGCCTGTCTGTGCAGCATCAGGTGGACACCGCCGAGGTGATCACCCCCTACGCTCCACTGGTCATTTTTCCCGCCGCGGCGCTCAACGGTACGCCATTCACGGCCGCCGGGCTGCAAGCATTCTTCGCCGCCGAACACATCCTGGCCCTGGTCATGACGCCGGCCTAGCGCCGGCGTACACACTGGATACGGATAAAGGAGGACCATATGCCAGCCAAAGATGGGGCCGATAGCGACACTGCCGATGCCGCCATTGCCGCTGCTCCAGTAGCAGTTGGGCCCGAGCATGCTCCGCAGCGGCTGCCCTCGGAGGCCGCATCGACCGGGGCGAGTCTGAGCAGAACCCAGCTCGAAACGCTCCGCCAACGGCTGCGAGAAAAGTATCACTGAGCGTCCCGCCGGTTAATCCCTTGCCCAATCCGCACGGTGAGTTGAACAAAGGAGAGCACAGATGGCGGTCCAGTACATCCGCGTCAACCCGGTCATCGACCTCTTCGCGCCGGTGGTGCGGGGAACGGGGAATGTTGCCATTGTGGGGCCGGTGACGCTGCCCATCCCGGCGGGCGTCGCTCCGACGATAGCGGCCGCTGCCGGCGTCGGCGCCGGCTTTCCGGCCGGCGCCTATAGTGTCGCCTATTCTGAGGTGACCGCCGCCGGGGTGCAGTCGGCGCTGTCGCCGGCCGCCACCGTCACGCTTACCGCCGGCCAGTCGATCCAGGTCACTGCTCCGGCGCTGGCGGGCGGAGCTACCTCCCGTTCCTTCTATATCACCGCAGCCCCCGCCGGCGGCCGCACCGGCCTGGCAGGCGCCGCCACAACCCAGGCCTTTACCATCGCCACTTCCCCGCCGATCGGGGCGGCAGGCGGGCCGGACACGCTCCTGCCAAACATTCCGGTCGCCTTTACCAACGCCATTGATGCCCTGCGCCAGGCGCCGGGGGACCTCGGCAACGCTATCGCCATGGCCTTTCAACAGACGCCGGGACCGCCACTGGTGTACGGCGTGCGCACGGCGGATGGACCGGATTGGACCCAAGCGCTGACGGCCGTGGCCAGCTTGAACGTGCAGTTGGTTGCCCTGGCTAACGTCGCGCTCGATGCCAATACCGGCAATGCCACGACCAACCCGCCCGGAGCGATCGCCCAGCTTGCCGGCCACGTGACGACGGTGTCCAATACCGGCGGTGATGGTCAGGAGCGTATGGGCGTCGCGATGTTGACCCGAGCCGCCACCGGCGTCACTGCTAGCGGCTCCCTTGTCGCCGGGTCGCTGGCCAGCGAACGCATGGTCTACGTTGCCCACAAGAGCAGCGAGGATGTCGCCGCCGCCGTGGTCGGGACGATTGCCGGCTACGCACCCAACACCTCTCTGCTCCTCAAGCCGGTGAATGTCGATTCGGACTCCTTCAGCGCGGCGGACATTGCCGCCATCAACGGCACGGAGACGTTCGATAGCGGCCCTGCCGGCCAGGGCATCAACTGGCTCACCTCACCGTCGCTCTTGCCAGGCCACGGCGTGTACATGGGTGAGGGCTATACGGGCAATCCCGCCGGCAAGAAGTACATCGATATCGTCCGTACCGTCGACGACATCTCCTTCCGCCTCAAGGCGCGTCTCATCCGCTCCATCGGCAATTTGCAGATCAGCCGCTCCGGCTTGCGCGGGCTGACGGTACAGATGGAGGCGGAACTTGATCCGCTCGTCCGCAATAGCGAGATCGAACGCTACCAGATCACCATCCCGATTCTGCTCTTGCTGGATCTGGACCCCAACACCCTGAGCGACCAGCAGTTGACCCAGATACACAACGCCCAGGCGCAACGGGTGGTCGAAGTGGTGATCCTGGTGGACTACGCCGGGGCGATTCACCGCATCGCCATCACCCTGAAGTTCGAATAGGAGAGGTGAACAATGCCGGATTGGAATACCCGTCTGGAAGTGAAGCTGGGTAACGAGACGATCACTCCTATCGACAACTTCACGCCGACGTTCAATACGCCGCACACCGTCATCCACAGCATCGAGGCGGACAACGTCGGTTTCGTGCGCCAGCCCTTCACCTTCACGTTCACCATGACCGTCCGCGCCATCGGCACCGTCGTCGCCGATCTGACGGCGCTGGCAATCAATGGCACGCAGTTCGCCATCGCCGTGGCGGAGCGCAAGGGCACCGACTGGTCCTTCAAGAGCATCAAGTTCACCAACTGCATCATCACGTCCACCAATCCGAGCAACGTCGTGATTGATGGCGCCCCCTCCGCCAGCTTTAACTGCACGTCGCTCCTTGCGTCGCTGGAGGCCTGAGATGGGTCAGGAAGACCGCGAACCGTGGCAGGCTGACGGCGGAGACGACGAGCAGATGCCTGTTGCCGTACCCGGGTTTGCCGAAGGCGACCGGGTCGACCGGACCGGCATCGCCCTGGTCCACGAGGGAGAGTACATCGTGCCCGCTCCGGGCAGTGAAGCTGCCATCTCGCCGATAACTATCGGAACGGATGCCGGTCAGGTCGTGAACTACTACTTCCCGGTCGAGATCGAGGTGGTTGGCTCGCTCGAGGCGCACCATCTGGAACGGATCGCCGCCCACGTCTTTGACCAACTGGACATGGCGTTGCGGAGCGTGCGCTGAAGCGGCGGCTGCTCGCCGTCGCAGGAGAGGAAGGGTGGAATGCCCGCCGGCGTCAATGTTCCCGTCCTGGTGGGTCCGGTGCCCCTGCTCTACGTGCAGAGCATGAGCATCAGCGAGGGCTACCGCATCGAGCGCATCGCCGGCAGCCGCTTTTCCCAGGCGGTCTCGCCGACCACGAAGATGATCAGTATCGAGGCCACATTACTCGGGCAGGGGCGCCTGCTCTTGAAAAAGGCCCTGGAGGCCCTTGCCCTCACCTCACGCGTGCTGGTGGCGGCGACAGCGCCGGCCCTGAAGATCACCGGCATCCCGGTGGTCTCCGGCCTGACAATCAGCCTGGACATGCAGATCACCGATCTGCGGTTCAGCCAGAGCGTCCAGAAGCGCGATGCCCTCGATGTGAGCATTTCGCTGCAATACGTGCCGCGCTCCAGCCTGACCGCCATCATCGGCGAAGCGGCCGACCTCGCCCTCGCCGTGGGCTCCGCCTTCATCCCGAGCGGCCCGGCGCCTAACCCGATCCCACGCACTCCGGGACCTTGATGAGACCCACATTGCCAGGGAGGAAAGTAGCGCCGTGACCGACCGCACCTATCTCGCGCTGCCGATCAACGCCGATGAGGGCTTTCCCCAGTCCTTCCGCCTGGCCTTTAGCAGTCAGGTCTACCAGTTCTTGCTGTACGTGAACGTGCTGGAAGAGGTCGCGGCGGGGGCCGAGAACGTCATCTTTGATCTGCCCGCTCCAGGCGCCTTTATGGTGTTGCGCGTCTCCCGCGAGTCGGCGGGCACGCCATCCGCCATCTTCCAGCGCAAGCTGGCGCCGAATCTCCAGTATGAGGCGGCGGAACTGGCCCTCCTCTTCACCACCCTCCGGGTGGCCAAACAGAACCTCAACGGCGCCGGCTCGTTCGGCTCCCAGGTCGCGGGAGGCATTGCAACGCGATGAGCTTCATTCTCTGGTACAAGATCCAGATCGAAGAAGAGGATGCCGCCGGCGGTCTGGCCGGCCTCGCCGGCACGGTGGCGTCGCTGCTCGGCACGGCCCTGCCCCTGAAGGTGTCCAACGACGTCTTCAGCGGGCAGTACATCCTCGACGCCGATGTCAGGCTGACCATGGCCAGCGGCCCCACGGCCAGCACCTTCGACCTGACGCTGACGAATCTGCCCATGGATGCGAAAAACCTGCTCCAGAGCAAGCATGCCGACGGGCTGCGCGATCACAAGCCGTTGCACGTAAAGATTTTCCTGGGCTACTTCGACGAGGGGGCGACCTTTTCACCGCCCGACCCGGTGATGGAGGGCGCCATCATCCGCCTGCACAGCGAGGTGAACGAGGGCGGGGTTCTGGAGACCCACATCAGCGGCCAGGAGATCGGCGGTTACCGCCTCCGCACGAAATGCAAGATCTCCTACGCCCAACGCGGTCCGGCAACGGCCGTATCCTTCCTCCAAAAGGTCTTGCAGGATACCAGGGTGACGTTGAAAGACGGCCACGGCCTGACCACGCAACTCACCAACTACACCTTGCGCGCCGACAACGGCCTGGACGCGCTGGGGAAACTCGCCGATGGCGCGCAGGCGCCGCTCGTCATCCGCGACAATCAGGTCTTCATAAAGAACACGGTCGGCGCCGGCGACGCCGTCACGTTCAGCCCGGACAAGGATCTTGTGCGGCTGGATGACGGCGCCGAGAGCGACGAGGATCCTGACCTGAGCCAGCAGGAGCAAAACGGAAAGCTGAAAATTAGCGCTCGTCCCAGTCTGTCGCTCACGGTCCTGGGCAACGCCGCCCTCCGCGTCGGGCTGCCGGTGAAGCTGGACCTGCCGGACGCCCCAAAGGGCGCCTTACGCATCCATCATCTGGTCCACCGCTTCTCCGCGAAAAGTGGTTACACCTGCGAACTGGTGCTGCTGGCTGCAGAGCCAGGGGCGTTGGCGAAGGTGCCGGTAGGCGCCCACGGCGTCGTGCAGCGCTTCCGTGACCTTGCTGAGAGCACGCAGAAGCAAGGCGCCGCCATCGACGTGGGCGAGGTCACCGAGTATGCCGCCGGCAGCGACCAGAAGCACCTGGCGACGCTCAACTACGGCCAGTCGCCGGCGAGCGACGCCGTAGCGCCGAGCGTAGCGACGCCGGTAGACGACGGCACGCCGCTCCACAGCAAGCCCATCGCCTCCGTCTTCGCCTTTCACCAGTGTGGCTTAATGGTGCCGGTCTATCCCAAGATGCGGGCAGTGCTCGCCCATAACGGCGGGCTGGCCAACGATGCCCTCGTCACCGGCTTCTTGTGGAGCGAAAACCCGCGCCTCGCGCCACCGCCGAACCTGGCCGGCGACTACTGGCTCTGCTTGCCCACGGCGCTCGGCTCGGACGACCTCCCCAGCGGCAAAACTGTCAACGACCTGACCGATGCCGCCGGGCGGCGGGTGATTCAGGCCAAAGGGCTGCATATCATGGTCGGTGCTGACCTGCTGCCGGCCCTCGGCGTTCGCCCCCAGGTCGCCGGCGACCTGGACGGCCAGGTGGTGATCGAGCACAAGAGCGGGACCACCATCACCATCGCCGGCAACGGCAACGTCACCGTGGTTACCAAGGGGAGCAAACTGTCCCTGACCAACGGCAGCGTGACGCTGGCGCTCAACGGTTCGAGCGTGGAGGTGTCGTGATGCCCGCCGTTTTGACCCAGGGCTCGGCCATCGCCTGCGTGCATGGCGGAACCGTGCAGCCCAAGTCGGCCAGCCATCCGCTGACGGTTGACCATCAGTCCGTACTCCTGCAGAGTGACCTGCTGAACGCGCCGATCGCCGGTTGCACCAACACCAACACCGCCATCGGCCAGAAGCCTTGCCTGATGATCACGGCCATCACGGCCGGCCTGGCAACCAAACTGACAGTGACCGGCCAGCCCGTGCTGCTGGAGACGGCGCAGGGCCTCACCGATGCCGTGCCACCCTTGCCCGTGCTCTGGCAGGTGCAATCGGCCGGGCAATCCAAGCTGACGGCGAGCTAGGGAGGGTGTGATGGCTAGCGCGGCACTGCTGGGCAACGGTCCGGCGCTGGTGAATGGCGATCTGGTCTTTGACGGCGGCGCCCTGCGCTGGCTTGACGGCCTGCCGAATCTAGTCCAGGCGCTGCAACTGCGCGTGCTCACGCCCTTCGGTAACGACATATTCAACACCAACTACGGCCTCGATGCCCGGCAGATCTTCACCCAACCGGGAACCGTTCGCCTGATCAAGGAACTGATCAAACTCAGCCTCGTCAGCACCTTGGGCAGCGAACCGCGCGTGCGCGACATCCGCGAGCTCCTCTTCGAGGACGACCCGGGCTACCTGGATCGCCACCCCGAGCTCGATGCCCAATCGGTTGCGGTAGACCGTCGACGGCGACTGTGGAAGCTGGACGTGGTCATCGACACGGTCGACGGGCAGACGCAGGCCCTGCCGGTCAATGTAGGGGTGTGACATGGCGGACTTCGGCATCACCGACGCGGGCTTCACGATTAAAGGTTTGGACATCATCCTCACCGATAGCAAGTCGCGGGCGCGCGCAGTCTTTCCCAACGTCGACCTGAGCGATACCAGTGCGCTCTACAAGATTCTGCAGGTTGCCGCCGCAGAGGATGCCGAGCTCTGGAAGCGTATGGAGGATCTCTACTACAGCAATTTCATCTCGACGGCGGTCGGCGATAGCCTCAATCTCCTGGGCGAGGACCTGGGCCGAACGCGTCAACAACTCGTCTCCCAAGGAGAGGTAACGCTCACCGTCAACAGTCCTGCTCCCGGCCGCCAGTACATCCTGTCCGTTGGCCTGCAAGTGATCACGGCGGCACCCGTCCAAACCTTCGCCACGACGGTGACGGTGACCCTGAGCGCCGCCACACCGTCGGCGACAGTGACGGTGGTCGCCCTGCAGCGCGGTCCGGCCGGCGACCTTGCAGCCGGCAGCATCGTCGGCGTCGATCCGGCCTACCAGCAAGCCTACCTCAACCTCGGCGCCGCCACAACCCTGACGGCCGCCAACGCGCAGCCGTTCAGCGGCGGGACGGCAGTCGAAGCGGATGAACACTACCGGGCGCGTCTGCTGGGGCTGCCCCGCTCGATCTGGACGCTGGAGAGCGTGCGCCGCGCCGCCCTGGACGTGGCCGGCGTGATCGACGTGCTGCTCTCCGATCCACTCGGCGGGGTCGACGTGTCGCAATCCTATTTCAACCTGCTCAACTTCGGGCAACGGCCGTTTAGCGGCGATCGCAGCCTGGGTCAGCCCTATTTCTTTGACGTTGTCGTTGCCTATGAACCAACGCGCTCCTGGCATACGCCGGCGCCGACCCCGGCGAATCCAACGCCGGTGCCGGGGGTCTTCGAACAAGTTGCCGCCGCCGTGGAGCCGGTGCGTCCGGTCGGCATTCACCCGACCATCGTCGAAGCCGACCACATCGACGTGGGCGTGCGCGCCACCATTGTCACCGAGCGTGGCCACGACGGGCAGGCCCTGCTGGCTGCCGTCAAGGCAGCGATCGCCGCCGACATCGGCACGCTCAAGCTGGGCGGGGACGTGCTGTTTTCCCAGGTCATGCGCGCCTTCACCGAACAAACCGGGGTCGTCGACGTACAGCATATGCACCTGCGGCGCTGTCCGCCGTCCTTCGGGCGGATCACCTTCGGGGCGGTCCCCTTCCAGCAGGCGGTCATTGAGCTGGCGGTCGGTGAGAATCTCAGCATGGGTCCCACGGAGATTGCGATCTTCCGTGTCGACAGCGACCTCATTGACGTGGAAATGGTGACGCGATGAACACACTCGCCGCGCGGCGCATGGCGCTGCACCTGACAGTACCGTTCGCACGTGGCGCGGACACGCTGGAGTTGACGCTGCTGGCGGGCGCCAGTCCGTCCAAGGCGGTCATCACTCCCTATGACTTCGCCGATCACGCCGCGCTGTTTGATGACCAGCCGCAGCCGCGCTACGTCCTGCTGGCGCTTCAGGAAGTCGGCGCCGCCGTCGCCGTGACGATCGACTACGCAGTGCTTGGTCCTACCAACCCGGCAACGGGTATACGTCAACACCTGCGGACCGGGAGCATCGACGTGACCATCAGCGCCGGTACCCCGGCCGGTTCCACGCTCCTCCTCGACCTCGGCGCCGACGACGGACCCGACACCCAGTTCACCAGCCTTACCATGGCCCCCCCGGCTCCCAGCGGCCAGGTCGCCGACTGGTGGAGCCTGACGGCGCTGCTCGGCAATCTCGCCAAGCTACTCTGGGTCATCGGGGGCGAACGCGACAGTATTCGCCAGCAGATGGCGCGCATTGCGGCACAGCGCCACCTCCCGCAGGCGCTGCGCTATAGCCTGGACCTGTTGGGCTCCGACCTGGGTGTGCCCCGCTTTCCGCCCTTGCCCTACACCTTCGACCCCGACGCGGTCGCGCTGTACCACCTCGATGACCTGCCGCTCCCCGGCCAGGAAGTAGATCAGGTGACGGACGGCATGACTCAGTATGGCAAGGCCGATCACCCGGGGCAGAATGTGGGGAAGCTGGCCAGGAGTGGGGCCACCGGTCGCTTTGGCAGCAGCTTCGCCTTCCGCGACCCCAACGCCCTCATCCGTATCGCCGACCACCCGGATTTCGCGTTGCCAATTGGCGACAGCTTCACCGTCGAGTGCTTCCTGAAGCCCGATAGCGGTGCGGCCGACGGTCACCTCATCGCCAAGCACCTGAATCCAAATGACGCCACCAAAGCGGGCTGGGCGCTGAGTACCGGCGAATTTGGGCGCGGCGTAGCGCGCAACGTGCGCTTCCTGCTCAGCGACGGCGTCCGGCAGGTCACGCTCTTCGCCGACCAGACGCTGGAGAGTGACCGCTTCACCCACCTGGCCGGCGTCATCGACCGTACTGCCAACGAGGCCCGCCTCGTTCTGGATGGCACGGTGCAAAGCGTCCAGCCGCTGGCGGGGTTGGGGCCGTTGAGCAACGCCGAGCCGGTGAACCTGGGACTCGCCGCCGGCTTGCCGTATCGCGGGCTGCTGGACGAAGTGCGACTCTCCCGCCTGGCCCGTTCCAGCTTCCATCCAGTGACCGGGGAGGGCGACGAGGACTACCGTCGCCGCCTGCGCATCTTCGAGCGCTGGACCCTGCCCACCCCAGCGGAGCTCGTGCGGCAACTGAACGAGGCAGTCGGCTCGGTCAACGGTGACGCAGCGCCGCTGGTGCTCAACGACGCCAACGCGACACTCGTGAGCGGTGACCTGGCAGTGCGGATCATCCCCCAGCGGTTGGCGCCCGGCGAGTGCATCGATGGCGACGGCAACCGCAATGTCAGCGAGAGCGCCGTGAACGGCCTGGCAACGGACGAAGTGAGCTTTGACCCGGTGTACCTGCTCAATCACAACGACGCACGGGTGGACTATGCCCCAGCACCGCCCCGAACACTGCAAGCCGGCGAACAGCTTCCCAGCACGCACCGGATGCAACTCGTGACCGAGCGCGTTCTCAATCAGCTTCTGACGCTGCTCGGCGGGGGGGGGCGCCTCCGCATTCTCTCCGGCTTCGATCCGCGGGCAGGCGACCTGCGCCAGCTCGGCCGCGGGCTGCTCCTTGCCCACACGACGATGGATCCGAGCCATCTGGCCGCGCTGGCCCATGTGGCCGGCTTCGGTTTCGTCTGCTACCGTGCGGATCTCGGCGCCGTGGCCACCTCCGTCGGCCCGGGCGAGTATCTGGACATCCAGGTGAGCGGCGGGAGCGCCACGCCGGCGAATGGCTTTGATGTTCTCGCCGGGCAGACGCTCCAGTTGCAGGTTCGGCCGCCGCTGGCGGCCGGGACACTGTTCCACTGGCTCACGGTCAACTGCGGTCAGGGACGGGCGCAGTACACCACGCCGGTCAATGCGGGAGCGGTCACGCTGCAAGTCATTGCGCCGGGCGATCTTGTCGTGAAGGTGGAAGCCGCCCGACAGCAGCACCCAGCCTCCGGCAGCCGCACGTTTCGCGCCGGCCTGGTCGCCCTGGCGGATGGCGCCAGCATCTCCAGCGAAGGTACGCAAGGCGTCGGGACCGAGGTTGCTGCCCAGGGGGATGCGTTCTTCCATCCCGCCTACCTGGTGACGCACCAGGATCCTCGGGTGTCCTACGGCAGCGCGCTCAACAACCGGCGCATGCAGCCGGCGGTGGCACAGCGCCTGGATCGCCTGCTCCAGATGATCGCGGCCACCGGCGCCGCCGGACAGTTGGAAGTACTCGCCGCCTGGTCGCCGGGCGGGGGCGATTTGCACGCCGTGGGTCGCGCCCTCACCCTGCGCCACGCCGCGTTGGGCGGCGGTGCCCTGGGTGCGCTGGCCTTTGCCGCCGGCTTCACCGATGTCGCCCGGCAGGCCGATCAGGTGCTGGCGCAGCAGGCGCCAGCGGATCTCATCACGATCACGGGCGCTCAGCAGGTAGTGGAAGGCACCGGTATCGACCTGGCAATGCAACCGGTTGCCACTCCCGTAGCGGTGGCGCTCGGTTCGGGCGTCGCCTACGTCGCCAACAGCGGCTCGGACACCGTGAGCGTTATCGATCCTGCCGCCGGCACGATTCAGCGCGCTATCAAAGTTGGCTGGCAGCCGGCGGCACTGGCGCTCAGCCCCGATGGGAAGCGCCTCTACACCGCTGATACCGCCGGCAGCACCGTCACGGCACTGGACACGGCCACCGGCGCCGTTGCCGGGACGATCGCCGTCGCCGGCGGTCCCGTTGCCCTCACCCACCACCCCACCCAGCCGCAGTTGTACGTCGCTTGCGGCGCCGGCGGGACGGTCGTGGCCATCGACACGACGGCCTTGACGATCGCCAGTACGCTGGTAGTCGGCAACCATCCCACAGCACTGGCCGTCACGCCGAACGGCAACGAGGTCTGGGTCACCCTCGATACGGACAGGAAGGTCGCCATTCTCAGCACCACGCCCTTCCAGATGGCGGCGACTGTTGCCCTGGCGCAGCCGCCACACGGCCTCGCCCTGGCGCCGGACGGCGCCCACGCCTACCTGACCTTCCCGACCGGTGGCCAGTTCGCCGTTGCCGACGTGGCGGCGCGCACGGTTGGCGCGCTGCTGGCCGTGGCGTCCGGCGCCACCCCCGGCGCCGTGGCGGTGGGGCCGAACGGCTCTATCTATGTCGCGGCCGCCGGAACGGGGGGCGGGCGCGTGTACGCCTTCAAGGCCGACGGCACGCCCAGCGGCAGTGCCCTCGTCGGGCGCCGGCCGGTTGGCCTGGCCGTCACGTCGGACCGGCTGGCCGTCGCCAATGCCGGCAGCAACACCGTGAGCCTGCTCGACCCGAGCAAGCTCGGCGCCGGTGACCCGCGCCAGCCGCCGCTCCTGGCCACCTGGCTCCTGGGGAGCGGACTCGGGGAGCGGCTGAGTTGGGCGCTGCACCCCATGCCTGCCGCCAAAGTACGGCTCAGCAGCACCACCGCCCCGGCAGTCAGCGTGCAGGGCCAACGAGCCGGCGCCGCACTGGTACGCGCCGTGTACGCGCTGCACGACAACCCGGACTCCTACACCTTCGAGATCCGCCTCAAGCCGGCCCTCGAGCTAGCGAACGCCGTCCTGCGCAAAGAGCAGTACGACCTTGCCATGAACGTGCTGAACCTGCTGCACCCGGGCGGCGTCGAGGTGATGACCGGCCCCATCCGCGATCACGTTATCGAACTGCGGAACCAGGAACTTAATCCCTTTCCGGCGTACACATACCCCGACTACCGCGGGCGCGTGCCTGCGCTGCGGCGACAGTGAAAGGTTTTGCGATGCCCCCAATTAGCTACAACCCGACGAATTTTCAGTGGCAGGACTGGACCGATAACGTCGACCGTGTGCAGGCGGGCGGTGATAACGGTTTCAACGCCCGCTTCCAGGCGCTGCAGGCCGAGTTCCCGCGGGTGGCCGACGTTGTCGCGCTGCTCAGTGCCGCACTCGACGCGCTGAACCAGCCGCCGCCGTCAATGGTCACCCTTTCGCTCACGCCGAACCTGCTCACCACCGCCGCCAACGGCTGGACTTACCTGCCGGGTATCGCCCAGAAACCGGCCGCCCAAACCGCCGCGCACGGCATGATGCCGGTGGAGTTGCCCCAGCACGCCAAACTCCTCAGTCTCAAGGCGACCGGCATCAACTCCGGCGCCGGCAGCCTTCGGATCGCGCTCGTGCGCCAGGGCGTGGCCGGCGACGCCGGCGCGCCGGATCAAGTCGTGCAGATCACGCCCACAGGCAACCCTTACAGCCTCACCGGCAATGCCGACGCCCAGTTTGCCGTAGTCGACAACAGCCAGTTCAAGTACTACCTCACCGCCTTGCTGGACGGCGCAGGAGCGGGCGACACCGTGCAGATCGCCGTCTTCCAAATCACCTACCAGACAGGGACGTAGCGCCTATGGAGGATAGGCCTGGCGGGCTGCGAAGGTAGCCCGCCAGTCGAGTTGCATCGTCGTGTACAGCCAGGAAGGAAGGATCGCATGCCCTGTAACGAAGGCGACATCAAGAGCAAGTTTCTAACCATTCGTTGGAGCGACGGAACCGGTGGTTCGCCGGTGGACGACGGCACGCGTCCGCTCCCAGACCCGACAGCCTACTGGGAAAGCCCGGACCTCTGGCTCTCCGGCGGCATCGACAAGGCGAAGGCCAAAGTGGGTGTGCCCAACCAGATCTGGGCCCGCGTCTACAACTTCGGCCCCAAGCCCGTGACCGGCATCAACGTCGAAGTGTGGGTCTGCAACTTTATGCTAGGAGTGAACCCAGCCAGTTCGCTGCCGTCATCCAACCCGGGCAACGCGCCCATGACTGGGTTTTACCCGGGGACGGTGAATTCCGGGAGTTCGGCCGACATCCAAGTCTCCGGAGCGCCAATGCCCTGTCCCCCCCCTAGCGGCCCGACGACCACCGACTGGTGTCCGACAGGTGCAGACGCCGGCACCAACGGCGGCCACGTCTGCATGGCCGGCAACTGCTACGGCGACAACAACGATTCCGGGGCATCGTTCACCGGCACGGATATGAAGTTCCTTTGTAACTGCCACCACGGCCAGCGCAACATCGCCGTCGTCGCAGTGCCAATGGGGCAGATGCACCACTTCCAGTTCGACATGTTCGCGGCCAACCCCGAACCGCAGAGAGTGTTGGAAACGGTCGTCACCATGCGGCGGGTGCAGATCGATATCGATAAAGACTTCGATCCGAAGCTGCGCCGGCTCTTGCTGGATAGCCCGCACGCTGTGGCCGGAGCGACGGCGGAGGCCGTGAATCTGGCGCCTGACCTTGGCGGTGGTCTCCTGCGGCCAGCCACGCTGTCGCCCGCCCTCATCGGCTTCCGGCGACCGGGCGGTGTTATCGATCCCGGCACGCCGCTGAAGCTGACGTTGCGTCCACATCAGCAGGAGTTGATTGAAGCGCACGTCCAGTTTTCGCCCCGCGAGCGGCCCGGTTCCGTGCATGCCTTCGATTTGGTCGAGCACGAGACCACCGGCGCCATCGTGGGCGGCGCGCGGCTGATCACGATCCTGACGCCGTAAGGCGCAGCGGTCGATGGCGGAGATCAATCAGGATCGGCGCGGCCTGTTTTTCCCCGTGCATCTGCGCTGCACCACAGTGGCGGACGCCCTTACCGGCGCCGGGCTGGAGGATGCGCTGGCGCGGGCGCTGGGGCGCGCCTTCGCGCACGCCCGCGCGGCCCTGCCGGCGGCGACGGCAACCGGCGACTATATCCAGTTGCATCCGCCCTTTTTGACGGCCGGCGACCTCGCGCCCGATCAGGCCGCGGCACTGCTCAGGCGGGTGAGTAGCGCCCTTGATCGCGCTGCCCGGGCCCAAAGGTTGCCGCTGCATGCACCGACGATTGCGGAGCGGCCATCCCCGCCCGCACCGGTGCCGATCGATGGGTCCGAGCTCATCGATCCGCGCCGCTACGATCCGGGGACGAACAGTTACGACGTGCCGTCGTACGACGGCGGTCGCCGCCAGGTGCCGGTCCGCGCCGTGGCGAACCCGTTTGCTCAGCTCTTGGCGCGATTCGACCAGACGATCGCGGCGATTGATGCCTTGTTGAGCCGGATGGCGGCGTTGCGCGACCCGAATCAGCACCGTCGCGACGAACAAGGCAACGTGGAGGCGCTGCGTCGCGGCACCGACTTCGAGCGCAACGTCATCGTCCTGGTGGCCGATGTGGTCAAGGGCCGAACCCGCCCCGAGGACATCCCTGCTGGGCAGCGCCGCAGCTATGACCGGGCGGTTGCCCTGTACGCCGAGCCCGGGAAGCGCTTCCCGGTACGCGCCAGTGTCGCCGCGCGGGAGGCGCAGCTCCTCCGCGGCCAACTGATCCTGGCCATGGTGCGGGCCAGGATCATGGACCTCGATCGCCAGGCGAACGCGGTGACGGATACTCAGGCGCTGCAGCGCGCCATCGCCCAGGCGGTGGGCGACGCCTCGGCCGGCGGCTCCGACAGCCAGACGGTGCTGCGCGAGACCTACATGGATCTCAGCGCCTACTACCTCGCGGTGCTCTCCTTGCGCACCAAAGCACGCAGTCTCCTGGAGGCAGTGACCGTTGCCCAGGACCGCGCCCTGGCCCAACTGGCGTTCCTCGACACCTTCTACGCCGACCCCCAGCGGGTGGTGCTCTACGCGGCAATCCGCTTCGTCCGGGGACGCGTGCCGGAGCTCTGGGAAAACCTGCGCCGCATCGCTCCCGGGCTGGAAGGTGGGATCGTCATTTTTGATCTCGAAAACACCACTCCTTACGGGCCCAACGAGTTTCCGCGCACGACGCGCCTCGGCGCCTTCAACTGGGCGTTGACCCATGCGCTCGCCCTGCGCCGGCTGTACGAGCCAATTGGCGATCTGCCGGGCAGCCAGCAGGACGCGCAAGGGGCGCCGACCGCCCAGGTCGGGGCCCAGATCAGTGCGCTGTTCGACCATCTGCAGGTCGAGATTGCCGTGCTCGCCCTCTGGCAACCGATCGCCGGCCTCTACCAACTGGTCTTCAGTCACCCGCAGATCGGTCAATCCCTTTTTTCCTTTGGCCGGCCGGAGCGCGAGGACTGGCTCCAGGAGTTGCAACTCCTGGAGCGGGCCTTCGCCACAGAGCTCTCCACCTATCCCCACCCCGACATCGCTCAGCGCGTCGACTATTGGGAGCGCCGCGTTAACGCGCTGCTTGGGACGATCGTCAGCGCCGCCCATCGCGCCGACATCGTGGCCGCGATCATCGAGCAGATCCCGTTTCTCCTGATCGGCGGCGAGATCGCCGCCGGCATCGGCGCCTGGGTACGCCTGGCAACCAGTTCGCGCTGGCTCGTGGCACTGGCCGAGGGCGCCGCCTTCACCACCTTCAACGCCCTCACCGCGCCACCCGGCGCCCGCCCAACCAGCGCCTTGGGCTGGGCGGGCCAGTTGGCGCTCAACGTCGGCTGGGCGCGCATCGGCCGGGTGTTGTTCGAGGCAGGCGGCGACCTGGCCGGGAGACTCGGGCAGAGCCGCCGCGCGCTGCTCACCATCGGCGCCGGCGTCGTGCTGCCGGGCCTGTCGCTGACCGCCCTCCAGACGCTGGCGCAGGAAATCGAGCGGCGGGCGCGGGGGCAAGGCGGCGAATCGAGCATCACCGAACTGTTCACCGTCAACCTGATCATGAATGCGCTTGGGCTGCTGGTGAGCGCCGGGATGCCGCGACCGGAACCACCGTCCGGGCCAAGTGGCGCCATGCTGCGCTACAGCCCCGCCGACTTGGCGCGCCGGACGAGCATCTCCGAGACCGCCGCCGCCGCCTGGCTGGATCTGGCCGGCCGCGCCGACGAGTTTCAGACGCGCTTCCGGACGCTGGCCGAGGCGGCGCGGCGCGGCACTCTCGACCGCGCCGCCTTCGAGCAACTCCAGCGCGAGGGTCTTGCGCTGGCCGATGAGTTGGCCCAGAAGCTGCCGATCCTGGCCGAAGCCCTGGGCACGGGACAGTCTGCCGGCACCATCCAGGCAGCCATCGCCCGCCTGCGGGCCTTGCTCGCCGGCCTGACCTACACGCCGGGCCAGGCGCCCGTTCTGGCCCTACCAGAGCTCGTGAGCGGCCTGACGCCGGCGCCGAACGGGATCACCTGGCTCTATGATCCTGATCGCCCGCCCGCCCGTCTTGCCAACGTGCGCCAGAGTTCTGTCGAGCGAGGCTACAGCGTCCACGACCTCCCCGGTGGCGGTTGGGAAGCGACCGACGCCCAGGGGCAGGTCGTGTTGCAGCTCCTGCCGGCGCCCGTTCCGGCCGCCGGGGAACTGCCGCCCTCGCTCGAAGGGGCGGCCAGCAGTCCACAAGCGGCGGCGGGCTTGACGCAGGTGCGCGCACAAACGGCCGCCCCCCAACTGGAGGCCCAACTGGCGCAGGCGCTGGTCCAGAGCGGCGCCTCGCCGGTAACACGGTTGATGCGGATCGTCGGCCGCTTCATTGCACCGGACAATCAGGACGCCTGGCTCGGCCTGAGCACCTATCTGCGCCTGGAGGGCGACCCGGCGCTGCTGGCCCGCGTGCTCACCTTCCGGGACTCGCAGAGCCTCGCGCGCGAGAACGCCCTCCACGCCGACACCGTCCTCCGGCAGCTCGCCGCTTGGGACGCCTCGGCCGTGCGCGGCCTGCACGCGGCCTACCAGATCCGGCGTAACCTCACCACCGAGCGCATCGCCAACCTCTTCGCCAATTTCGAGCCGGAACAGGTGAAAGGGATCTTCCAGAGCATCGACTTCCTCGCGGCCCGCTCGCGCGGTCTGGGCCACCTGCTCGGCCCGCTGACCAGCGGCAACATCCCCCAGGAACGCGGCGCGATTGGGGCGCTCACCTCGGGCGTGCAACTCGCCGAGCGCTATCCCGACACAATCATCTCCTTTGAGGAGCCGGTGACCAAACCCTCGGGCGCCGTCATTCGCATCCAGGACATCAACGTCATTCGCCGGGAGACGATGCGCGTCGCCGGTGAGGTGCGAACCGCGGAGACAACACTGGCCTCGTTCGAGATCAAAGAAGTGTCCACCGTCAACCTGGGCCGGCGCGCGCCGCATGAGCTGGCGATCGATATCGTGCTCGATGCCCATGCGCGGGCGCAGCGGCCCACGCCGATCGGCGCCGCCCGCCCCTTCTTCGAGACGTTCCGCTGGCGCATCCGCCGCCTGAACCTGGAGCGCATCGCCGCGTTACGAGCGGGCATCGGCGATGTGCACGATCCCCGGATCGAGCAAGCTATGCGCGACATCGTCAAAGACCAGTTGCGCGCGGCGTTCAATGACCCGGCGCTGCAGTCGCTCTCCCCCCAGGAGATCCAGGGCTACCGCAACGCCTTCGACCATGGCGTACCGTTCGTCGAGTTCTTCTGAAGAGCGAACCTGAGGCCCTCGCTACGGGACGACAGCGCCGCCATCGACGGCCAGGGCATTACCGGTCACGAAGGTGGCCGCATCGGAGCAGAGCCAGAGGAGGCGGCATGCAATCTGCCGGATGGCCAGCAAGAGCATCACGCGCCACTGATCGACGCCTTCCGCTATACTCTGCCCTGGCCAGGGCGGGAGCAATCGCCAGGGCCTCCGGCTGAGCCAGGAGCTCGGGCGAGGCTTCGCCGAGCGCAGCTTGCAGAACATCCGCCAGTTCTACCTTGCCTACCTAATTCCGTCCGCAGTGCGGACGGAACTGACTTGGAGCCATTATAGGGGTTGTCAAGATACAACTTCCGGAGTGCGTGGGTGATGGGGTAGGATGGAGGGAAGGATGGGCAGGATGAATAGGGGTGGGAGATGCCAGGACGAGCGGTGCATGTCTGTGGCTGCCCTAGGTGTCGGCAGTAAGGAGAGCATGCGGATCGGGAGCGGCACCGGCAGATGAACCTGCTGTTGATCCGGCTCGATGAGCAGCAGCGGCGCTGGTATGTGGCGGCGGAGGCCGAGCGGCTTGGCAATGGGGGCCACGTCTTGCTGGGGCAGATCACCGGGATGGACGACAAGACGATCCGGCGTGGACGCCAAGAACTGGCGCGGTCGCTGGCCGACCGACCGGTGGAGCGGATTCGGCTGCCTGGCGCCGGGCGTCCAGCGGTGGAACAAAAAAGATGGGGGGCTGCTGCCGGTGCTGGAGGCGTTGGTGGCGCCGGAGACGGCCGGGGATCCGATGCGGGCGGCGAAGTGGCTGCGGAGCAGCTTGCGGCAGGTGAGCCGGCGACGCGGTGAGGTAGGTCGGCGCCTCAGTCATCAGGCGGTGGGGCGGCTGTTGCGGTCACGGGACTATCGGCTGCACCAGAACGTCAAGCGGCGGGAGGCGGGGGAAGTCCACCCGGACCGGGCGGCCCGGTTCGATCACATCACCGCCCAGCGTCAGGCCTGCCAGGAAGCGGGCGTGCCCATCATCAGTGTGGACACCAAGAAGAAGGAACTGATCGGCAACTTCAAGAACGCCGGGCAGACCTGGAGCAAGGCGCCGGAGGCGGTCAACGTCCACGACTTCCCCAGTGCTGCCAGTTGGCGCGCCGTCCCCTATGGCATCTATGATCTGGCGCGCAACCGGGGCTACGTCTGCGTCGGCTCCTCCGGCGATACCCCAGGATTTGCACGGCCGACCTTCGGTCGTCGGCGCGCCATCGCCCGCTGGTGGCAGGAGGAGGGCCGCGTCGCCTACCCCGCCACTGATCGCCTCTTGCTCCTCGCCGATGGCGGCGGCAGCAACGGCTATCGCCCCCGCGCCTGGAAACAGCAAATCCAGACCGCCTTCTGCGACCGCTTCGGCCTCACGGTCGAGGTCTGTCATTACCCCACCGGCTGCTCCAAGTGGAACCCGATTGAACACCGCCTGTTCAGTCAGATCAGCATGAACTGGGCGGGCCGTCCGCTGCACACGCTGGACATTATGCTCGCTTCCCTGCGCGGCGCCACCACCCAGACCGGTCGCACCGTCCAGACGGTGCGCCTGACGGGCACGTATTCCCAGGGGCAGAAAGTCTCTCCAGCGATGATGAAGCAACTCACCATCACCCACGACCCCACCTGCCCATGCTGGAATTACCGCATCCAACCCCGACCGCTCCCCCTCGATCCTGCCCAAACTCACCCGCCAGACCAGGAACTTGTTGCTTGACTGCCCCTAAGCAGAATTAACCGAGGCCTGGTCATAAATCGTCAGG
>DHIZ01000303.1 GCA_002404055.1 Chloroflexi bacterium UBA4733
CAGGTTTTAGGATAGGCTCTAAGCCGTCCCGTCACCGGGACGGCTTAGTCAACGGTGTGCAACCTAAGCGCCCCTCGCCCACCAGAAGAACATCGGTATGTCCCAAGATCTGCAAACGAGGCACTTTGGCCCCGCCACATCGGCAGAGAAGGGGAAGAAGTAGAAGAAGGTGAACTGTTCCCCCGGATAGAGGTCGTTGATCAGATGGCCGCCGCTGGGGTGGCTCGCGGGCGTCATTTCTAGCGGTCCTGCCGATCGGGCGTAGACGGTCAACGTGCCACCAAACCAGCGCACCGCCCGTTTGGCGTGGTTCTCGACCGTGAGCCAGACGCCGAGCCCTTCCGCCGTCTTTTCCTCGTCTTGGAAACACACGACTAGGTGCTCGCCCGCTGTTAGCGCGCCGGGTTCCGCCCGCGCTTCCTCTCCCGCCGTCCCAGCCTCCAAGGGGAAGGTCGTCTTCACGTAGTCGGTGGAACTCAGGCGCAGTCGCGCTTTGTCGAAGGCGACGTCACGGCGGTACCGGTGGGACGCGGTTGTAACCAGGTCGTCGGCGGGAGCAGTGGCGTGCTGATCCGCCGGACCTTGATCGGTGGGCGGCGCCGATCTAGCAGGCGACCCCTGGGGTCGCCGAGCGCCGGGTTGGCGTGTGAGGGGCGGTAGCGGTCTCACATGCCCGAGCGGCGGCTTCAGAATCCAAGGCTGTCCGGTGAGGCGGCGGTAGAGCTGCTCGTACTCGTCGGCCTTCTCCGGTCGATAGTGGGTCGTAGGGCGCAAGATGGTAGGAATCGCTTCCACCCCTGCTGCTCCCAGCAGGATGGGGATGACTCGCTCGTTCACCGCGCCGGCGTCGTAGAGCTGCTGCCGCAGCAGCAGGCTTTCCCAGCGCACGCCGTGGCCGACGCCTGCGGACGCTGTCCCCTCCATGCGCCGGCGGTACGTCTCCGTGCAGACCACCAGCACGAAGTGCGCCTCCTCGATTCGGTGCTCCATCCACGCCGGCCAGCCTTCCGCAGGTGATTTCTCGTATTGATCAACGGCGCAATCGATACCATCCGCGCGCAGGCGGTTGGCCAGTTCCAGCACTCGATCATTGTGCTCCGGCGAGTCGTGACTGTAACTGATGAGCACCTTGGGAGGGGCTGTTTCCCCGTCGCCCGCTACTGACCCGATCCCGGAAGTCACAGACGCGCGTAGTCGCTGGCGCAGGCGGCGCGGAGAAGAGACGCCAACGTGTTCATCGGCGCTTCCAATGGGCGTAGACGCGCTTGGCTTCCTCCACGAAGAAGCCGAGCTGGGCCAGTTCGTCTTTGCTCCCCCCGTAGAGGCCAAGCCGCTGCGCGAGCTCGTAGAAACCGGGCCCCGGCATGCCGCCCTGCTGGTACACCACGATGGCTGGCAGGAGCGGACGGCCCTGTGCATGCTCGAAGGTCCCGATGTCTCCGAGGAGCTGGGAGAGTTCGTTACGATGGGCAGGGTTCCCCATGTCAAGCGGTGGGGTGAGCCAACCGGCGACCTCGCTGTAGGCTGGGCGCTGCTCCTGCCTGGCTGCTGCGACGAGCCGATCGTAGCACTGCGCCGCGCGCGGAGTCAACGCCATTGGCATGCCCCCACTCCTCATCGTCTGCTTGGAGTATAGGCGATAATCGGGCGTAGCGCGGGTGGTCCGGATGCCGGTGAACGGCGACACCGGTTGACCCGGCGCGCTGATCTGCCGCAGTTTGGCTGTTTGGAAGCAGGTGGCGAGCGTGTCCGCTATTCCCCGTCCCGTAGCCCCCGTCACCGTGCGCGTTGCGCCCATCTACGGATCCGAGGAGCTGGTCCTCCGCCACGCCGAGCGGCTCGCGGAGATCTTCTTCCGGGTGGACGTCAGCTCCCGTGGCACCCATTCCTACGATCGCTGGATCCTCGATACCCCGCTGGATCGCTTGCATTGCCTCGTCTCGGAGGACGTGGACGTCATCAATCGGACTATGGGTGCCCGGTCCAAACCGGAACGGTGGACGCCGGTGCTGGGGAAAGAGTTGCCGGCGCTCCGAGCGGTAGATCCTACCTGGGACCTGCTCCTCTCGCCGCCGGAGGCCTGGGTCGAGCAGCGCGTCGACGAACGCATCGACGCCGCGCTCGATGCGGTGTTGGGGCCGTACCGCAACGTGTCGGTCGTGACGAAAATGCTTCACCTGAAGCGCCCTCGGCTGATCCCCGTCTGTGACAGGTTGGTTGCAGAGCAATTGGGCTGCTCGGTCCCAGCGTCGGATCGCGGGGCGAGTCTACGCTATGCCATGCGCGTGGTCCGTCATCTGCGGGAGCAAGGGCGGCGGAATCTCGACGAGTTGCAGGCGATTGGGCGCTACCTCGCCGCGCGGGGCATCGAGCGCAGCCTCGTCCGCATCCTTGACGCCCTGTTGTGGTGCTCGCACGCCGACTCCTGGTATTACCCCTTTCGCGCCATCCTTGAGGATTGGCGCTGAGCAGTAGCGCCAACCGCTATCGTAATTATGTTCGCCTTCCTCGCCGTCTGCTAAGCTTCTGATAAGCAGCATTATCGGCAAAACCGGTATCATGCGCGGGGGCGTGGGGCGGCGTCGCCGAGGGGGCGGGATGCGGAAGGTGATCGAGCGGACGGCGGTCGATCCGTTGTTCGCAGTGGCCTGGCGGAGCAGCTTCCGCCCCCTGCGGCGGCTGGAGCGGCCGCTGGCGCTCGCGCTGCTCCTCCTCACGCTGCCGCTCCAGCCGCTCGTGGCGCTGGTCGACCGCGTCCTGCGCCGGCGGCTCCGCGCCGCCGGCAGCCCCCACGAGCTGGCGACGCTGCGCGACTTGGCCGAGCGCCTCGCGCGCTGGGGCGAATATCGCGCGGCGGCCCGGATCGCTCGCTACGCCCTCGCCATCGCCCCCGACGACGCCGTCGCCGCGCGCGTCCTCCGGCAAGCGCTCGCCGAGGCGGCGCGCCCGGGAAGGGGGGGAGCGTGACACCGCCGTCCGCGTGGCTGCAGCAACGCATCGATGCCTTCGCCGCCCTGGAGGAGCGGCTGCGCGCCGCCGGCTACGCCGCGCGCGTCACCACCGAGGCTTGCCCCGTGCAGCTCGGAGGCCGCCTCCCGACCGGCGAGGCGTTCTATCTCCACTGCGGCGAGGACGCCTGCGAGCTCAGCCTCGGGTTCTGCCGACCCTCCGCGACGGTCGCGCCCCCGAGCGACGAGATTGACGCCGTGATCGACCGCCCCGCCTGGCGGGACCGGATCGCCCGCTGGGGACCCTACGAAGCCAGCTGGCTCGACGCCGAGGAAGTCGAAGCCGTGTTCCGCGAACTCCTGGCCCGCTACACGCAGCCGCCGCTCCCCCTGGAGGTCGAATGACCGCCCTCGCTTCCTTCGCCGCCCCTGGCTTGGCGCCCGCGCCGCTCGCCCTCACGACGCCCTGGCCGATTGTCGTCGCCGCCTACCTCGACGCGACGATCGACAGCCCCCACACCCGCCGGGCCTACCAACGTCATCTGCACGCCGCCTTCACCTGGCTTGACGTGCCCGCCGTGGCGGACCTGAATGGCGCCCAGCTCGCCGCCTACCGCGCCCACCTCACGAACAACAGCCTGGCGCCGGCGTCCCAGGCCCAGGCCCTGGCGGCGCTGCGCGCCTTCCTGCACTGGTCCGGCACCATGGGCGCTCATCGCCTCAGCGGCGACGTCATCCGCGCCGCCCTCAAAACACCGCGCGGCAGCACTCGCAAGCCCTACCAGGTCTTGAGCGAGCCGGAAGGGGCCGCCTTGCTCGGGGCCGTGACAACACCGCGCGACCTGGCGCTCCTGGCGGTGATGCTGGGGGCCGGCCTGCGGGCGGCGGAAGCGGTGGGCCTGGACATCACCGACGTGCTACACGAGCAAGAAGGTGGGGCTGCGCTGCACGTGCGCCAGGGCAAAGGCCGCAAGGATCGGATTGTGCCCATTCAGGCCGACGTCGCCCGCGCCATCCGGGCCTACCTCGCCGCCACCGGTCGGCATCTCGGACAAGGTGGCCCGCTGTTCCGTGCCCACGATCGGGCAGCGACGAAGCTCCCGCGTGGCCGGCTGACCACCCGCGCCGCTGGCTACGTCGTCGCCCGCTGCACCACGGCGGCCGGCATCGACGCCAAGCAGATTTCGCCACATAGTCTGCGGCACACCTTCGCCATTCGCTCTCTCCGGAGCCGGCACGACGTGATCGCCGTGCAGAAGCTCCTCGGACACGCCAGCGTGGCGACGACGCAGCGCTACCTGGATCACCTGGGGCTGGCCGAACTGCGGCAGGCCGTGCCGGACCTGCCGGTTACCAAAGCGAGCACAGAATAGCCCTTCGCGCAACTGCCGCCCGCTACATTCAAGCCTGCTTTGGACCGTTCTGGCCAACCCAGCTGAGGTCGGGGTACCGCTGAAGGTCCAGCACCCCAATACATGGGGGCGACACCGCTAGCCCATTCGCGTGTTACTGCTGGCCTATGCCGGTCTAGGCCGGCACACTGACCGGGATGGACCAGTATGTGCCACTCGCCAAGGCAGCTCGTCTGCTTAACCTCTCACCCCTCGCCGTCCGCAAGCGCTGCCAGCGCGGCACCTTGGACGCCAGGAAGGTTGACGGGGAGTGGACCGTGCGTGTGACGGACCGGGATAGACCACTGGCACAGGACGGCACGGACCAGGATGGACCGGTAACCCAGGTCGGCATAGACCGGCCTATCCCGTTGGGACGGACCAGGACGGGCCAGAGTAGACCGACGGCACAGGCCGGTGTAGCCGGGACGGACCGGGATGTGACGCTGGCACTAGTGGAAGCTTGGACGGCGCAGCTTAGCGCGGAACGGGAACGTGCGAGCTCTGCGGAGCAGGCCGCAGCGATGTGGCAAGAGCGTGCCCGTAACCTCGAAGCGGAGAATGGCCGCCTGCAGGATCTGCTGGCGTTGCCGGCACACGAGGAAGCGTTCGAACCGTCGCGACGGTGGTGGCAATGGTGGCGACGGGGAGAACAGCATGCGGGGGCTTGACCCGATTACCCGGGCCGACTTCCAGCAACTCAGCGAGAGTCGGCTGGAAGAGGCGGCAACGTTGCTGGCAAACGGCCACGCGGCTGGGGCCTACTATCTCGCCGGCTATGCCGTGGAGTGTGGGGTTGCACAATCAATGGAACAGAAATCCGGAATAAGGGTTTGAGACAACCGAACGGTGTTGTTGACGCTATCGCAGTGAACAGGCGATTCGGTGCGCTAGTCGCACGCTGAGCCGCCGCCCTCCTAGCGGAGCGCGAGTTCCGGACTTCACCCGGTTTCACGCATGCTGTGCGAGAGGCTGGTATCCCTTCCGCTGCCGTTCGACAGAAGCGGTGGTTACTACGCTGTCCGTTCTAGGAGGGGCGCGCCTCTGGCGGGTCGGCTTATTCCGGTTTTCTGTTCCATTGATTGTCAAAGGCCTCACACGGCTCTTCCGGCGATTCCGCGCCGGCGTCGGTAGGCGGGATCCATCCCTTGGAAAACTCCCGCAGGATGTCACCGCCGGCGAGTATGTTCTGGTCGAGCACCGCGCCGAGTCAATCCGGCCTACGGAGATCCTCGTTCAGTCCGTCGACCGGCAGCGAAGGCGGCAGCGCCAACGAGGCGAGGATGGCTCGACGCAACAGGTCGACCGCCCGGGAGACGAAGGCGCGCCCGGCGTAAATGCTCCAGAATGTGGTACCGGAGACGGCGTCTGCCTCCTTGCTCCCGTGGATCAGACTCCCGCGGGTCGTATATGTATCCCGAAGGATCTGGGCAATCTTACGCCGTTCCTCCGCTCCGTCTCCCAACAGAAACGCCACGCGCTGCTGGACCTTGTAGGTCAACTCTTGTCGCTCGCCTAGAGTGAATAGGGCGTCGAACGCGACGCACGCGTCGATAAGCCGATCCTCCATCGGGGCGTCTCCTGCGGCGCGGCTGAAGCGGCGAATGGCGATACGGATCCACGGGGAAGCGCGGAGCATCCTCGCGTCGAGCCACCCCCAGAATTGCCGGAACTGGTCGGCGTCGGGCTCGGACAATACGAGAACCGTGCCGTCGCGGGCTTTCCAGACTTCGTGCTCTCGAAGCCGTGCCGGCTGGTCGTTCCAGGGATCGCGCCAATAGTACATTAGTTCGAGCATGGCGAAACCAGCGGGACGGAACAGGCGCAGCGCGGCAACGACCCGGTCCAGATGGAGCACGGCTTCGTCGTACATGGCGTCGACTTGCGCTAGCCCTCCGCCCAAACCGTGTCGAGATATGGTGTTGCGCGGCAAGCGTGCCGTCTCGATGTCGATCTCAACAACGTACTTGATTTTCCCCGCTTGCCAGCCGCCAAAGCGCATGCTCGGTTCTTCCAACGCGCGCAGGTATCGTCGCTGATCGGACCGGTCGGCGGTGCGAATGCGAAGGGTAGGAGAAAGCTCGATCTTGGCAATGCCGCGCAGTTCGAAGCGGGCAAGGGGGGCGATGATGCGCAGCACGACGGGGTCCCGATAGATGTCGCGCTCCAGCGCCGCATACTGTACGTCGAAGTCGAATGCGTCGATGGGCCTGGGGTCGCCGGGCTGATTGAGCCGCGCCGCGCGGCGAAGGAATGGCTGGAGTATCCTCCAATCAGTAGCAAACGGGACGGACCCGGGAGAAGACCGGTCTGCTACGCCTTCCGCCTGCAGAAATGTGGCGATCTGGGCACTCCCCGACGCGTATTCAATGACGCGTCCATATTCCGGAAGCTCCTTTATCTGCTCCCAGATGGCGACCACAGCGCGTGACCAATGGGGAACGGTCACGAGGGTAATAGAGCCTCCAACAAAGTCCCAGTCGGTATAGTCGTCAAACTCGCGACCATTGGCGATCTCGCGACGAATGAGCGCGAGAGTCGCATCCGTGAGGGCGAGCAGACGCGCCTTGAACTCCGGCTCCCTCACCTCCGGCACTTGCGCCGCCCTTTCAGTCGCTCTCGCGCCGTCCCCTTGCTCCACGATGCATGGGTGACTCGGTTAGTGTAGTGGTTGGTGTAGTAAACGCGAAAGCCGCCTGGTTAGCATCGCCAACCAGGCGGCTTTCCCTCTAATGGGGGGACTGTGACGGTCGCTGCGGCCCGGGGCAAAGTAGCCTGGCGCTGATCGTCCTCGGCGATGTCAAGTGCCGAATCTCATTCTGGCAATCGCACTCTGACCAATTTCCCCGTCGCGTCGCCCGGTTGTTACGCGTGGCGTAGACTGCCGACCGGCGAAGAAATGCCGACACTCCCTATTCTCGGCACTTTTCCCGTTTTGCGGGTAGCGATTCACCGATGGAGAAGCGACGGGGACCCGGCCAGTTTGCCCCTGGCCGCAGCGACCGTCACAGTCCCCCCCCCAAGCGCTTGCCCCCCGTCCCGAGCGAGGAGGAACTGCACCGCTACTACGAGGCAGTCTGGAGAGGTCGCCGGATCGGCGACGTCGTGCTCATCAAGACGCTGCTCTACACCGGCCTGCGGGTGAGCGAGCTCATCCAGGTCCGACTCGCGGACGTCGACCTGGACCGCTGCCAACTCCGGGTGAATCTCGGCAAAGGCAAGAAGGATCGTGTCGTTCCCTTCCCGAAAGCCTTCAAAGAAACGCTGGCCGCGCACATGGCCGCACTGCAGGCCAAAGGCGCCGCCTACCTGTTCGAATCGTCGTGGAAGAAGCCCTACAGCGATCGGGGCGTGCGGCGCATGCTGGAGCGCTACGCCACGGCGGCCGGCATCGCCCGCAACGTCTCGCCCCATCAACTCCGCCACTTCCTGTTCACGTGGTTGAAAAAGCAGGGCGTCGACGATGCTTTGATCCAGCCCTATTCCGGGCACGCCAGCCGGCAGTCGCTGGAGGTCTACTCCCTCCTGGCTATCGGCGACGCCCAAGCGGAGTACGAGCGGGTCATCGGCCGCTTCCCGGTCTGAGCGCTACTTTGCCCCTGGCCGTAGCGACCTTAACACCCCCCCTAGCCATAGGGAGCGTGGCCAACCGATTCAGGCATCCTCGTCGAGCGCGCCGGCGACGGCCTGGTCCAGCGTCAGCGCCCGTCCCCTCGCCCACGCTGTCGCCGCGGCTTCGGCGCTCAATCCCTGGCGAGCCGCCGTAAGCCTGCGCTCGAAGCCGCGACGGTACGTCGGCGCCAGCCGGATGCCGAACGCGTCGGCGAGCCCTGTGGCTGCGCCCGCCAAACGCATGGCCCGCTCCGGCCGCCCTTCGGCGGCCGCCAGGCCGGCGAAGGCGATGAGCGAGTACACCGTCCCTATCGCGTCGGCGTGCTCCCGCCAAATGGTGAGGCTTTCCGCGAACAGCGAGCGCGCGGCCGGGTAGTCGCCACGATCGAGGGCCAGGCAGCCCAGGTCATGCGGCGGCCAGGGCAGGAGCTTGGGATTCCCGACGGCGCGGGCCAGTTGCCGGGCCTGCTCGTACAGCACCCGGGCCCCGGCGAAGTCGCCGAGCGCATGGGCCGCCTCGCCCAGCCGGTTCACCGTGCTGGCGATGCCGGCGCGGTCCCCTACCTCCCGCTGGATGGCAAGACTCTCCTCGAGCAGGGCGCGTGCCGCCAGGTGGTCGCCCTGCTCGCGCCGGGTCAGGGCCAGCATGCTCAAGGCGGCCGCCACGCCGGCCCGGTTGCCTACCCGGCGCTGGGCCGCCAAGAGCCGCTCCGCCAGGGCCTGGGCGGCGGCGTAGTCGCCGCCACAGAAATGGGCAAGGCCGGCTGCCCCGGCCAGCGCCCGCACCACCGCCGGCGAGGGCTCGGCCTCCATGTCCGCGGTCAGCAGCGTTCGGAGCAGGGCCTGACCCTCCGCCAGGTGCCCCCGGCGGTACCCGGCCTGCTCGAGTGCCCCGACGAGGCCCAGGCCGCGTGCGACCTCCTGACGGTCCAGCAGCCAGCGCCAGGCGGCCCGCAGGTTGCCGTGCTCCGTCGCCGCCAGGGCCACCATTGCCCGCTTCGCGGCCAGGTCGAGCTCGAGGGGGGCCGCGGCGCCCACGTCCGCCAGCGCCAGGTAGTAGGCGGCGTGACGGGCGCGGAGGGCCTCATCCTCTCCGCTCGCCAGCAACCGTTCGCCGGCGTACTCCCGCAGCGTCTCCAGCATGCGGTAACGCCCGGCCCCGGGGGGCCTTTCCTCCACCACCACCAGCGACTGGTCCACCAGCCGGATCAAGTGCGCCAGGACGTCCTCCCGGTCTATGCCGTCGCCCGAGCACACCGCCTCTGCCGCCTCCAACGTCCAGCCGCCGGTGAACACGGCGAGCCGCCGGAAGATGACGCGCGCCGGCTCATCGAGCAGGTCATAGCTCCCGTCCATGGTCGCCCGCAGCGTCTGCTGGCGGGTCGGCGCCGTCCGGCCACCGGTCAGCAGGCGGAACTGGCCGTCCAGCCTGAGGGTGACCTCGTCCAGCGTCAGCGCCCGAACTAGCGGCGCCGCCAGCTCGATGGCGAGTGGCAGGCCGTCCAGGCGCCGGCAGAGCCGGGCCACGACCGGGATGTCCTCGATCGGGAGGCGGAACGTCGGGTGCGCCGCCGCCGCGCGCTCGAGGAATAGGCGCCCCGCCGCACTCCGGCGCAGCTCCTCCAGCGTCGCCGCATCGGCGGCGGGCAGACCGAGGGGCGCCAGGCGCCAGACGGTCTCGCCCGTAATCCCCAGGGGCTCCCGGCTCGTGGTCAGCACCCGCACGCTTTCGCAGCCGAGCAGGAGCGCCTCTGCCGTCCGGGCGCAGGCGGCGGCGAGGTGCTCGCAGTTGTCGAGCACGAGCAGCAGCTTCCGCCGCCGGAGCGCCGTCATCAGGGTCAGGATCGCTGGCGCGGGGCGATGCTCCTCCACACCCAGGGCGGCGGCGATAGCCGAAGGGATCAGGTCGGGGTCGCCGAGGCCGGCGAGTTCGACCAGCCCCACCTCCACGGCGGACGTCTCCGCCAGGGTAGCAGCCACCGCCAGGGCCAGCCGGGTCTTGCCGACGCCGCCGGGACCGGTCAATGTGACCAACCGGGCGCGATCGAGCAGATGCTGGACCGCTGCCGTATCCCGCTCCCGCCCGACGAAGCTGGTGAGCGGGTGCGGCAGGTTGGGTGTCGGCAGCGCGGGGTCGAGCGGCGCCAGCAGCGACCGGCGCTGGCGGGGGGCCGTAGCCGCTTCCCGGAAGGCGTGTTCGCCCGCGCCGGCCAGCTGCAGCGCCGTGACCAGTCGCTGGACGGTATCGCGGTAGGGATGGGTTACCCCCCGTTCCAGCTTCTGGATGCCGTCCACGCTCAGGCCGGCCCGCTCTGCCAGCGCCTCCTGGGTCAGCTCGGCCGTGTGGCGGTGACGCCGGAGCAATTCGCCGAAAGCCGTCGGTGCGATGGTGGACATCCATTGCTCCTTCTCTGGGGCCGCCAAGGCCGGCACGAAGGCGCCGCATCGGAGCCGCCTGCTCCGAACAGGCGGCCAACTAGGCGGGTAGGCGGTGGCAGCGGCGTGCCCGGACGCGGAGAGTGTAGCAGGACGGGGGGGCGGCACGGTCTAGTTGGGACGTGGTCGCCGTGGTCTCCCGACAAGGATGGAGCAAAGCGGTGAGCGGCTACGCCATCCCAGGCTGGCGGCTGCTCCTGTTCCTGGCGCTCCGGCGTCTTACGCCGCTCGGGGCGGTCCTGGTTGCCAGCGGGCTGACCATGGCGTTGGCGTTGCCCTTCCGCCTGGCCCTCACGCCCACCTTTAGGGTGACCGTAACTGTCTCGGCCGTGGATAACGACTCCCCGCCGATTGCGGCAATCGAGGTCTTCGCCGGGCGCTGCCTCCGCGCCGAAGCGACCCCCTCGCCTGCGGGTGCCGCCACCTTCGTGCTGCCGCCGGCCGACTACGTCGTCACCGCCCAGCCGGACGCCAACGGCCTGGAGGCCGGCTGGGCCATGGACAAGGCGCCGATCCACCTCGACCGGGACTTGGACGTCGCCGTCGACCACGCAGTGGTCCCGGGATCGGACCTCGCTTCCATGGGCGTGGCCCCGCCGCCGCGCTGCCCGGCGCGGTGAAGGGACCCGACCCCGCCGCCGGGCCGGACGGTCCCCGCGTCGGGCTGGCCGGGACAGAACGAACGGAGTGCCCGGATGATCGATGAACGGCTGGCGGTGCGCATCGGCCTGCGCCTCCGACCTTTGCGGCGCCACGGCCTCCTGCGTTGGGCGCTGCGCAGCGGCGCCGCGCTGGCGTTCGTACTCCCGCTGCTCCTGTTCGCGCCGGCGAGACTCGCCCAACTCGCCTCGCCCCTCCACACGGTCCCGCTGCCGACGACGGGTGCAGTGGCCGGGCTGACGGTCGATCCCGTCCTAGACCGGGTGTTCGTTGTCGGCGCCGACGGAACGGTGTGGGTGCTGGACGGGACGGGCAGGCGCAGGCTTGGCGCCCACGAGGGCGGGCAACCGCTAGGGATCACGGGAGCGTTGGGCGTGGACGCGCTGCGCCACCGGCTGTACGTGGCGACGATGGCCGGAGGCGTCGAGGTACTCGACGGCAGGACCGGCGCGCCCGACGCGCCTCTACCGTTCGCGGCCGTGACCGGCCTGGCCGTCGATACCACCGCCAACCGACTGCTCCTGTCCCGGCCTGCCGGGCGGTCGCTCACGGTGCTGAACGCGGAGACGCGTCGGGTGATCGCTACTCTTGCGGGCACGTGGGTGCCGGGCGCACTGGCGGTGGACCAGACGCTCCGCCGCGTCTATGTCGCTGACGTGGGCAGCGCCAGCCTCGTGATGCTCGATGCCGATACCTTCGCGACCCTAACGACCGTGGAACTCGGCCTCTCTCCCGCCGCCATCGCGGTCGAACCGAGCACCCACCGCGTCTACGTCGTCGATCCCCTCGGCGCACGTCTCGCGGAATATGCGCGGGAAGGCGGTAGCGAAGCAATGGCGTGGGAAGGAGGTGCGGATGGACAGCGGTGATTGGTGAACGCGCGACGCGATCTGGTGTGGAGGATCCAATTCAGTCGGAAAGGAAGTGGCAATGCGCAACTCAGTCGGAAAGGAAGTGGCAATGCGCAACATTGGCGGCAGGGGAAGCAGCGCTACACGGCTGGTCGTCACAGCGATCCTGGCGGTCGGTGCGCTCCTGGTCTCCGCCGTCGGCGCGTCCGCCCAGGGGGCGGACCCGCTCGCGGTGGTCCAGCGCTTCTACGATCTCCGCAACGCCGGCAACGTGGCAGGGTCCATGGCGCTGGTCGCGGACGACGTCCGTCTGGTAGGCGGCCCGGCATGCACCGTCGCCAAGCCTTGCATCGGCCGGGACGCCGTTCAGCGCGACATGGTGCAGAATTTCCTGCCGCTGCACGCCCACCTGACCATCGTCGGCGCCCCTCAGGTCTCCGGCGATCAGGTCAAGGCGCGGGCCGCGGTTACTTCCGATCGGACGCGGGCCGCGGGGGTGGACCGGCAAGTCGTGAACCTCACCGTGGTCGTGCGCGACGGCAAGATCGAGAGCGGTCTGAGCCAGCCGGACCCGAGCGACCCGCAGACGGCGAAGTTCCTGGCGTTCGAGCAGGCGCAGGCAGCCGCGGCGGTGACCAACATGCCCGCCACGGGCGGCGGGGGAACCGTGACCCTGCCCTCCCTGGCCTGGCTCGCCGGCGCGCTTCTCCTAGCCCTTGGTCTGGCCATCCGCTGGGCGACGCGAGCGCGCTAGCGCTCGGCCCTCGCGGTCGGGGCAGTGTGGTATGTCGGGGCGGGAAGGGGGGCGGAGTGATGGGCGAGGATGCGGCGTTCGTGGCGGCGGTACATGCGCTCGATACGGCCTTCGTCCGCCACGCCGGCGAAGGCGAGCTGGGCCAGCTCGTCGCGGCCTGCTACGCCGCCGACGCCCTGCTGCTGCCGCCCAACCTGCCCCTCGTCCAGGGCCACGGCCAGATCCGCGAGTTCTTCCGCGAGCTGCTCGGGGCCGGCGCCTTTCGCGTGGCCCGCGAGACCAATTTGATCCACGCCGCCGGCACGATCGGCTATGGGGTTGGCCGCTACACCTGCGTCTGCCGTCAAGCGGTCGGAGAGGCGGCGCCCGACAGCGGCAAGTACCTGCTGGTGTATCGGCGCCAGGCCGACGGCGCCTGGAAGATCGCGCTCGACATGTTCAGCAGCAATCTGCCCGCCGCCTGACCGTGCGACGTCCCCAAGCTGTAAGGGGCATCGCTCGCTAGCACGGGAATGACGGCGGCGAGCTTCGTCCTTCCACGCGCGTGGAAGGCGGTCTGGGACGGTCGCTGCGGCCAGGGGCAGAGTTGGCCCGGCGTCACGGAAGCGACCGCCAGGCGCAAAGGAGCGTTGGCGCTGACTCACCGGCGCGGCGGTGGGCGCTCGCCAGAGGGCGGGAATGACCGGCTCGAAAAGGGAGACGAAGATGGAACAAGCAGGACAGCGTCCGTCCGCCGCGCTGATGCGGCTCGTCAACGGCTACCAGGTCTCGCAGGCGATCCACGTTGCCGCCACCCTCGGGATCGCCGACCTACTGGCGGATGGGCCGCGCACCAGCGACGACCTCGCCGCCGCGACCGACTGCGCCCCCCCGTCGTTCTACCGGCTGCTCCGCGCCCTTGCGAGCGTCGGCGTCTTCCGCGAGGAGGGCGGCCGGCGCTTCGCCATGACCCCCTTGGGCGACTGCCTGCGCGCCGATAGGCCCGAGGGGGTCGGATTCCGGGCCCGCAGGCTCGGCCTCCCCTTCCATTGGCAACCGTGGGGGGATCTGCTGCGCAGCGTCCGGACCGGCGAGAATGCCTTCCGGCATCTGCACGGCATGGACCTGTGGGAGTACCAGACCCGGCACCCCGAGGCGGGAGCGATCTTCGATGCGGATATGACCAGCAACACCCGCCGCCAGGTCGCAGCGCTGCTGGCCGCCTATGACTTCGGGCGGTTCACGCGCCTTGTGGACGTGGGCGGCGGACAGGGCGCGTTGCTTGCCGCGATCCTGGCCGAGCACCCCGCTGCTCACGGGGTGCTCTTTGACCGGCCGCAAGTAGTCGCGCAGGCCGAACCGCTGCTCCAGGCGGCCGACGTCGGAGACCGCTGCCAGGTGGTTGGGGGCAGTTTCTTCGAGTCGGTCCCGCCTGGCGGAGACGCCTACCTCCTGAAAGTCATCCTGCACGACTGGGCGGACGAGCCGGCCATTGCCATTTTGCAGACGTGTCGGCGCGCCATCGGACCGACCGGAACCCTGCTGGTGATTGAACATGTCGTTGGTCCACCGAATGAGGACGACGCCGGGAAGCGTATGGACCTGCACATGCTGGTGATGCTGGGCGGACGCGAGCGCACGCGCGAGGAGTGGACGGCGCTGCTGGCGAGCGGCGGGTTCCACCTGGCGGGAATCACCCCGACCGCGAGCGAGTTGAGCGTCATCGAGGGGTCGCCGGCCTAGCGGCGCCAAGGCCCGGTCGCCCTGGGCGCAACGCGCGCCCGGACGGTATCCCCACGTTGCCAGACTCTACCGGCCGCCAGAACAGGCGGGGCGGCGGAACAACGGTGCAAGAAAGCGCCGCAGGATCAGCGCATGAAGGCCCAGTGTTAGGGTCGCTGTCACCATGTGCATGGGAGGCCCGTGCTGAGCGGGTGACGTCGGGGCAGGCCTTCCCCTCCTCGCGCGCCGACGCGCTTTCTGGAGACGGCACTTCGCCCAAATTGGCGCCACCCTTGTCCACTCGGTGGCAGCGACCCTGACATTGGGCCAATCTGCTCAACGATGGTTCTCGGCTGACCAGCCTCACCCAGCTCCTCAAGGCGGCGCCGGCAGCGCTCTAGCTCGCCGCGTTGGCGGTCGCCAGGCAGTCGCCAGCGCAGCGACCGCCAGCGCGCCCACGTGGTTACTCGCTGACGCCGCGCATCAGCTCCCGCGCCTCGTCGTCGCCGATCGTCAAGTAGGCCATCTGCAACCGTGACCAGCCCGCCTGCTTCTGGGCCAGCGGCAAGCTCTTCGTCTGCCGCACCAACTGGCGCACCCGCGCATGCCGGAAGAGGTGGGGATGCACGGGCGCCGGTGCGCCGGCGTCACCATGCTGTGAGGGACGCAGCGCCAAGACCTGGATGCCCGCCCGGGCCGAAGCCTCCTTGACGATCTTCCAGGCCTGGACGCGGGAGATCGCCCGTTTCTTGCCGTCCGCCCCCTTCTTGCGGGAACAGAACAGCGGGTCGTCGTCCGCCAGGTGCTGCTGCTTCTGCCAGAGCAGCAACTCTCCCGGCAGGTCCAGGCTGCCGGTCGGCAGGAAGAGCCGTTTGGTCGGCTGGCCGGGGTTCTTGCGGTTGGGCAGGATCAAGGCGTCCCGCTGAATGTCGCAGGCCCGCAAGGCCAGGGCTTCGCTGATCCGGCCGCCCGTCGCCCACAGCACGCGCAACAACAAGCGGTCGCGGCCTTCCGGTGCGGCGTCGATGATCGCCTGCACATCCGCCGGTGCCAGCCCTTCCGGGGGCTGCCAGCGCTTGTTCTTCGGTGGAGTGAATGCAACAAAACGACGTTTCTCGCTCGAATGCAACAGAAGGCGCGTGTCGCCGTCCCCTTGCTCTCGTTTTGCTAACGCGGTCGTCGTCACCGCTTCCCTCTGGGAAGTGCCCCGCTCGTTGTCGCGTTCCGCCGCCATCGTGTCCTCCTGTTCTTCTCGAATATAACAGAAGAGGCCTT
>DHIZ01000062.1 GCA_002404055.1 Chloroflexi bacterium UBA4733
CAGGTTTTAGGATAGGCTCTAAGGGCTCATGACCGAATAACCGCTGCATGCACGGCATACAGCGCCTCTGGTAGTGGGGTCTCATCTGAAGCACTTATTCCGTCATGGGTCCTAAGTCTGTCCTGGCGTCAGGTGCCGAAGATATCGGCGGCGGTCACTGCCAATGTCAGACTGTGGTGAGGGGTGACCGTCTCGCGGGCGCAGACGATGTACTCCGGCTGGTCGGCTAGTTTGGGAATGGCGCCGGCTTTGCGCTGCAGCCCGGCGACGATCCGGCCACCGTCGACGGTCCGAGCCCATTTGGCCTCGCCGAGGTGCGTCGCGGTACGAGCACGCCCGGCCAGCACGATCGCATCAATCTCCGTCTGGCTGTCGGCTGACCACCAGGCGCCGATTGCCACAACCTCCGGGCCGAGCACACCTTGCAGCGCCAGACGGGTGAGGTGGGCGCGAAAGGCGGCTTCCCAGGGACCGCCCATGAAGTCACTGCATTCCTGAAGCAGCACGGGGAGGATCGTCTGACCCAGGCCGCGCTCAATCTGCGTGCGGTGCCTGGCCACCACAGAGAGCCAGAAGTTCAGGAAGTTGTCGCTGATCCGGTAGACGGAACGACGGCTGCCCTGTGGATCATCCGTCACTGGCGTCACCCGCTCAACGAGTCGCAAGGTCGTAAGACGTTCCAATGCGCGGTCCGGTTTCGTCCTGACGGCATCGGCAATCTCCGCCCAGCGCGTCTTCCCGGCGGCGATGGCATATAACACCTGGGGACCCACGTCCTGGGGTTGGTCAAAATCGTCCGCCAGCAGCAGATCGCCCTCCAGGAGCAACTGTGCCCCCGGCTGCAGGAATAGCCGGGCGATGTTCTGCCCGATGCTCTGCTCGGCGTTCCAATATTCCAGGTAGAGGGGCATGCCGCCTACCAGACCCCAGACCAGCGCCCGATCGGCCGGGGTCAGGTCCGGCAGGAGCAGCGCTGCCTCGTGCGGGCGGAGCGGATGCAACAGGAGTTTCGGCTGTAGCCGGCCAAAGAGGGGCCGAGCCTGCTGCTGCAACTCTTCCATAACGCGCATTGCCGAACCGCAAAGGAGCAGACGCAGTTGGGTGTGGTCCTTGACCCTGTCCCACACGGCACGGAGCTCGTTGGGCAATGTCGGCGCTACCTTGAGCAACTCCGGGAACTCGTCCAGTACGACGAGCAAAGGAGCTTGGGCAGCAGCGGCGAGCGTCTGAATTGCATCAGCCCAGTCGGTGAAAGGATGGCTACCCAGGTCGCGGAAGCCGGTGTCCACGACGCCTGCGGTTACCTCGGCAAAGGCAGCTAGTTCAGCAGCGAGCGGCTTGCCACTGGCAACGTGAAAGACTGTCGGCTTGCCGATCGAAAACTGGCCAAGAAGGGCCGATTTTCCCACGCGACGGCGCCCCCAGACCAGGGCGATGCTGCCCTGGGGTTCCTGCCACCAGGCCTCCAGCGTTGCCAGTTCTTCGTCACGGTTGACAAATCGTGCCATGGGGGCAGTGTAGCACGCACGGGTGGCAGAAGATACGCTGGGCGAGGGTACATGTCATGTACGGTACAGCGGATGTGCCCTGCGATGTGCGGCCCTCCCCTTGGACGTGATGCTGCTGGCCATTGGGGGCATGCCAGCGCACCGGACAAGCGACCGGACGATTTATCGTCCGGCTTGGCGGGACGAAGCCTGCTGCGGCAGGCTGCCCACCCCAGGTGAAGCGCGCGATGGCGCGACCACTGCCCCCTATTGTAGCCCCGAAGGGGCTTCGTCCCGCCAAGCCAGGGGATTCATCCCCTGGTTGCTCGGCCCAATCGCTGGCTCGGCAGTTCGCCAACAACATCAAGCCTGCCGGCGAAACTTCTGGAAGCTATGGCTGTCCGGCGGCACCAACCCCAGGCTGGCGGCGAAGGTATGCGTCACCTCTGCGACGTAGAGGTCGCCGTGCGAGTCGACACAGGTGTCGTGGGGCGCAATGAAGTTGCCGGATGCTGCCTGGTCGGGACCGCCCCAGCGGGCCAGGACGTGGCCGGCAGCGTCGTAGACGCTGACGCGGCTCGGCTGGTCGTCCGTGATGTCCCCGTGTACCATGGAGTGCTGGCCGACGCGCCACCACAACTCCGACACGAATAGATTCCCATCACGGTCCAGGGCAATGTTCGTTGGTCGCTGCACGTCCGTCCATTGCTCCAGGAACTCGCCATCCGGGCTGAAGAACTGCAGACGGTCATTCTCGCGATCGGCCACGACCACGCGCCCGTCGCCGGTCACCCGGACACCGTGCGGCAGATAGAACTGGCCGGGCCCGGCGCCTGGCGTGCCCCAGGATTGCAGCAGTGTCCCGTCCGCCGAATAGCGATGGACCTTGCAGTTGCCGTAGCCGTCGGTGATGTAGAGGTCACCGCTCGGCGCGACGGCGAGGTTGGTCGGCCGGTTGAACGGCGGCCCGCCCGTGATGCTCTCGATGGTGCGACCGTCGTACCCCGTCTCCGAGGCGACGCCTTTGGTGCCAATGGTGCGCAGCAACTCGCCGGTCGACGTGAACTGATAGACGCACTGGTTCCCCTCATCCACGCAGTACACGGTGTCGTCCGGAGCCACGGTAAGGCCGTGCGTGCGTGCCGTGAAGAGGTCTTCGCCCCAGGATCGCAGGAACGTACCTGCCTGGCTGTAGACGATCACCCGCGGCTGGCCGCGGGTCAGTAGGTAGACAGTGTCGTGCGAGTCGACACCGACGCCAACGCAGTCCAGGTGCGTGAAGTCGGCGGGCAACTGTTCCCAACCTTCAACGAGTGAGTAGTTCAGCTTCGTTGTCACGGGCATTGTGTTCCTTTCAAGAGTCATCTGTTGCGCTATGGGCGGCAGAGCCCGGGGCCAATGCGGTTATTGCATGTCCCCATGTGGCATTGTGGCAAGAACGGAGTCCGTTGTCCAGCCCAGATGGAGGGCGTCGCATCATTCTCAAGCGAACGAGCGCCGTAGGGGCAGGCCCCCGTGCCTGCCCTGCTCGCCTACCACCAGTCGATCGATGTTTGCGCCCGAGCCAGGGCAGGCACGGGGGCCTGCCCCTACGGGGAACACCGGCGGAGAGCCACGCAAAACCCGCTGGAGTAGCGCGAAATCGTGTTGCTCTT
>DHIZ01000187.1 GCA_002404055.1 Chloroflexi bacterium UBA4733
TCCCCTCTGGCGGCACCGCCCTCCCTCTGCAAGGCCACGGTGCAATCCCCTGCAATCTACGTCTTCAAAGCACAGTTCCACCTTCACCAAAGAAACGTTGGTCGTCGGTACCGTTGCACCTTTGCACAGCACGGAGTCATCTGGGCAAAATTGTACGGAGCCGATCATCAGTGAGAAAATCGCCTACGCTGCTGGAAGTGAGGGCACTGTTCATCTTCTTTTGGCACCCAGAGGGTAAGGTTACGGGACGACGACGACGTGGGGCGAAAGGCGATACAGGAAATGCGTCTCATCACTCGGCTCTTTCTTTGGCTGGCGTTCCGTCGCCACTACTATATTCCAAGCTTTGAACTCCGTCGAGCTCAGCGCCGGCGAGGCAAACACTCTGGTCTACTCGGCTAAATCAGTCAATGATAAGACTCTGATAGGGGCTAGCTGGCTGCTTGATAGCGGGGCGTGGTGCTGGTGGCATAGAGTTTTTCAATGTTCAGGATAATTTGCCAGTATCGCGTTCAAAGTAAGTTGCCAAGCTGCCTCCGTTGATCGTTGTTCCAAGGGGGGTGCGAGCCCGGGTTGGCGGCGGTGCTCCTTTCTCGTTGGGCTGGAATAGGGTTAGCGACGCGGGCCAGGACGGCCCATGGGGAACCAGTAGTAGCCATTGGGCGTACAGGCGTGTTCGATCTTGATGCGGGTGCCTTCGGAGAGGTTGTCCCGGCCTTCTTGCTCCAAGAGCGAGAGGTAGGATGCCGGAATGGTGATGGATTCGTGCGATCACTGGTTGCTACCTGGCTGCCATTACCCCCGAGTCGTCGAGGGGGTTTCCCTCGCAGCACCCGTTGCCTCCGGCCCTCTTCGCGACATAGAGGGCAGCGTCGGCGGCGGTCAGCAGAGCCGCTGGTACATCGTGCTGCCGGGGGATTGTAGTCGCCACCCCGACGCTCACGGTCACGTGAGGCCCAACGCCGGACCGCACGCGGACGATGCCGAGTCCCTCGACAGCAACTCGCACGACTTCGGCGAGACGGCTGGCTTCGGCAATAGGCGTCTCTGCCGCCACGATCACGAACTCGTCGCCGCCATAGCGGGCGGCGAGGTCTCCTGGGCGATTGACGACGTTGCCGACGACGGCAGCCACCCGTCGTAAGCAATCATCCCCCGCATCATGGCCATACGTGTCGTTATAGCGCTTGAAGTGATCAATGTCGATGAGCAGCAAGGAGAGTGATGTCCCGTGTCGTAGCGCGCGCCGCCACTCCCGCTGCAAGCAGGCATCATAGGCGCGCCGGTTGGCCAGGCCCGTCAGGCTGTCGATGACGGCGAGGTGCTGCAACTGGACGTTTACCCGCTCCAACTCGCGCACGTGCTTCCGCAAGCCGTCGACGAGTCGCGTCTGCTCGATCACCTCACCAGCCTGGCGCGCCAACGCTGCCGCCACGGCCAACTCCGCCCGACCAAAGGCGCCGGGCCGGTGCTGGGCGAGGACCAGGCTGCCGACGGGTCCGCTTGCCCCTTCGATCGGCACCGCCAGCAGCGCGTGCTGGCCCGCGCGCAGCAAAGCAGCGGCGGCCGGGGCGACGCGGGGGTCGAGGACCGCTGCGTCCTCGATCAGTACCGTGTCTCCGGCCGGCCACTCCAGAACGCCGTCGAACGATGTCGCGGCGAGCGTGGGTAGAGGCTTCGGAGCGCCATCGCGGGCGAGCACGAGCGTGAGGCGGTCAGCCGCGCCCGAGGTGATGAGGTGGGCCACCGCCAAGTCGGCATGGAACAGGGCGCCGACGCTCCGCAACAGCGCCTCTAGTGCCTCGCGCGGTCCGGCGGCCGCGCCGACCTCAAGGAAGGCCGCACCGAGGCGCTCATCTGGGAGCGCCGCAGCCGCCCCGTCATGATGGGCCATCGCGCATGCTCCTTTCTGGCGCCGAGCTTGCGCACTGGTCTCATTCCACAGTTCGTGGTTGCGCCCTCGTAATGGTACTCCTGAGATGGCGCCGGCCAAGCCGGTTGCGCTCCCCAGCGCACAGGAATTATTGTCCGCCAGTATCCGTCCCGGAGATGAATAGCCCGTGAACGGCGGGGGCACGACGAAACAACGGCACGATGCGCATTTCGTCAGTAACAGTGCTGTAGTACCAAATGCCTACGTCCGAGTTTTAGCACGACCTATTGGAAGGCGCCCGCGTCGGCCACGCCCGGCGCCGACACCTTCCAGATCACGGTTGCTGCAAGTAACGGCGCTATCCTCGGCTGTGATCTGCTGGCGGGGCAGTTCACTGTCCAATAGGTCTCGTCAGGGAGAGCTTCAGTCATCCTCCGCGCGCAGCATGCGTTCGCCTGCAAACATCAGGGCGACGAGCCCGGCAAGGAAGGTAGCGACACCGAGTGCATAAACGGCGAGTACCACCCGTACGAAAGTGCTGCGCATAATGGCCCTCCGATGAAAATACGACACGAGATAGCGCGCGGGCTGAGTCAACCATGGTAGCCCACTTGATCCAAATGGTAGCCCATTCAGCCGTCTGGTTGGTGACCGTGGCCGGCTGTTGCTGAACAAGTTGTCATTTCGGGCCGCGGCTACTGCGCCCTGCGGATGATGCGGGCGGCCTCGCCGGCGACGACTGCACCTGCCGGCACATCTTTGGTGACGATGGCGCCGGCGGCGATGACGGCGTCATCGCCGATGGTGACGCCCTTGAGGATGAGGGCCCGGCAGCCGATCCAGACCCGGTCGCCGATGCGTACCGGACGGTTGACGGGGGGCGCGCCGCCGATGCCGTGCTGGTCGGTGTCCATGATCACCACGTCCCAGGCGATCATGCAGTCGCGGCCAATCACCACTTCCTGGGCAGCGATGATCTCCACGTTGCGATTGAGGTAGGTGCCGTTACCGATGCTGATGCGGGCGCCGCGCCAGCACTCCAGGCGGACCCCCGGAAAGAAAGTGCAGTTCGCTGCCTCAATCGTGCCGCCCTTGTTCCAGATGTGCACCAACGGCAAGCCCGGTATACGTACCAGAAGTCCGGCGCGGGTGAACTTGCGCCGCAGGAGCAGGCCAAGGAACAGCGCCGGCAGCGAGTGCTTGGTCAACCGTTGCCGCACGCGCTACCGGAAGCTCTACCGGCCAGGAGCTTCCGGCCAGGGAAGGCGAAAAGCCGCTCACTGCGGCGAGAAGCGCAGCACGGTGATCGAACTGGGCGGCAGCGTCAGCGCCAGGCGGCCGTTCTCCAGTTTGAGCGCGGCGAGCGGCGGGAGCGCATTGAGGGCGCCGGCATACTGGTAGCCGGCGACGGAACTGCCGTTGAAATGGCTCACCTGGATGGAGACCGAGGCCGCCGTCGCAGCGTCCTTGTTGAGGATGACGGACGTCACGACGGCACCGGCATCGTCCAGGCTGGCGAAGCAGGAGAGCTGGTCATCATTAGTGGTGGCTGCTGCCAGGGCAGTGGTACCGAACTGCCCGCCGTTGCCGTCGTAGTTGCGATAGGCCTGGAAGGCCACTGCCCCCGGACCGCCCTCTTTCGGTGCCGTCCAGTAGGCCGCGAGATCCACCCCCTCCCGCCCGAAAATGCCGAGCACTTCGGCGATGGCCAGCGCGCCGTTGGGCGTGTCGTCGGCCCCCCAGTTCCACTCCGTGATGCCGATCTTCGTCCCCGGGTAGTTGGCGTTCACCCACTCGTGCAGCCGCGGGATCAGCCGCACCACGCCTTGCACCTTATGCTCATCCCAGATCTTGCCGATCCAGCTCTCGTCGACATAGGTCGGGTCCCACAGGCTGCGCGTGGAACGCAAGCGCAGCGCGTTCATCTTGGGGTCCGTCCCGCCGGCCGTGTACTCGCCACCCTGCGGGTACCAGTGGACGTCCAGCACGTCGAGCGTCCGCTTGCCGGCCTGCTCGTCGTGCTGGCGGACTTGCGCCAGCCACCAGGGCAGGAAGGGCGTGCCGCTGTGGGCATTGCGGTCGGCCGAGGTCCGGAAGTTGTCGGTGCCGCGGTCCAGAGCTGAGTAGTAAAAGCCGGTCCAACCGGAGACCACCGGCCCTGTGACCAGGGCCGTCGGGTCGGCTTCTTTGGTCGCTGTTGCGTAATCCAGGAAGGTCGTCAGTGTACTGTCATAACTCATCTGGGCGGGATGCACGTCGGTGTGCGTCGCATCCCAGAGGTCTGGCTCGTTGTCAATAGCGAAATACCTGACGCCACCGTGAGCGGCATCGCCGAAGGTCTTGACCAGATGCTGCACCCACTCCTGCTGCACGACGGTGCCGGGCGGCGCTCCCGCTGCCGCGCGGGCAGCACTGGGCACCGAGGTCCGGATGCGATTCAGGGAAGGATCATAGCCGGCGACAGCGGCGACACTGCTGCCGGCGAGCGCCGGGCCGCCTCCGGTCGGCACATTAAGGGAGCGGCTGTTGCTGTTGTCGTCTTTCGCCACCCAGCCCAGGGCGGGAACGGTGAGGAGCGTGGCTGCCCCGATGGCGCGGTTGGCAGCGATGGCCTTGTCGGCCACGCCGGACGGCTGGCGGTCGTCCGGCGCGGTGTTGCCATAGTTGCCGTTGCGGAACTCATAGTCCCGAGCAGCATTCCAGGCATTGCCCAGCGACCAGTTGTAGCGACTGGAAGGGTTCCCGCCCCAGCGCGCCAGACTCGGCCGAATCTGCTTCTGGAGTGCGGGGCTGCCGCCGGCGAGACCGTAGATGAGTAGGCTGATCGGGCGCAGCCGCTGGCTGGCATCGATCGCTACGCCGTACACCGGTCCGGTCTGAGCGGTGGTCACGCTCTTCACCGTGGACGCCGTCGACGTGACCAGCGGTTGAATCGTTGGTACTGCCGCCGCCGCCGTGCCCGGTTGACTGCAGGCGGCCAGCGAGAGAAAGGGGAACAACGAAACACCGAGCGCGAGCCGGCGCGAAATACGACGCATCGCCTCTCCAATTCCACTGTATACCAATACGCTTCGGCCACTCATGGGGCATCTAATTGTAGCTCGAGGAAGCGGTTTTCACCCGTATTGGTTTGAACGCCTCTGGCGCGTCTGCCGGCGCGAGGTGACGCACAACCACCACGTGACGACTTCTGGAACCGCTACGTCGACGCCGAAGCGGAAGTGGACCGCTTCCAGGCCGACCCCGACCGCGTCTTTCGCCATATCTACAACGTCCCACCAGCACTCCTGGCCGACGACGCCACCCACGACGAACTGCGCCTGGTCGCCTAGGATTGCAGATTCAACAGGCCCCATCGAAGGATTTAGGGCGACCGGTCGGCGTACTGTTTCGAGTCTATATGGTAGCGTAGGGTTGATGAGTGATGATATTGACGTGCCCGCGCAGCCCGGTGATGATACGAGCGTTAGCGGTTACGACGGTGCGCTTGATCGTAGCTCCTTCGACGGGCGTCGTATCCTTCACCTACCGCGGGAGCCGTGGTCATACCTTAGATCGCCGCGGAGCTCTCTCAACAAGGTCGTGAGTTGGATGAATGCCCACTGGCAATTCCGCGTAATCATCCTGGATAGCGACTTCCACGACGTCAGAGACCACACGCGCACGCCGAGATCCAGGCCGGTTATCATCGGAGATCGCGTATGGTTGGGCAACCGAGTCACCATTCTTCCGGGCGTCAGTATCGGCGACGATTCGGTGATAGGAGCAGGAACTGTTGTTGTAAAGAGTGTTCCATCGCGCTCTGTCGCGGTTGGAAACCCTGCCCGCGTCGTGAAGGCCCTTTAGGGGAGCGCATCCCAACGAGGTGACTGGGATCGCCCCTTGTGATTTGGGTTGACCAGACCTGCAGGCCTTCTGCCCCCGAACTGCCTAATCTTTCCTTGACGACTGCTGTGCGATCCGGCGTTGGCTGGCACAGACACACTACCTCAACCATTTACCCGGGCCAGGCCATATAGCCTGGCCCGGGTGCGATATCCAGCCTTGAGTTGCTTTCTCGACTCATCAGTGCGTATAAAGGGCATTGATTGAGTACTGGTCGGTGCTGGTGGTGGCCTGGCCGAAGGTGGTGGGCCAGGAGCCGAAGGGGACGCTGGCGGTGCTGTAGGCGTACAGCACGCTGCCGCTCGTGTCGTAGTGCAGGTCGTTCATGGCGTCGTTGCTGCCGTTGGTATTGTACATCAGCCAGTAGTTGGTGTTGGGCTGCAAGGTGGCGCTGACCGGCAGCGTGTTCCAGGCGTTCCCCGTGAGCGTCCCCGTGCCGCTGTGCGCGAGCAAGGTGCCGGGGGCGCCGTTGTTGTCGCTGTAGATAGCAAGCTGATACTGGTTGTGGGGGGCGGCATCGGCCTGGCCGATGGCGACGCTCATGCTCGTGACGGTTCCCCCCGTGGCGTTCGACGTGAAGCGTGAGCCGTTCACGAAGTTGGCATCGCCGGAGTCCGTCTGCCCTCCTGCCGTCGTGGCGCCCAGTGTCGCCGTCGTCGTAGTCACCGGTGTGGCCGTGGCGGTTGCGGTTGGTCTCGGTGTGGCCGTAGCCGTCGGGGCAGCGGTGGTCACCGCGACTGTGGCGGCCGAGGCGTCCCAGAAGTAGTCGGTGCTCCAGTTGCCATTGAACACGCCCACCATCACCGTGTCGGTGCCGCTGGTCGTCGGAGCCGTCCAGGCGTAGCTATAGGTTGCCGACTGGCCTGCGGCGAGGTTCTGGCCGCTGAAGACCTGCTGGCCCGCCTTCTGCCCGGAAGCATCGTACACCTCGATGTCCACATTGCCGTTGCTCAAAGCGCCGCCGTGGTTCGTGATCGTGGTGTGGATCGTGGTCGTCGCCCCGGGCTCGACTGTGCTGGGCGACGCTGTTGACGCATCGCTGAAGGACGGCGTCGCGGAAGGCGACGTGGTGGCCGTTGCCGTCGCCCTCGGTGTGGCCGTCGCTGGCGCCCTCGGTGTGGCCGTCGCCGTTGCGGTGGCCGTCGGCGTCGCCGTTGCCGTCGGCGACCCACCGGTTCCGGACGGAACTCCTACTTCAAGGTCAATGTTGGCCAGAGCGGCGTCATTAGGCATCCAGGAGATCACACCGTGTGGCTCGAACTCCAGAATGTTGTTGCCCTGACGTAGATCACTTAGCGTCACCGGTGCCACGAAGCCAAACCAACTGGCGGTGTCGGTGGGTTGGACTAGCTGCCGCCAAGGACCCCCATTGAAGCGGTAACTGACCGAACCTCCCAGACCGATGTAGTTCGCGTCGAAAGAGAGGACAGCCCCGGTCGCTCCGGTCAAGTCGACGTTGGGCAGAGTGAAGTTGGGACCAGCCGTACCGGTCTTCATGTCATAGCCGAGGTCGAGTCCGCCGCTGTCCGGCACCATGGCATCAGGAACCTCGTAGGCGCGAGGGGTCGGCAAGACCGGGCCGTCAAAGCCCACATCGTGCCAATGGTAGGTGTGCGCACTCTCGCCGTTGAACTTCGCGGCGTTGTATTGCGACTGCTGCAAACTGACATAGCCGCGCGTGAACGGCAGGTTGAGTCCGGTAGCATCTGCCATCAGCTTCAGGGTGTCGGTGCCCGCGTCGCTTCCCCAGACCTGGATTTCCTGCTGGCTGACACGGACCTGGATGCGGTTCATAGTGTCCCGGGCCACTGCGACGCAGTAGTTGGGATCGGCCCAGGTGGGAGTAAAATTGACACTGTTCTGCACGTAATTATCGAAGCGCTGGAAGTCCCCCACGGTGACAGAAGTCGCGTCAGTCGTCGCGCTACTCTGGGCGCAGGGATTGTCGAAGCTGATGCTGATGCCATTGCGTGGGCTGACCTGCTCACCAGGGTGGACCGGGTGGGGGCCTTCCACCGGCTGGTCCGTGATCACAACCGAGGGCCACCAGCTATGCGGGCCCCGCGTGACGGCATCTACGCCGAAAGTTACGATACCGGTGCGGCCCGCGAAATCAAAGGGTTGACGTATCTGGGCTGAGTCTAGGGCGTAGGAGCCACCGTCATTCATTGCGGTCATCCAGTGCATATGCTCCATGCCATTGGCGTTGCAGAAGAACGAGTCCTGTGGCGGTAACACGCCGGAGATGGGTGTCATGCAGAACATTGCATCCGTGGGTGGGTACCAGTTGAACTGTCCCTGTCCGGGATTCACTGCCGAACTCAACCGGGCAAAACTCCAGTTTGCGTCATTTAGGTCTCCGGCTCGCCCACCCGGCGAAGCTGTGTTAAAGGTGTCGCAGAACCCCACCTGGCTCAATCCGCAGTTCGTGTCCATAACTGTTAGCGCCTTCATCGGGCTCTTTGCCGTGCTACTACTGGTATTTGCCGAAGCAACATCGCCGCCGAAGACTCCAAAGATCAGAGCGAGAATGATTATACTTGCGAATGCGCGAATCGCCAACGGCTTGAGAGGCTTGTTGATGTGTAATAGATTCGGTAATGAGCCAGAGTTAATCTGTAGGATGATCTTACTCCTAGTCTAAGCAATCAGGGCATGATGTTAGCGCCCGCGATAATAGGAATTGGACGAGTGTAGCCGTCTTGGCGCGAGATTACCATGCCCTATAGGTACTAGGAGTGCGCCGCAAAGTTTTGCATAGCAGGCAAGCTCTCCAGATGGAGCCGCAGCCGTGCCCTCTGGCTGCGGTTCGTGTCTCCAGGAGGGAAGCAAGCGAGCGCGCAAAACTTTGCGGCGCACTCAGGTACTAGTAGGTACTAGAGCGCCGGTCCAGTAATGGCTTTCGGGGCAGCGAGAGCCACTGCTTGGCCCGGTCGATCGGCGTTCTCCCTCTGGCGCAGACATGGCATGTCGGGCTGTAATCCTGCCCAATCACTGCTCTGGTGGATTACTGGACCGGTGCTCTAGGACGTCTCGGAACGTTGTCCCCCCCCCGCAATGAGGCGAATGTCAGGATAGTACTTTCGGGCCAAACGGGTCCGGGAGGGCGGTGTTGCTATAGCGACTTTACGACGCGGGCAGGGTTGCCGACTGCGACGGAATGTGCCGGGATATCGCTGACGACGACGCTGCCCGCTCCGACCACGGAGTCATCGCCGATGCTGACCCCTGGCAGGATCGTCGCTCGGTTGCCGATCCAGACACGATTCCCAATGATCACCGGCCTGGGGCGGGGCATCCGGGTGTGATCAGAGACCTCGTGAAAGTCGTTGTCCAGAATAATTACGTGCGTTCCAATCATGCAGTCAGCACCGATCCTGACCAGGCGCGTGGCGGCGATATCCAGACCGTAGTTTAGGAACGTTCGATCGCCGATCTCAAGCCTACCGCCTGGGAACACTGCAAACACCGAGCGAGCGTAGTGGGAGAACAACTGAACGCGGTCGCCGATCACCAATTGCCCTCGATTGCTCACGAAGGGACGTCCCACGAGCCTCGTCCACCGGCCCACCTGAGTACACGCGCGCAAGCGCCAGCGCGCATTGAGCCATCTCGTCACCTTCTGCAGCGATTTGCCTGGCGTACTCAAATAGGACCGTGGTTCCCTAGGTAAGTCCAAAAGGTGACCACGTTGACGGGCAGGCATCATGCCCAGACTGTTGGATGCTGGAGCCTCGCCCTGGTGCACTTTGGAGTCCGGTTCGTTTGTCATCGTGCAGCCTCGACTTGCGTTGTTGACCGTGGCGACGCGGGATCAAGTCATTGTACGCGATGTCGAATGTACTGTGCTCGCCGCACATAGCGCGCTTACCGCGTCGGGGTGGCGTCCAGCGAGGGCACACGCTGACGGCCACTACTGAAGGGAGGATCAACCGTGTGGTCGACCGAGACCGGTGTAGCGGCATGATTGCCTTCTCCGGCACTCGACAGCCGCTTGCGAAGGCGGGCACTGGGCTGCTCAATCGTAAAGTAGATGGTTATCGATAGCGTAAGCGATACCAGTAGGGCGAGAACTGCCTGGATGAGAGGTGGCAAGTTTGTCCACTGCTGGATGCTGAAGATGACGGTTGGATGCACCAGATAGAATGAATAGGAGAGCACCCCCATAAACCTGATCCAGCGAAAGTTGAGCAGCATGCATGGCCCCCAATCGGGGTAGCGGATAGCGACAATGAAGATCGGAAACAGTGAAATTCCCTGGAGAGTGTAGCGGAAGGACTCCTGGAACGGCTCTGACCGTATAGCGAAGCTGATCAATAGCCCGGCGATACCTAATGGTAGCCAGAACCACTTCAGTCGCCGCTCCGAGAGGCGCGTGCGGTCAAGCATCGGGTTCCCATAGATGGCCAGGATGCAGCCAAAGAGGATGGAGTCGATGCGGGTGTCCGTCGCCACATACGTTCGATCTTTGATGGCGTGCAGATCGAAGACGAGTAGGCAGCGCCAGGCGAGCACTGCGGCGCAGACCCCAAATAGGAGCAACATCTGACGGCGGGGGGAGGGAACACGGCGCACCAGAAATAGGTACACCACCGGAAATACCAGATAGAAGTGTTCCTCGACGGCGAGTGACCAGTATACCCATGTTCCCGGGGCTCGACCGTCCCACCAACCATGCTGAATAATGTAATAGTTGCTCAGATGGAAGACCTGGAAGAGCGCGGGCACGAGTTGTACGCTCCCCGGTAGCATGCCGGAGACCGTGAGTGCGGATGCAAGCAAGAGCACCAGATAGAAGGGCGGCAGAATGCGCAGTGTGCGGCGCAGGTAGAAGGCCCGAAAACTGATGCGAGCAGACCTTTCGTGCTCCCGACGTAGCAGGCTCGTGATGAGATAGCCACTGAGGAAGAAGAATACGGTGACGCCGAAGTTGCCCGGTAACCATTTGGCTGTCCAGGCATGGGAGAGAAACACGAGCATCACGGCATAGGCGCGAAGACCGTCAAGTGATGGAACGAAAAAGCCACCGCGTCCCGAGATGGAATGTGATGAGCCTGATGAAGGACGATCTACGGCGATTGCTCTGTTGCCATGTTCCAAGGCCACACTCTACCTTCCCCCGATGCACGCATCACGGATCAGCCGCCGTTAGGCTAACCGAGCCTTCGCCTCTGCGCCAGGCGGCAGGGACCATGTCGTCTCCGGCCTCCCCGACAAGAGAAAATCGGCGAGTTCGACGCCCTGCATCACCGAGTGGTCCGTGTTGCCGATCTCGTATCGCCAGGCGCCGAAGCGGCCACGCGAGTAGATGCCATGCTCCATAAGCCAGGGCTGGATGATTGCCAACGCGCTGTCGCGCCCAATGGTCGGCACGGGGTATGAGTAGGGAACGCGCAACAACTGTTTGCTTACGATCCTCTGGGTGGCCTGGTCCGGCGTCAGGAGGTTGGCGCTGACCATGCCTCGAATGGTCCGTTCGATAATGTCGTCGGCGCGTTCCTCCTTGTACGGAGAGGCGGAGATCTCTGCCAGCAGCGAGAAGTAGCCAGGCCCAGGCGTGACTTGCGGCGAATAGTTCGACAGGTAGGTCACCCGATAGAACGGTGTGTCGGACTCTGGAAAATACATCCAGCATTTGCTGCTCGGGCAGGGGTCAGCGACGCCGATGCCGACAAAGAAGCCTTCAGTGTGGTGCAGGTCACGTGCCGCGGTCCTCACCGAAGGTGGGCAATGCGACATACGCTTGAGCAGCTCAGGGATCGGCATTGTCGTGATAAGCCGGTCATAGCTGGTGCGGCTGCCATCGGCAAAGGCAACCTCATGGGACTGGATGTCGATTTCCGTCGCCTCCTTGTGAAGCTGAACAGGCTTCGGCAGAGCTTCGGCGACGCGCTCATAGAGCATCCCGGTACCCAAAAGTGGGAACTTGAACTTATTATTCGGTCCCCAGTTGACGTCGTCGCGATCGTCCAGGTGGTTTTGAAGGATGCGACGCAGGTCGACGGTGGGTACACGATCTCCCTGCCACTGCGTCGCCATCATTTCCAGGGGATGCGCCCAGACTTTGAAGTTATAGGGCAGCATGAAGTGACGAGCGATTCCCTCCCCGAAAACGGCATGGATCCATTGCTCAAACGTTCCTTTGGGCAGAGCACGTCGCTGTGCTTCCACGATGCCCATGACGCAGTCGAGGAAGGTCTCCTTGGGCAGCCGGTGGATATTGTTCTGGAACGGGTATGGCACAAAGCGATCGTAAATCCAGATCCAGGCTTCGCGCATGTGTTGATCGTAATCACCGCGCAGCATCTTTTCCACCAGGTCATCGAAGTAGCTGTAGTGGCTGAACATGACGTGGCCACCGTGATCCCAGATGAAGCCCTGCGGATCCCGGTAGCTAGACGCCAAGCCGCCGACGTGGTCAGTTCGCTCGTAGATGTCCCAGTTAGCGTGGCCCAACTCCGCCAATCGGTAAGCAGCACCGAGGCCAGTTGGACCTGCGCCGAGTACAACGACACGTTCATCCATATACCTTGTGAACCTCTTTCTCTCAATCCGAAAATTATCGGCGGCGTCTCAGCGTTGGACGTAGAGACGGAGACGCCTGTCGACGCCAAACTGGGTGCCGCGCCGTATGCCCTCCGGGATCGCGCGCAAATAGTTCAAACTTGGGGATCCGCGACGAAATGCTCGCTTCGCGCCATAGCGCCAGGCGGCGTCCAGAACTGCCCGCCCAAAGAGCCACATGGCAAAAGTGTCGCGGCAACGCATATGTTTGAAGTAGAAGGCGCCGTCTCCTATGCCATAAGCGCGTTCTGTCGCCAGCCATTGCTCGGCAGTGCGCGTGCCGTAATGGATCACGGCAACGTCCGAGGAGAGGAGGATAGCGATTCCGGAACGGTAGGCACGAAAGGCAAGGTCGTAGTCCTGGGATGACGCCAGAGGCGCCCCACCGCCCAGCAACTCGTCGAATCCCCCGATTTGGGCGAAGAGCTGCCGGCGGGCAGCGAAGTTCGCGCCCATGCCGAAGACCTTGAACCCGTCGCCTTTGCTGAGTCGTCGGGTCTCCGGGATTCGAAGGACAGGCGTGATGCGGCCGTGGCGAAAGCCGTCCTTTGGAGCAAGCACCTGGCCGTACAGCAGACCTGCCTCGCTGTCCTCTTCCAGCGCGCGGACAATCGAGGTGAGCCAGTCTGAAGGAACGACACAGTCATCATCGGTAAAGGCCAGCAGTTCGCCCGACGTATTCCGAATGCCTGTGTTGTAGGCACGCGATAGGCCCGGCTCAGTCACATGAAGGTACCGCAGTCGCGCGTCGACCGACGCCAACGGCGCGACGGCGTCCTCTGTCTCAGAGTTATTGCTCTGATCAACGACCGTCAGATCAAACGAAACGTGGTCGTTCGTCAGCACACTGGTCAGTGTCGCTCCAATTCGGTCACCGCGATTGCGAGTGCAGATGATGACCGAAACGTGTGCCGACGGCACGGCGCTGGTAGTCATGGCAATCCTCCTGTTACGAGTGAATAACGAATCGGCTGCTAGACCCCAGTCGGCTTGCCGAACTGGGGCGGCGCGAGATAGCTTGCCTTCGCCACAGATCTGTCGCGGTGCCCACAATACCTAAGGCGGTGCCTAGCATCATCTCGCAGCGAATATTGGCTAGGCCAATATCGACGTAGGAGAATGTCAGCAACATGGCGACATAGAGAATGCCGACGAGACAGCTAAAGCCGAGTGGAGCGGTTCCTAGTCGACTGATAAGACTCCCGGCACGCATGAGCGCCAAGCAGACGAGCACCCAAAAAGCAGCAAAGCCCACGGCGCCAATTTTCAGCCAAATCCAGAGCACCTCGGCGTGCGGCGTGTAGAACTGAAACTGAAAGTCAGCAAAATGCATAACGGGATGTGTCTCCAGATATTTGCGGCCAAAGCCAACGCCAGTGAGCGGACCCGCCTTGATGGTGTCGCGCACATTCGCCTTCTCCGCTACGCGATACAGGTCGGATGAGTTGTCACGAGCGTTTACACTGCTAGACGCTGAACTCGTGCGGATGGCCCGGATCGGCTGAGCCCAGGTGCTGTTACTGTTCCAGAAGGCGCCACAGTAGAGGACGATGAGCAGCGCAGCGATCGGGGCAAGTCGAAGAAAAAGGTGACGGCGGCGGTAGAACAAGACGATGGCGAGGACAACCAGAGCCATGACCAGACAGACCGAAGCGGCGCGGCGCTGCATCTCCAACATTAGGACAACGCTGAGCAACGCCATCAGGAGCAGGAAAGGCCGCTTTCGCGAGCCTGGTGAGACCATGCGCAACAGACAAATGACGGCGTAGTAGCCTAGGAATACGGCATCTTCGTGATTAACGCCCAATGCACCATCCGCGCCGCCGGAATGGCCATGCAAGAATACAAACAGGCGAAAAGTAGTCCAGGCCGAGAGAATGCCCAAGCCGGTTTCTAGCGCGGTGAGTAGATGCGCGAGCTGGCGTTCGTCGCGGATGAGATTTGTTACCAGGAAATAGAGCATTACTAGCAGAAAAGGTCCGCGCGCCTCGAAGAGGCCGATTTTCCAGTCACCGCCATGACTAAACCCCCAAACGAACCCGAAGGCGAGAAAGAGTCCGAACACGAGAACCGGTTTCGCCAGAGTTCCACCTTGCAGGCGCATTCCGGACGCTGTACGTAGCAGGTACGCGAGGGTCGTGACCGCAAACAAGAGTTCGAGTGGAGAAAACGCAACACCGGCGTGGGCAAAAGTGTTTAGATTCTCGTGGAAGTAGGCAGTGTATTTGCTGATCGGATCGCCTGGGACCTGACCATCCATGGCGATGTTGAGCAGTACGCCGGTATACAAGCCAATAACCGGTCTCCAAAATATCAAGGTGCACAAGCCGACCAGGATCAAGCCGAGCACCAGTAAAATCGATGATGTGAGCCCGCGGCTGAGCGACGCGTCGCTTAACACCCAGACAACGACCGCGAAGATCGCGCACACCAAAAAGTTGCGCAGCCGGGACCAGTTGCGGAGCGACGTTACCGTCAGGTCTTGCGCCGCGACCATCACATAGCCCTTTGGGAGATATAGTAAATTAGCGTTGCCCCCGTAGCTGCGGTCAGGGCAAGCCACGGTTGGGCTCGGGCCGATATCGTGCCGGAACAGCCGATGAGCAGGCTGCCAACGATGAGTGCAAGCATTATGTACATCGCGCGCCGTTCCCTTCAATGACATCTTCGACGTAAGCGCATTGCCGGCTTTCTGGCCGGTAGCTTTGGCTAGCGCGTTGATTCCAGAACCCCAACCGACTCCTGGTATTTGCAGCAGCTTGGACTCTCAAAAGAGGCGTCGCAGCCAGTTCGGAATCTTGGAGTGTTGGCCAGACAAAATGATGCCCTTTACCATGCCTGCGGGAAAGCGTGCTGTAGCCTGCTCAACAAGGCGTGCTGGCGTGACGCCGGACCGTACGACCATGAGCACACCGTCGGTGAGGCCGCTCAGTGGCACCACGTCGCTGTTTGAGAGCGCGGGCGGCATATCTAGGACGATGACGTGATACACGGTGCGTGCTGTTGCAATCAGGTCGCGGAGGGTCGCCGACCGGAGGAGCCGGGAGATAGCGACAGGCGCTCTCCCGGCGGGGAGCACGTCCACGCCGCACGCTTCGAGGTGACGCACGGCACTGCCAATCAACTCCGGTGCATTCGCGGCATCAGCCAGGCCAGGTACCCCGGTGACCTGAAGTTCCTGGGCAAGTACCGGGTGTTGGAGATCAAGCTCGACCAGCAGCACGCGCAAACCTAAGTCCCGCGCGATCGCCAGCGCCAATCCGAGGGCAGTCGTTGTGCGTCCTTCGCCGCGCACGGCGCTCGTGACGCCGATGACGTAGGACTCCCCGGTTTCGAGGTCGGCCAGTTGGGTAGTGTATATCTCCCGATAGGCCGTTTCTAGGTACCGGCGGCTCGCCATTTCGCTGCGCGTATAGCTAGGCGTTGCTGCCGACACTGTACGCGGTGCCGTTTCGAGCTTTCGGTAGACCGGTTTGTAGACCTTGCCGTGCCCGATGGGAGCCGTGAGGGGAAGGGTTGCCATGCTCGCTCTCTCCTTAATTCCCGCGTCTCAGCATTAGGCTCTGACCGTCGGACCGGTCAGTTCGGGCAGATGCGCTTCCATCGCGAGTAGCGTCCGAACATGGCGGTGGCTGAAGCGCTGACGCCGGATGAGGCCTCGGCGCTCGTTCAACAACGGCACCATCACGAGCACTGGCAGCTCCAAGCGGTCCGCCGCGACTGTCGCGCTGCGCAGCGTTGTATCGAGCGCCGTCAAGAGAACCACTCCTCCGACGACAAAGCCGACCGCAGCCCCGACAGCAATGCCAATCTCCAATACGAGCTTTTTTTTGCTGCTCAAAGCACTGGTGGGGAAGGCAGGTGGGTCCATGATACGGAATGACTGGCCGGTACCAACGGCCTCAGAACTCTGGGAAAACTGAATCTGATCAACCTGTGCCTGATACTTCGACTGTTGGTCCGTTGCCGTCTGCTGGTCCTGGATCAGTTTGACCAACTCCGGATGCTGGGCGGCAAAAGAGGCATTGGCCACGAGCTGCGAGACTTGCGCCTGTGTGGCGTTTGTCCCCTGTGTTAGTTCGGGATGTGCTTCCAGATAGGTCCGCAGCGCTGCCGTCGAGTTGGCGGCCGTCGCCGTGACGTCCTGCAGTTTCTTCTGATAAAAGGCGAGCGCGACCGAATTCTGGCTCGTGGCGCTAGAAAGTACTTCCTTGTCAAAGGTATCAATGATCGCCTGTACGACCTGTTGCGCTACCTTCGGTTGTTCGTCGGAGTAACTGATCGCGAGCAGATGGGTGCCGGCCGCAGTGATGCTCACTCGCGTCCGCAGGTTGGTGAGCGTCTGTTGAGCCTGCCTTTGCGTGGTGAGGTTGGCGCGCAGGTCAGTTTGGTTGAGCACCTCGAGAGCGAAACTATTCGTCTGCAGAAACTCCTGCACATTGCTCGCCTGATTTTGCGCCGGCGTGTTCCACTGATTCCAATCCTGCGAGGCGATGTCAAGATAGGCAGGCTTATCTGCCCACACGGTCCCAACGGATTGGTAGAGGACCTGCCGCTGGTCGATGGCGTAGCCGGCTCCCAAGCTCGGAACGAGCACAAGGACGAACAGGAATAACCATTTGAAGCGAAAGAGTGTCTCGAAGTAGCGTTCCATCAGTTACCGCCTCCTCAGTCCTCGCGTATTCCGACCGTGCTCGGTGCGTTGGTGACCATGCCGGTACCTCCATCCATGACCAGGCGGCGTAGGTCGGCCTTAAAGAACCGCCAGCCCTTCCCAACCTTGTGTCCGGCCAGCTGGCCCGACCAGAGGAGCCGGTAAACGGTTGCACGGCTTACCCGTAGGTACTCTTCCGCCTCCTTGAATGTGAGCAACACATCATCGGTCGTCAGGCGCTCCACCCCGTCCCCCTGCCTTCACGCAAGTCCTGTAGCGTTTCACGGCGTCTCAGCACGGTTCACCATACGTCGTCTTGATGACGCCTACCTGAACACTTCACTGGACATTCAGGCGTCATTCAGCGTGTGTGCGTGGCAACACGAGACGCCAAAACTCACTCCGGCCTCCTAAAGCCTCAGAGAGTGCTTGCCAATACGCCAGGTTCCAAATTCCGCTGCAAGCCGCGGCGCTCGGACGATACCAGTTAAAACGATCGGTTCGGCGGGCAACGAGGCCAAGTGTGCCGATGACGAACCTGTACCTTGAGGGGCGTCCTAGACACCAGCGCGCGAGCAGCCGCGTGCTACGCCGACGGTGATGGAACTCGCGGCCGATCGCGTGCAGCAAGTGCGCGCGACCCCGCACCCGGCCCATGAGGACATCATTCTCCCCATACTGGCGGGGGATGCCCAGCCAGGAGCGATAGGTACGAATGGAGTGGTGTAGTCCGTCGGCGCTGGGATCGAACACGAAGTGTAGGCCCAGATCTTGCAGCCGGAAGGCCAGTTCTACGTCCTCCGCGCGGCGCAGCCGCCCGTCGAACCCGCCGGCCTGCACAATCCATTGTCGTCGAACGGAACTGTTGCCGGTATAAAACTGGCGCGGCGTAGGACGATAAACGCCAGCGAGCATCGCGCGATATTGCTGTTGTAGGCTGTCGTCTTCCCAGCGCACCCAGGCCGGGCGCAGGCGGCTGCCCGGCGAGAGCGGGCCGATGACGACAGCTTGCGCGTCACGCGCATGGTAAGCCATGTGCGCCGACAGCCAGCCGGGAACAGGCACCACGTCATCGTCCAGGAAGGCGATGACGTCACCCTGCGCGGCAGCGATGGCCGCGTTGCGTGCCGCCGCCGGTCCGCTTTGCTCCTGAACGATCCAATGCAAGCTGTACGGCAGGGTTGCCTTCAGCATCGCCAGCAATTCGACTGTCCCGTCTGTACAGCCGTCCGCGACGATAATCACCTCGAAGCGGTCAGCAGGAAAGTCTTGCTCGGCCACAGCGAGCAGCGTGCGGCTCAAGCTCTCGCGGCGGTTGTGCGTCGGCATGACGATGCTGACGCACATGTACGGCGTCTCAATGTGCTCCATAGTGTGGCAGCATAGGTCTCTATGGTGACGTGTGCGTGAATAGGTCGCTGTGTCGTACAGTGAAAATTCAGGTTGCAGCACTATACATGAACCTGACATGAACCTGAAGACGGTGCAAGGCGCACTGCACCAGGATACGCGTACACGCTGAATGCTGAATTGAGGAACGTGACCAGTGCTATGGCGCACTCCACTCGTCTCGCAGCGTAGCGGCTGGCTGCTACCGCTCGTCGTTACTGCCGCATTGTCGGCCGGTTGCGGTCCTGCCAGTATCCGCGCCCATCTTCCGCATCGCCCCCAGATTTCGCTGTTCCAGGACACTTCCCTGGTGCAGACCGCACCGCGGGGCCTGCTCCCGCCGCAAGGGCAACCCTTTGCAAACCTGCAGGAACTGAACGAGCAGCCGGCGGATAATCAGTCGCTGGTACGTCTCGCTTCGACCAGCATTGGGGAAGCTGCGCTCTTCCAGCACTGGCACCGCCAGGATGGCGCCCTGGTCACCTACGGGCTGCCGAGTACGGCGACGCCGATCACGACGACCTATCCTGCCTGGATGCAAGTCAGTCTCGGACGGTATGCCACGGCCGCCGACGCCCAGGGCATGTTTCACGCCATCGCTGGCGAAACCGTCACGCTCGGCACCGTCACTCACCTGGCGACATCGGGTCTTGGCCCCAACGCTGTCGCCTACAGTATGCAGTTGCCCGGAGTTAACATGCGCCTGACGGTGTTTCAAGAGCGCAATGTCGTCGCCCGCATCCTGAGCACGGGCCCCAGCGGCTCGCCACTGCCCGGCTTGACCGGCTCGGTCGCGCAGCTTGCATTTGATAGCATCGCGAGCGCAAGGTGACCAATGATCGACATATATGTACATCGGTTCACCTCGTTCAGAAGGCCGTCACATTGCTGGCGTATAGTAGCGCAACGACGCACATGCCAACAGACCCGTGGACGGGTGCGGCGCAGAGTTGTGCGTCACTGTCTGCTAGCCGGTCTGTTTGAAGGATTTGCGGAAGGGGTGATCGTCGGTGGGGCGCCCGTTGACGATCTTGGGCGGGGTGGCGGCGCGCATGCGCCGGTGGGCGCTGGCGAGGTGGACTTTGCGTTTGGGTGATGGCGCCATAGCGGGGATCGGTTCGGGCTGAGGGCGTCGCTTTTGGCAGCGCGCCAGGCGTTGGGCGTAGGCGCGACGGCGGAGTTCCTGCTGAATCTTCGGCCAGGCCTCGGCCCAGCGTTTGGAACAGAGGACGGTGCGCAAGGCGACCATGGGACTGACATTGTCTGGTTCCCAATGCATGCCGCTGCCTTTGAGCCGAGCTTCCACCACCAGCTTGCAGGCGCTCTCCATGGCGCCGCTGCCAATCGGCAAGCCGCGCTGCTGGAAGTCGGCGTACTGCATCTGGTCCAGGCGCGCTTCCAAGTAACCAAGCGTCTTGTCGCGGGCGTCGGCCGCCGCGACGGGATCGGGCGTCGCTTCGGTCGGCAGCAGGCGCAGGGCAGCGAGCACTGGTTCCGGCGTCTCGTGTTTGAGCGCGTGCAGCTGCTCGGCCAACCAGGTGTGGAACAGGAGGGGCTGGGACCCCAAACTCGCTTGGGCGGCCTCGGTCAGATGCTCCGCCGCGTGGGGAAAATCCAAGATGCGCACGGCATCGGGGCGGTAGGTGTCGGGGATCGCTTGAATCCAGACGCTGCCGTCGCCCACCACCGCCACCAGGTCCGCCGTCTGGGTCCCGCGTTGGTACAGTTCGACGCGCGCCTGACGGACAAATGTGGCAGCATCGGTCAACCGGGAGAAGTAGGTGAGGTCGCGGGTACAGACTTCGGGGCCGTCTTTGCCCGGCACGGTCGTCACCGTCCCGACCGCCAACGTCTTCACCTCCCCCCATTTGCCATGCACCAGGGGGACCATCGCCCCATCCGCGCTCACCTGCTGGATCGGCGGTCCTTTCGGCGGCTCCGGCAGTTCACGCTCCAGACGCGCCAGTTCCGCCGCTTGGACGGCAACATAGGCCGCGCCGGCTGCCTCCGTCTGGCGACGCACGGTTTCCTCGCTTATCCACACCCCCCAGAAAAAGTGCATGTCCTCCGCCGCCTGCGCAAACGGTACCTTCACCCCGAACCGGGCGACCCCCTCCACCAGACGCGGACTGAGTTCCCCCGGCAACAGTCCCAACGCCTCATCCAGGGGGGGAAACACCCGCTCGCGGGTACCCGGCCCCACAGGCCGAGCAGCCAAAATACTCCCGCTCCAGGCGCAACGGCTGGGGTTGGTGCGCCACCAGCACCAGCCGCTCCCGCCGCCCCCGGCGTTTGAGCCGGGCGCCGCAGGTGGGGCAGTCCGGCTGGTCCACGGCCGCTGTGACCACCTCGTCCATTTCCTGGGCCAGGTCGGTGATCAGGCGCGCTTGCAGCTTCGCCGTCACCGCCTCCACCGCCAACTCAATCTCCGTCAGCGTCGCCACCCGATGCGACCGCTGCCACGCCCGCATCTCCTCATCGACTGCCTGACCCGCCGCTGCCCAGCCGCCACCATCTGCCGCCATGTTGCTCCTCCTACGGGACGACTCACCATTCCCCACCAGTCTAGCCCCAGCAGCCGATCTTGCACACTCTCTTCCCACCAAACTAACCAGACGACCATTACCAAGCAACCGGTAACTACCAACCAACCGACGACGCACAACTCTGCGGCGCACCCCCCGTGGACGGTTGGATAACTGTGGGTATTCCTGTTGTGAAAGGACAGCATCAATCGTGGCAGTTCCCAATCTGCTTTCCCAATCTTCGTCGCGCCGCGCCATTCTCCGGACAGGCGCCCGCGTGGCCTACGCCACCCCGGTCGTGCTTGCCTCGGTACGAGCCGTCCCTGCCTTCGCTGATTGTGCCGGCGGTCCGGTCGCCACTTCCGACTGCAGCCTCGACCGTGTGGAAACCGTGACGAACACCCAGGTCAATAATCTGGGCCTCGGTCTGAGCCTCTCGACGGGGGGTACGCCGCCGACGATCGCCGACATCAACCAGGCTCTGTCCGGCGTCACCACGTATCTGACCGACTTTAACGACCTCGCTCAGGCGGTGGCGAATACCGGGGTGGGATTCGCCGCCGCCTTGCCGGCGTCGATCACGATTACGCCCGTTAGCGGACCCTATGGTGGCACCGACCTTCCGTTCAGCAGCCCAATCTTCCCATCCAGCCTGAGCGGCTTGCCGAGCGGCGTCTCCTTGCCCGCCGGCGCGTTGGTAGACGCGAGCACGCTCGGCACAACCACTATCACGACGGTTGGCCAGGCCTACGCCTATATGAATCTGCTGGTCGGCGGGCTCGTCCATGCGTTGAACAATCTCCAAACCAACCCTGCGTCGGCAGCGTTGCAAGAAGACGTGAACACCCTCTGGCACATCCTTTTCACGTCACCGCCGCCAAGAGGCTTTCCCATCACGGGGGTCCAGCAGGCGATCGAGACGCAGCTCCAGGGGATCGTCTCCTTCGGGTAGCTTCCCGTTGATCCGCCGGGTGGGCTCCCCAGCCTTCGAGCCCACCGGCGAACGCGCAGGAGTGGATCGTCCTCGCCATGCCCCCGCACTTCGAGCGAACGACGCTGCATCTTTGCTACTTTTCGTACAGCGTGCGCCTACGTTCGACCTCTCCCTGGTTGCTCCGCCGCATGCGTTACGTCTGTGAGGCCTTCGTCGCTGAGGCGCGCGAGCAGGTGGACGACAACCTGGAGGTTCGTCCCCATTGCGCCGAGGTCGCACCGGCGAACTGGGCCATCTGGCGGGGGCAGGAGTTGATCGGCGTTGAGCCGACTGCTGGGCTGGCCGCCATCCGCCTGGAATGGTGGCTCTGCAATGAGGCCATCCGCCGCAACGGCCATTTGCTGCAGGTGCACGCCGGCGCTGCCGCCAAAGGTGAGGCGGCCATCTTCTTCCCTGCCGTCTCCGGCACCGGGAAGTCGACGCTGACGCTGGCACTGCTCGCGCGCGATTTTGCTCTGCTCTCCGATGATATCGCGTTCCTCGATCTCGCCACCGGACTGGCGCTGCCCTTCTGGCGGAGCTTTCACTTCGATGCGACGTCGATCATCATGCTTCGTCGTCTGCACGTAGGCTGCACCGCTTTTCCGACAGAGCGCACCTTCCCTCCTTCCACGTTTGGCCTGCATGCCCAGCCCGTAGCGGCGCCGCTGCGTTTCCTCGTCTTCCCCGAGCGGGACGGCCTTGCGCCCGGGCAACTCCAGCCACTCAGCCATTCAGAGGCGATGGCGATGACCATTCCACACGCGCCGCGCTTGCGCAACGGCGACCGGGTGGCCCTGGACGGCTTCCAGCGTCTCGTGGCCGAATGTGCCTGCTACCGACTGGGCAGCAGCGACCTCTCCGCTGCCATCGACGCGCTAGATACGCTGGTTAGCGCCTCATGAGCCGGCGCGTAGCCTTGCGCCCTGCGGCGCCGCCGGTCGTGGCGACATGCCGCAGGTAGGCCCGCAGCAGGTCGGCGCTGCCCGCCAGGGCATAGTATCCTCGTAAGATGTCCGGCGCCGGCAGCAAACGCTCGCGCAGCAGCCTGGCAACGAACGCCGGATTGTCAACGACTAGATACTTGACGGTGGCCCGCCGCTCCTCCGTGAGCAGGCGCAACAGGGTCTGTGGGTTGAGCGCGCGCTCCAGTGCTCGTAGCAGGAAGCCATTGGGGCGCAACTCAGCCAGGAGTGCTTCTGGAACCGGCGCCGCCAGCAGGTCGTGAGAAAGGGTAAGGGTCGTCCATACGGCTGTGGCGGCGCGTGCCTGGCGCGCGAGGCGGGTCACCGCATCCCAGTCACGCCTGTCAAGCCCCGCTGCAGTAGCGGCGAGGTCGACCAGCCACACGAGGCGGCCAAAGGCGTGGCCCTCGGTGGCAGTATGGGTGGCCAGGTAGACGATTTGCGCTACCGGCGTGAGTACGCGCGCGTTGCGGCGCCAATCGTCGGGGGACGAGTCTCCCGCAGCGGGGATAGTCCTGGCGAGCAGGGCGGCGGCTGTGAGTCGGTTACGGCGCTCTGGGCCGCTAGCCAGCCCCCAATGCACTTCCACCGGCAGGTAACGGCCGGCAGGGTGACGCAGGAGCAGGTGATAGCCATAGCCGGCGTTGAACTCGTGGCCGTAGTACAACTCCTGGTGCCCGTAGCCAAGGGCGGCCATGATCTCGCTGAGACGGGGCACGTTATGAAGGGCGATGAGCAGATCGATGTCGGCCATCGAGCGGAGCGTCGGATCGGGATAGGCAGTGGCAGCGAGAGCAGCCCCCTTGAGCACAACGGGTGCGATGTGCGCGTCGGCGCAGGCGGCCAGTATGCCGTCGAGCTGCTCCTGGATCGCCACATGCAGCTTCAACCTGCTGATCTGCCAGCGATCCAGGGCCGTTCGCTGGTCGAGTGGCACGTGCGCCCATGCTCCGCTCTCCTTGAGCCGACGCCGCACCAGGCCGGTCACGCCATGGCGGTTCGCCAGTCCCTGGATCATCACCCAGCGCAACGGCTCCGTACACAGTGTTCGCAGCCGGGCATCATCAGGCGCTGCCGGGGCCAGACGTGCCGCCAGGAACAGCAGTTCCTCTTCTGCCGGGAGCTCGTAGCGGCGACCAGATAGTCCGCTAAAGCCAGTACTGCACGCCGTCACGACGCCAGCAGCCCGAGCTCGCTGAACTGCAGCAACAACCGCTCGACATCGCCTTGCACAACCTCCGGCGACGCTTCAAAGGCATGCTGGAGCGCAGTGCTCATATCGGCAACCGAGTGACGCCCGTCGCAGCGTTGCCAGATGAACGCCGCTGTGGCGTTAATGGCGTGCGATATGCCGTGTGCCGGATCAATCAACAGCCACGAGCCGTCGGCCATGGCACGGGCTTGCACGTCAGGTCTGGCCTGAGGATGCGTCCTGCCCGCACCGGTCATCACTTGCTGCTCCCGCTCACCAGGCCGGATGCGCCATCGTCGTCACCGGCTTCCTGATACGGTAGCATAAGGCGCGCCGCCGACGTCCAAACCAGGCCATTGACCACTGCCCCGCTCCCCGGAGGAGCGGGGCAGTGGTGACGGCCCTGCGGGTTTCATCGTGGCGTCATTTCAGATGACAGACCGGTTTATGGCGAAGGATGCGTACAGATGCCTCGAACCCTGCTCGTCATCTCTGCTTCCCCAGATGGGCAACTGAACGAGCGCATCGCCCAGGACCGCTCGCCGCGCAAAGATTATGTCGAACTCGCTCGCCGGCTTGATGCGACGCTGCTCTATCGCGACGCCGTGCAGGAACACACCTGGAGCCGCCTCGTGGCCCGACTGTTTGGCCTCCCGGCGGGCCAGGCGGCGCTTGCGTTTGCGCGGCGCCGGGACTATGCTGCGGTCTTCACCGATGCGGAGAACATCGGCATCCCGCTGGCCATGCTCTTCCGATTGACACAGGTACGCAGGCGGCACGTGATGATTGGCCATCTGTTGTCGACGCGCTCCAAGCGGCTGCTGTTTCGCGTGTGTAGGCTCGGGAAACAGTTCGACGCGATCGTCTGCCATTCGTCCCTGCAACGTCGGATCATTGGGCGACGCCTGGGGGTCCCGGATGATCGTATCGCCCTGCTCCCCTATCAAGTGGACGAGCGCTTCTGGCGGCCGCTGGAGCGCCCGACGCGCCGCCAGATCTGTAGCGTTGGTCTGGAGTTCCGTGACTATCCGACGTTGATCAGCGCCGTTGCCGGACTGGATCTCGAACTCGTCATCGCAGCGGCAAGCTACTGGTCGAAACGTGGCAATACCGCCGAGGGCATGCCGTTGCCGGCCAACGTGCGGGTGACGGCGTTGGACTACGAACGGCTGCGCGAGTTGTACGCGCAGTCGCTGTTCGTGGTCGTTCCGCTCTACAATGTGGAGTTCCAGGCCGGCATCACCGTCATTCTGGAGGCCATGGCAATGGGCAAGGCAGTCATCGTCACCCAGACGCGTGGCCAGACAGACGTCGTGCGCGACGCCGATGGATTGCCTCCGCTGCCCGGGGGGCCAGCGTCGGGATTTGCTGATCTGCTCGACGAGGTCACTGCCGCAACGTATGGTCAGACCGGCATCTACGTCCCACCCGGCGATGTGGCAGCATTGCGGCAGGCAATCATCTACCTGGCCGGCCACCCTGACGAAGCCGAGGTGATGGGTGCCAACGGCCGCCGGCTGCTAGAGCGTCTGATGACGCTCGACCAGTACGTCAGGCGCATTGCCGCGCTGCTTCAGCCGGTAGCATAACGGTCGCGCCACGCGGCGTTAGGAGACCTGTTTACGTTCATCCTTCCCGGCGTAGGTGAGCGCAGCACAGCTTCGTCGTTCATCTTGGTGTCAAGAACGGTGGCTACACTGCTGCGCACTATCCGTTCGGGTGCGCCCTGGCCATGTTCGATCCACTTTGGAGGGCGCCTTGTGTAGGCTGTCGCACAGAGGGATGTCGCCATGACCAGGACTCCATTGCAGAGCGTGCTTCGACGCAGCCGCGTCCTCGTTTCTGTCCTCGTTGCCTGCCTCGCCTTCGCTCCCCTCACCATGCTGACGAGCGCGGCGGTCCTGACTGGAGCGCCTGGCGAATCCTTGCAGGCACTGCCGGCGGCGCTGAGCTACAGCACCGACCCGTCCCTCACCGGCCAGTGGTCCGCGCCGATCAGTTGGCCGAACGTCACAGTGCATACGGTCTTAATGGCCAACGGCAAGGTACTGTCCTGGCAGGATGGCGGGACTCCGGCCGTCTGGGATCCAGCCACGGGGTTGTTCACTTCGGTGCCGCTCGGTACCGTCGACCTGTTTTGCGCCGGCCAGACAGTCTTCGCGGACGGCCGGGTATTCGTCATCGGCGGCTGCAACCCGGCGACCGGTAACGGGATCAGTAATGCCAATATCTTTGATCCCGCCACTAACACCTGGACCACCGCTTCGTCCATGGCAAACGCGCGTTGGTATCCAACTGGCACGGCCTTGCCCGATGGCAGAGTGCTGGCAACTGGTGGCGCGAACTCGGGCGACTGTACGAACTGTAACGTGCAGATTCCTGAGGTGTATAATCCAGGCACAGGCGCCTGGACGCAATTGACCACAGCTGTATGGAACACGCCGAGCTATCCGAATATGTACGTCCTGCCCGACGGTCGCCTCCTTGAGGCCGGGGCGTCGGAGATCAAGGTCTCCGCGGCGACTCTGGATGTCGCCAGCCAGACGTGGGCAACGGTAGACCCCACCATCGTCGACGGTGGAACCACCGCCATGTACCGGCCGGGCATGATCGTCAAGGCCGGTAGCGCGGCGGACGGCGGTGGAACGTCCGCTGCGGTGGCGACGACCTATGTGCTGGATATGACCCAGCCCTCACCGGCGTGGCGTCAAACTGCCTCGATGGCCTATCCAAGGGCCTTTTCCATGCTGACCATGCTGCCGGATGGCAATGTGCTCGTCACGGGGGGCGGCAAGGATACCAGTGGAACAAACCTGGCCAACGCCGTGCTCCCCGCCGAGCTCTGGTCGCCGGCGACGCAGACCTGGTCCACGATGGCGTCGATGCAAACGCCACGTCTGTACCACTCGACAGCGGTGTTGCTACCTGATGCACGCGTGCTGGTTTCGGGCGGCGGTGCGGACTCCTGGGATAATGCCACGGATGAAAAGAGCGCCGAGATCTATTCCCCGCCCTATCTGTTCAAGGGTGCGCGACCGGCGATCACGACTGCGCCATCAACCGTGCAGTACGGCGCCGGCTTCACAGTCAGCAGCCCGGACTCTGCCAGCATCGCCTCGATCTCGCTCATGCGGCTGGGCGCGGCGACGCATGGCTTCAATCAGAACCAGAGCTTTCTCAATCTGCCGTTCCAGGTAGCTGGCGGAAACCTCACGGTGCAGGCCCCGGTGAATGCCGACGCCGCGCCTCCCGGCAACTACATGCTCTTCATCGTCAACAGCAACGGCGTGCCGTCGGTGGCTTCCTTTGTGAATCTTCCCGTTCCCGGGGCGGACACCACGCCGCCGACCGCTCCGACCAACCTCGTTGCCACGGGTGGAACAGGCATGGCCAATCTGAACTGGTCGGCGTCAACCGACAATGTGGGCGTCACCGGGTACACCGTGTACCGCTCCACCGTCTCGGGATTCGTGCCTGCGCCTGCCAACCAGGTCGGCCAGACAACGGGGACAAGCTACACGGACACCAGCTTTCCGGCGGCGGGAACATACTACTACCTGGTCACCGCCAGGGACGCGGCGGGCAACGTCAGCGCTCCATCCAACCAGGCCACTGCCTCTGTTTCAGGGACACCTCTGATAGCAACGCTTGGGCACAGCAGTGTCGGGGCCCAGATGGACTCGGGCGACGCTAATTACATGAACGGCTCCCGCTTCACCATGGGAACCAACGCCGGCGCTGTAACGAGTATGCGTGTGTACGTCGGCAGCGTGAGCGCCGGGCCGAACAATCAGTACCAGCTGGCCATCTACACGGACAACAGCGGCACCCCAGGTGCGTTCGTTGCCGGCAGCGGCAGCGGTGTGTTGCAAGCCAATTCTTGGAACACGATACCAATCGCTGCCAATCTGAGCGCCAACACCTCCTACTGGTTGGTCTATAACACAAACGGCAGCAGTGGGTCCGCCAACAACCTGGCGTACGACCAGAGCAGCAGCGTGCTGGAGGGCTACAGCAACAGCAGCGTCCCCTTCGGTACCTGGCCGACAGCATTTGGGTCTGCTTCAGTCGCCACGTGGGCGTATTCCATCTATGCGACGTACTCCTATTCGTCCAGCGGGACGTCACCTACGGCGACACCGATGCCTACGCAGACTCCGTCGCCGACTCCGACGGTTACCCCAACGGCGACTAGTTCACCAACAGCCACGGCGACCGCCACAGCGACGCCAACCGGCTCGAATGACACTCCGACCCCTACACAGACACCGACGGCGACAGCGACCGCCCACCCAACGGCGACCGCCACGGCCACCTCCACAGCCACGGCGCTCCTGGGCTATGCGACCGTCGGAGGGCAGACGGACTCCGGCGATGCCAACTTCGTGAACGGCTCACGCTTCACGTCGAACGCCACGGGGGGAACCGTCACGAGCATGAGCGTCGCCATCGGCCAGGCCGATGCCGCCCCCCACAACCAGTATCAGCTTGCTATCTACAGCGACAACAACGGCGCCCCCGGCACCTTGCTCGCGCACAGCAGCACGGGGACGCTCACGGGGAACGCCTGGAACACGCTGCCGGTCAGCGCCACCTTGCAGCCCAACACCAACTACTGGCTGATGTACAACACCAACGGCAGCAACGACGCGATGAACGACCTGCACTACGACACGAGCGGTAGCGTGCCCTACGCCTACAGCACCGCCAGCGTCCCCTTCGGCTCCTGGCCCACCACCTTCGGCCAGGCCACCACCAGCACCGCCGCCTACTCCATCTACGCAACGTATGGCTCCTGAGAGGAGGTATACAGGGATCCAACTGGCGTCATCAGGTCGTGCGTACGCTGTCGAGCATTGTTCATTTCGCTGTCATCATCCTGACCTACGCTGCTGGAGAGACAATTGACAGCGCATACGGTGGGAGCGCCCGTGGGGATCATCTTCAAAAACGTCGCGTATTTGCTCGGTGCGCAGGCTTCCTCGTGGAGCCTCATGATCATTATGATGGTGCTGGTCCCGCACTATTTAGGGGCAGGCCAGTACGGACGGCTGAGCTTTGCTGTTGCTTTCGTCGGTTTTTTCGGGCTCCTGGCCGGACTTGGCGGTCCTTCATTCATCACGAAAGAGGTGGCGCGGGACCGTTCACGTCTCGGCTCCTATGTCTTCAACGCCCTGGTTATGAATATCTTGCTCATGCTACTGCTATTTTCCTCGGCAATCGCGATCCTGTGGCGGGCGGGTTATCCCCGCGAATCGTGCGTTTTGGTTGTGGTGGTCTGCGTCGGGATGGGCCTGAATGTGCTGAGCACCACGATGATCGCCGGACTCCAAGGCGAGCAGCGAATGGCGAAGTCTGCAGCCTGGGGGATTGTTGGGAACTACGAGTCAAACGGCGCAGTTATCCTGGCACTCGTCACGCGCCAAAATTTGCCGGTAGTCGCCGCCGCTCAGTTCTCCAGCAGTATCATCACGCTGATTGCCAATGGCCGGCAACTGGTCGGGCGGCTAGGCAACACTATTCGGATCGATCTTAAGGTCTGGACGACGCTCGCCAAAGGAGGCTTGCCGTTTCTCCTTTGGAACGTGGTCTTCACCATTTACGGTAGCATTGATGTCGTCATGCTCTCCTATATGGCCGGCGATACCGTTGTCGGGTGGTATACCCTGGCCTACAAGTTGATCGGCATCCCAATCTTCCTACCGTCGATCATTATGACCGCATTCTTCCCCACGCTTTCCGCGGAAGGGGCGCGGCGCTCGCCGGCTTTTTCCCGCCTTTCCAACCAGGCGATACGTTTGGTATCTCTCGGTTGTATCCCCATGGCCGCCGGGATAGCCCTCATCTCCGGTGACATCGTCTCGCTGCTGCGCTATCCGGCCGGGTTCAGCCACTCCATCCCGCTGATTCGCATCCTCGCTCTGCACGTCCCGAGCGTCGCCATCACCACTATCCTGGCGGCCACCATTGCGGCAGCCGATCGCCAGAGCCGTTGGGTGGTTGTTGGCGTCATTGCGGCAATCGTCAACCTGCTACTCAATCTGGTGGCGATCCCGCTCGCGGCGCGACTCTACGGAAACGCCGCCATTGGCGCCTCCGTGGTCACGGTCATTACGGAGCTAGTTATGTTGACCGGTGCGGTATATCTTCGACCTGCCGGCGTGCTAGACCGTGCAACTGCTGGCTACCTGGTTCGGTGCTTGCTAGCCTGCGTACCAATGGTCTTGGCGGTACTCCTGGTCGGTCGGAGCTCGCTTCTGATCCGTGTTGCCGTCGCGGTGGCAAGCTATGGGGTCGGCTCCCTGGCCCTTCGAACGGTCTCACTGCAGGCCATATCGAAGCTTGGTGGCGGCCTCTTGAGACCGGCACCGCTGGCAGGTGCGTAAGGGCCCGAGGCACCGCCAAGAGGCCTTCCCCCAATGATCTACCTGAAGAAGTCCGACAGCATCTCTTTGTCCTCTGGTGTTACTGCTGTTTCCCCAGGACAGCTTGGTGCGACTCGTATACCGTGAAAAGTACGGTGAGTCAGCGATACTGTCCGCTAGGCCTCTCCGTAACAGCGTGATTTTCTAAAACCGTAGCCCATTCTTATCTGCACGGAACGAGAGTCTGGTCCGATTTATGCTAGGGTTTCTTCACTAGAAACGTTGGTCGCTCTGTTTTGGGGGACATGTTTGAAGATTATCCGGGGAATCCCCGTACTCCTAGCCGTCGTTTTCAGTGTCTTTTTCCATGGCGAGATCGCCGGGGCGACCTCGGGAGCAACCGCCGCGTCGTCACCAACCGGCAACCCGATCTTCGATGAGGAGTTCAATGGCACGTCCCTGGATTCCAGCACCTGGATCGCACTAAACCGGCCGGGAGACAGCAGCAACGGCGAGGCACAGTGCTATCTCCCCAGTAACGCCGCCGTGGCAGATGGCTCGCTTGTCTTGACCAGCAAGGTCGATGGCTCGTGTGCAGGGTACAGCTACACCTCTGCCATGGTGCAGTGGAAGTCGTTCAACTTTCTCTACGGTACGATTGAAATCCGGGCAAAGGAGGCGGGCGGTCAGGGAACCTGGCCCGCGCTCTGGCTGCTCGGTGCCGATTGTCAGCAGGCGAACATCACCACAGCCGACAACGTTGGAACGTGCAACTGGCCGGCACCGGGGTCTGACGAGATCGACATCGCGGAAATTAAGGGTGGGAACCTGACGACTGTCAATCAGAACCTCATCTCCAACGGTACCAACACAACGTGCGCCCCGACGACGTCCGACGTAAGCCAGAACTGGCACACGTACGACCTCATCTGGCAACCGGGCTCCCTCACCTGGCAGATCGATGGACAGACGACCTGCACGATGACTCAAGCTGTACCTGCGCATCCCATGTTCTTGCTCCTCAATACCGCCCTTGGAGGCAATGGCGGAGGGCAGATCGACGCCTCGACTCTGCCACAGACGCACTCAATCGACTATGTCCGGGTTTACCAACCCGCCGGCTCCGCGACAGCCACGCCGACCGCTACGGCCACCCCGGTCGCGAGTGCGACGACGACTACGATGCCGACGGCAACCTCCACGACCCCACCAAGCAACCCAACGCCGTTGGTCGGTGCTTCGACGATCCAGTCTAGCTTGGACTCGAACGGCTCCGGCCAGGCCGAGGCCTTCCCATTCGTCGCCACAGGCACGGGGACATCGGCCGGCGTGTCGCTGTATCTCGATAGCGCCAACACCGCTTCGGAGGTGACGATCGGCGTGTACAGTTCTACTGCCGGGAGCGCGGGGACGTTGTTAGGCCAGGTGACGATCAACTCCCCGAAGGCCGGCGCTTGGAACAGGGCCCCCCTGTCGGTCGGAATCACCGCTGGGACGACGTATTGGCTGGTGATTCTGGAGCCGGCTGGCAGCACCGGCTCGCTTTGGTTCCGCGATACGAACGGCGGCACCAGTTCCACAAGCGCCCAAACCGGGCTGACGACGTTGCCTGCCACCTGGGCGCCCGGTTCCAACTGGCCCACCATCAACCTGTCGGCCTACCTTAGTTGAAACCGTAACGGCTTGCCGCATTTTGCAGATCGCTGGCTACGAACGCTGCCCGGCTCAGCGAATTACCTGCTGTGACGATGGACAGGCTTAGGAAGATTTCCTTCCCGTCTCCGTGGACGGAGCGGCGTCCGGTGGGCGTATGGTCGGCGCGCCTGCCTGTGTCGCCGGCCTCACCCGCCATACCCAATTGTCCGCCGCGCGAGCGCCGCATGCTGCGAATTCGCTTCGGCGAGCGCCCTACTAGAGGTAGTCCTTCCTTTGTCCGAACGCATTCCCTGCCTCGCTGAAGCGCCAGCGTCCCTAGCCAGCCGCGGCCAACGCACTGTCCAGCGGCGAATAATCTCCCTCGGTCAGCCGCATTCACAATGGCGTCCGTTTGCCGTGCTAAGACAAGGTTCATGTTGACATGACAGTTTAGCATTCAGGCGGCGTCTTGGCGCTGGTCGGCACGAGGCGTGTCGGCGCTGGCGGTGTGTAGTTCGGCCGGCGAATAGCCGAGGACGGTCAGCCAATCGCCGGGGACGTCCGTGCAGCCGCTGCGTTGCAACGGACACGTGCCGGCATGCCTGCCGCGCGTGGCGACGCGGTGGTTGTAGGCGACAGCGAGTAGCGCGAGCAAGCCGGGGGAGAGGGTGCGATGGACAGCCAGGTGGGGGCGCAGGACGCTGTGCCAGGTCTCGATCGGGCTGCTGGCGCGCACCGTGGTATCCCAGGCGTGCAGCAGCATGCGGGCGGCGGGGCGCCAGTCGGCCGGGAGTCCGGCCAGGAGCGCCTCGGTGGAGGGTCCCAGGATGGCACGGCGTTGCCAAGCCCAGGCAAGGAGGGCCAACCCGTCTGGCCCCAGCCGAGGTCCCCACTGCTGGTGGACCACATCCAGTGGCGGCACGAAGCACCCACCTGCGGTGGGTACCCGCAGCGCCGGCAGTGCAGTCACCAGTTGGCGGTGCAGTTGGGTCAGGTGCGTGTGCTGGGGTGCGGGCGTAGCGTCGGCCAACTCCGCCAGCAGCGCCAGGAGGGCGTCCAGTTCGGCCTGGCGCGCAGCAGCGTCCAGCAGGCCGTGCGGCGTCACCACCACCACCTCCAACAACCGGCGCAGTTCGCCAGTGAGGTACTCCAGGCTAGCCACGACCACCCGGGCGTGAGCGACCTGCGCGGCGTGGGCGACGGGGTCGGCCTGCGACGGGCGTCCGGGGACCCCGCCGCGCAGGGGACGCCCGGCCGCTACGCGGGCTGCTTGGCGGTCCACCGTGGCCGTCTTGGCCGCCAGTTCTGCCACCCAGCGCGCCAGCCGGCCCTGCACCTGGCTGCAGGTGTGCAGCACGTGCCACGGTCCCCCTGCGGGGGCCAGCGCGCGCCGGTGCTCTCCTGCGGGCGCCACCGTCTGCGCCGCCTGACTGAGGGCCGCGCCCCCATCACCGATGCTGGCCGACCAGTGCAGCCCGCACGCTTGCGCCTCCCAGAGCAGCAGGGTCCAACTGTCCGCGTCGACGCGCACCGGCCCTGCCGTCTGCCAGACCGCGCCGCCCAAGGCATCCACCACGCTCAGCCAGGCGCCATGCCGGTCATTGCCATAGATCTCATCAAACGCCACGATCCGCGGCCCCACCGTCAGGGTCTGCGCGAACACCCGCAGCGCCCGCCGCTCCGCCTCCGTCACCACGGCGCTGATCGT
>DHIZ01000401.1:0-15377 GCA_002404055.1 Chloroflexi bacterium UBA4733
TTATTACTAGGCTTTACACGGCGCGCCGCAGCGACTTCTCTCGGGATTGCTTTGCGCCGCATTCCATCCGCGAGACACCTCAGAAAGACGCGGGCCCGACGCGACGACGCGACGAGATCCTTGCGAACCTGGATGGCTACATGCTAAACTCACTCAGTCATTTTGTGACGGCATAGTTGAGCCAGGAAGTACCTGGCACGGGCGATGCGGCGCAGGCGGCAATTCGACACACCAATTGGTATAGGAGGACGGGCATGGCGATGGCACAGACGGCGGTTCGAGGTCGTCGGGGTAGCGTCTCGGTCGCGGCCGGGGAGAGCCTGCGCAGCAGCTTGAGCCGGGGCCGCCTCATCCTGGTTCTGGTCGGCGTCATGCTGGGCATGCTGCTTGCCGCCGTCGATCAGACCATCGTCGGCACTGCCATGCCACGCATCATCGCCGACCTCAACGGGCTCAATCACTACGCCTGGGTCGCCACGGGGTACATGCTCGCCTCCACCGTGATGGTGCCGATCTACGGCAAGCTCTCCGACCTCTACGGTCGGCGGCCCTTCTTTGTCGGCGGCATGGCGCTCTTCCTGCTCGGCTCGGCGCTGTCGGGCATGAGCCAGAGTATGACGCAACTCATTATTTTCCGGGCCATCCAGGGCCTCGGCGCCGGCGCCATCATGCCGATCGTGCAGGCCATCATCGGCGACATTTTCCCGCCATCGGAGCGCGGGAAGTGGCAGGGGATGATGATGGGGGTCTTCGGTCTGGCAACCATTATCGGGCCCACGGCCGGCGGCTGGATTACCGACAACCTGGGCTGGCGCTGGGTCTTCTACGTCAATATGCCGATCGGCGCCGTCGCCCTCGCTGTCGCGACCTTCGCTATCCCCGGTCTTGCCGTGCGCCGTCGCCATCAGATCGATTACCTGGGTGCGGCGACTCTTGCCGCCGGGGCGGTGGCGCTCTTGCTGGCCTTCTCCTGGGCCGGTACGGAGTACGCCTGGGGCTCCGGGCAGATCATCGGCCTGCTGATCTTCTCCCTGGTGATGTGGGTCGCCTTCTTCGGCATTGAGATGAAGGCGGCGGAGCCGATCATCAGCCCGAGCTTCTTCAAGAACAGCATCTTCACAGTCTCCGTGATCACGACCTTCATGGTGGCGGTTGGTATGTTCGGGGCGATCATGTACCTGCCACTCTTCGTCCAGGGCGTGCTTGGCAACAGCGCGACAAACTCCGGGGCGGTGACGACGCCGATGATGTTGGGTTTCATCGTCAGCAGCATTGCCGGTGGCCAGATTATGTCCCGCACCGGCCAGTACAAGCCGCTTGCCCTGTTCGCCTTCGCGGTCGCCGCGGCCGGCACCTTCCTGCTCTCCCGCATGGGCGTCACCAGCACCGACGCGACGGTGATCCAGAATATGGTCATCCTGGGGCTTGGCATCGGCACGACGATGAGCCTCTTCACCATCGTCGTCCAGAACGCCTTCCCCTTCCGCCAGTTGGGCCAGGTGACGGCCAGTCTGCAGTTTTTTCGCTCCATCGGCGGCACCATCGGCATGGCGGTGCTCGGCTCCGTGATGACCAACCGCTTCCAGAGCGCCTTGCAGACGAACATCCCCGCCGCCGTCACGCACGCGCTGCCGGCCGGCAAGCTGGCCGCCTTCCAGAATCCGCAGGTGCTGCTGGCCCCCGGCGTCACCGACCAGTTGCAGCGGCAGTTTGCGGCGTTCGGCCCGCAAGGCCAGGCGCTCTTCCAGCAGTTCGTGCTGGCCATCCGCACCAGCCTGGCCACCGCCATCACCAGCCTCTTCCTCGTCAGCATGGGCGCGATGGTGCTGGCCTTCGTCAGCACACTCTTCCTGAAGCAGATTCCTTTGCGCAAGGGCAACCATCCCGGTACGGAGGCAGTTGTCATGGGGTCCCAGCGGCGGAACGGATTCGTGGCTGGGCTCACGCTCGCTCTTGTCGCTGAGGAAGCCCAGCGCCCGGATGCCAGCCCCCAGTTGCTGCGCACGCTCTCGAACCTCGTCGATGGGCAGGTGCCCCATACGTGGAGTGAGGCAGAACGCGGCCGTGCGGCCGCCGGAACGGTGATCGAGCCCCTGGCGATCGCCTTGCTCGCCGCGTCACTGCAGCACGAGGCCTTTCTGTCGTCCACCGGCACCCAGATGCGTCGCGACGAGCCAAGGCTCCCAATCGGTCGGCGCATTGTGGCGACCGGTGTACCAAGGACAACTACCTCGCCGTCCAGTATTATCGCCTCGCCCGGCGCCGGGGCAAGCCCAAAGCGCTGATGGCCCTCGCCCTATTTGCGAGGGAAGGGCGCTGCGGAGGAACTCGTTACCCCACCAGCACCAATTCCCGCACTTCTTCCTCGACGGCAACCGGCGCAAAGGAGGCGTAGCTGTGCGTTGCCTCTTCCTCTTGCGGCTGGCCGCGGCCGAGGATCTGGCTGAAGAGGTCGCGGTAGCGACCGGCGACAGCGGACCAGGCCATCTCCTTGCCGTAGAGCGCTGCTTGCGTTTCTACGTGGTGGCGTAGGTCCGGGTTGCCCAGCAGTTGATCGACGGCGTTGGCGATGCTCTCGCTGCTGCGGAACTCGGCAAGGATGCCGCGACCCTCCGCCAGCGCCTCGGTCGCGTACAGGTAGGGCGTGGAGACGATTGCCTTGCCGCAGCCCAGCGCGTAGGCGAGGGTACCGCTGGTGATCTGGTAACGCGCCAGATAGGGCGTGACGTACACGTCGGTGGCGGCAAGATAACGCACGAGTTCGTTCTGACTGAGGTAGCGGTTGACGAAGCGGACGTGGTCGCGCAAGCCGAGGGTCCGGCAGCGCGCCAGGAGGTCGTTCCGGTAGCCTTCGCCGCGGAGCTTGCGTATTTCCGGGTGCGTCTCCCCGATGACCAGGTAGAGCAGGGTCGGGTACTTCTCCACCAGCGTGGGCATCGCCTCGATGACGTACTCGATGCCCTTGCCTTCGTTGATCAGACCAAAGGTGCTGAGTACCTGGTGGCCTGTGAGGCCGAGGGCCTTCTTGGCGGCGGGGAGAGACGGCGGGTTGCGGCTGCCGGCGGAGGCCGGGACACCGTGCGGAATCTGCACCACCTTTTCTAAGGCTTCCGCATCCAGTCCGTAGTCTTCCTGGAGCAACACTTTGGCGATGTTGGCCATCACGATGATCGCTTGCGCGTACCGGGCGATGCCCTGCATTGTCTCCCGCATCAGGTCGTTGGGATGGGGCGTGACTGAGTGCAACGTGACCACGACCGGAACATCTAACGCCTTGAGCATGGGGATCAGGTAGTCGGCTTCGAAGCCGTCCTGCCAGAGGCCATATTTGCCAAAGTCGTGCTGCAAGCAGACGATGTCCAGATGCTTCATGCGGTTGAGGCGCTGGGCAGCCTGGATGTAGCTCTCCGGGTTGCCTTCCTCCATCTGCACGCGCACAAATGGCTCATAGTCGTACTGTTCGCCGCTACCGTTGATGGCTGCGACAACGCTCGCCACGGGCGGCTCGAGCGTTCCTACACCGTTGACGAGGTCGCGGGTAAACGTACCGATGCCACATGCACGTGGCGGATAGGTGCTGACCCATGCGACGCGCAACTCAGGGGTTCTGCTGACCATCATCGTGATATCCCTTCTGGGGTAGAGCAATCCGCTAACCCTGGCCGCATTGCTTGGGTCCGCGCCGCCATCTCCTACCGAACTCGTGCGCCATACGCACCTATTATCCTTCATGCTACCGAGCAAGGTTCGTGCCATGGCCACGCCAAAACGAAGCGAGGGGGCGCTGAACCAGATGGCGTTCAGCGCCGTCGCAGGCGGCGCTCCATCGCCTCGTGCGCCGCGCCTTCCAGGCTGTCGTCCAGTGGCGGCAATGTCGTTGCTGTGCCGTAGCGGCGCTGCAGTGCCAACATGATGAGATGGTCGGCGAACCAGGGATTCTTGGGGAGCAAGGAGCCGTGGAGGTACGTGCCGTAGGCGTTGCGCACCCGGCCGCCTTCCTGGCCATCACTGCCGTTGTTGCCGTGCCCGATGACCAGCCTGCCCAGGGGAGCGCAACCAGGTCCGAGGTAGGTGCGCCCGCCGTGGTTTTCGAAGCCAACCAACGTGCGCTGATGTTCGTCCCAATCGCAGCGCACCAGCACGTTGCCGATGCAGCGGGCGTCGGCGCCGCCCGGGTGGATAGTGTGCAGATCGAAGAGACCCAGCCCGGCCAGTTCACTCCCATCGGCGCCGCGATAGAAGCGGCCCAGCAGTTGGTAGCCGCCGCAAACGGCCAGAATGACACGGTCGTCGGCCAGCGCGGCCGCCAGCGCGTCGGCCTTGGTCTGGCGCAAGTCGGCGGCCATCAGTGCCTGCTGGCGATCCTGACCACCGCCGACAAAGATCAGGTCGTAGGCTTGCCAGTCGAGCGTCTGGCCCAGTCCGACGGCGCTAACGGACACGTCGATGCCGCGCCATTGCGCCCGGCGCTGCATGACGATGACGTTGCCGCGATCACCGTAGATGTTCATTAGGTCGGCGTAGAGGTGGACGATGCGCAGTTCCATCAGTCCTCCCAGGTCGGGCCGACCCAGCCGAGCTTGCGAAAGCCGGCGCGCAGGTCCAGCATGGCGGTATAGGTCGGGAAGATGTACAACGGCGCTTCCGGCGTCGCCAGCTCGCGTCCGCGCTGGACGGCGGCCAGGGGCTGAACGTATAGCGACTGGCGCTCCTGCGGGAAGCCGGCATACTTCAGCCGCACCGCCATGTCGTGGGCGCGACTGCCGGTACAGACGATGTGCACGATCCGGCTCTCCGGCGCAGCCAGGGTTTCGAAATCGACATCCCAGAGCCAGGAAACGTCCTGCCCGTCGGCGATGCGATCGTTGATGGCGATCACCAGGGTCTTGTCCCCCCGTTGACCGACCAGGGTGCGCAGTGCCTCGTTGAAGCCGGCCGGATTCTTGACCAACCACAGCACCAGATCCTGACCCTCGACGCGCACCCGTTCTAACCGGCCAAAGGCAGCGGTGGCGGCGGCCAGCCCGGCGACGATGGCGCTGGCGGAGAGTCCCAGCGCGGTCGCAGCGGCGGCGGCAGCCACTGCGTTGCCCACGTTGTACAGGCCGGGCAGCGGGATGGTGACGTTAGCAGCGCCGCCTGGCAGGTGGAGCTGGAAGTTCGTGGCGGTCAGGCCGTCGAACTGAATGTCGGTGGCGGAGACACTCGGCGCCGGCCGGCGCCGGCCGCAGGCAGGGCAGCGCCAGTGGCCCAGGTGGGCGTAGAGGACAGCGTCGTAGACCAGGGGTGCGCCGCAGGTGCAGAATAGGGCGTCGGAGGCGTGCGACAGCGCACCGGCGCCGCCGGAAGTGTCGTTGATGCCGTACCAGAGGACGTCGTCCGCCCCTTCCCCAAGCACGGCGAGGCCTGGATCGTCGGCATTGATGACGATGATCGGCGGGACTCCCCCCTGCTCTCGTTTCGACACTGCTGCCTGGTTCGGGACGTCACCCGGTGGCGGAAACATGCTGGCGCGCCAGAGCGCCGCGAGGTAATCGAGTTCACCATAGCGATCCAACTGGTCGCGGAAAAGGTTGAGCAACAGGGCGACGCGCGGTTGCACCTGGCGGACCACGGCCGGCAGGCTGGCTTCGTCCACCTCAAATAGCCCGATGTCTCCATGCGGGACGCCTGTTAACGAGGCGTTGGTCACGAGCGTCGTAGTAACGCCACTGAGCAGGTTGGCGCCTTCGCGGTTGTGCAAGGGCGTCAAGCCGGCCTGCCGCAGTATGGCAGAGAGCATGCGCGTGGTGGTGGTCTTCCCGTTGGTGCCCGCGACGACGACCGCCCCCTGCGGCAGCCGGGCGGCGAGGGTGGTCAGGCTCTGGGGGGCAATCCGTCGGGCGAGGAGGCCGGGATAGGTACTACCACCGCCGCGACGAAGGACGCGGCTCCCGGCGCGAGCCAACCGAGCGGCGCCAACGGCCAGCGCCAACCGGGCGCACGATGATCCGCTCAGCGAGCTCGTACTCGCCCCTTGCCCTTGCACTTCGGGCAGACGCCCTTGGCGCGGTGCCAGCCCGTGGGTTCGGAGGGATCCGGCCAGTTCTCGTTCACGTCGCCCGTGCCGTCGCAACGAGTGCAGATGAGCGGGCCGGCGCCGACCATCCGGCGGATGATTGGCGTGCCGAACGCCGCAATAGCGATCAGGACCACAACGGTAAGGACGATGGACGTCATTGGTATAATCACCCGGCCCTTCAGTTCACCTAGTATACCCGTGGTGCGAGGGCATGGCGCGAGTACACTAGCCAAAGGACCAGCATGGATAGGGCAGAACTGGCAATCGTGCAGCAGCGCTTGCTGCTCAGTGAACAGCAGACGGTTGACCAAATTGCGTTGCTCGATGAGCGAGCACGCGAGGCGCAAACGCCCGACGAGGTGGCCTTCAGCAGCGATGCGACGCTGGCCGACGAAGCGCCGCTGGCCGTGGAACGGGAAAAAGATGTGACCCTAACCCGCTCACTGCAAAGTCGCTTGCTCGACGTGCGGCGGGCATTGCGCAAGCTTGAGCAAGGTACGTATGGCCGGTGCGACTCCTGCGGCCAGGAAATCAACCCGCAGCGGTTGCGCGCGCAGCCCCACGCCGCACTGTGCATCACCTGCCAGGCCAAAATGGAGCGCAGCCGTTGACGGCGTAGGAGCGCGGCGGTGTCTCAGGAGATCAACGCTCGGCCCAGCGAGCGGCGGCTGAGGGCCAGGCAGAGCACGGTTAGCGCAATGTCGATGGCAAGGGTCAACGTCCAGAAGGGCAGCGGCATCTGCCATTGCCCAATCAAGTGGACGGGGTGGTCGGGCGAAGCGTGCAGGAGGGCCGGCAAAAGCACAGTCTCGGCGCCTTGGAGCTGCGTCGTGGCGGATGACAGGAGGGCGGCCAAGGGGCTGGGCAGGAGGAGCAGTTGAGCGACTAACGGCGGGTTGCCGCTCACCTGCAGAAGCAGCAGGTAGGCGGCGGCGCCACCACCGAACAGCAACATGCTGACGGCCGCCGCACAGAGGAAGGCCGCCACGCTAGAGCGCAGGATCGCAGAGCACAGGATGCCGACAGCCGAGCCGCACAGCAGACTGCCGACCACAATCGCAGCAGCCACTGCCAGGTTCACTAAGGGCACGCTGCTGAAGACCAGCAGGAAGCCAAAGGCCGGCAGCAGCATCAGGGCCAGCAGGAGCGTATACAGGAATGTCGTCAGGAGCTTGGCAGTGGTCACGCCGCCGGCTCCCAACTGCGTCGTCAGGGCCAGGTCGAGTGTTTCCCGTTCGTACTCGCCGACAATGCTTGACGCCCCGATGACAGCGCCAATGAGCCCCCCACCTACGGCAAGGACACCGGCAAGCACCACCAGCACCACCATGCCGCGGCTGGTGCTGGTGAGCGTACTCAGCGCCGGCCGGAGGTCGCTGGAGACGCCGGTCGCCGTCGGCGTACGACCGAAGCCGCTCAAGCCGTAGCCACCGTAGTTCACCTCGGGCGCCGACTGCTGGCCAAGAGCACGGAAGCAGACAGCGATAGCGATGGCGAGAGTAAGGAGCATGATCAGGAAGGCGACGACGCCGGTCACACTGCGGAAGCGCACGCGAAGGTCAACCAGCACAGCGGAGTGAATCACGCCGGTACCGCCGTATGCAGGCTGGACATGAGCACTTCCAAATCGTTGCTTTCTTCAGTAAAGCGCACAACTTTCACGTCGTGCTGCACCAGGGTAGTGACCACATCCGGCAGGGCATAGCGACTGCCGGCGAACAGGAACGTGATATCCTGCCCCTGGACATCGGCGCCGTGTACGGCGCTCAGGCTGCTCAGCGCCGCCACGGCCAGGCGCGGATCGTTGGCCACTTCCAGCCGCATACGGCGCGGTCCTTCCACAATCTGTCGGAGTTCGTCGGCGGTCGCTTCAGCGACGACACTGCCGCCGGAGAGCGCGGCGATGTCGGTCACGAGGTGGGCAACGTCCTCCAGCAGGTGACTGCTGATAACGAGGGTCTTGCCAAGGCTGCGCAGTTCCTGCAGCACGGCCAGGATGTCGCGCCGCCCATGCATATCCAGGCCGAAGGTTGGCTCGTCCAGGAGCAAAAGGTGTGGATCGTGCAACAAGGCGCGCGCCATAGCAAGGCGTTGCTTCATGCCGCGGGAGAGCGTGGAGAGATACTGGCGCTCCAGGGCCTGTAACTCCATGAGGGCCAGCAGGTCGTCGATCGTGCCCCTGGCATTCCTTAGTTTGTGCGCGCCGGCAAAAAACTCCAGATATTCACGAACCTTGAGGCCGGGGTAGCTCCCGAAGGTATCCGGCACATAGCCGACCAATCGCCGCACGGCTGCCGGTTCGGCGGTAGGATCGTGCCCAAAAATGCGCACGGTTCCCGCCGATGGGCGGATCACCGTCGCCAGGATCTTCAGCAAGGTCGTCTTCCCGGAGCCGTTCGGTCCCACGATGCCATAGGCGCTCCCCTCCGGCACGGTGAGCGTGACATCCTGGAGGATGGCGGCGCCGTTGCCCGTACGGCTCACGGCTTGCAGCTCAACCGCCGTCATGACGCCTGGCCGGCGGCGGTGAGGGCGAATTGCGTGAAGTCGACACCACTGGCGGATGATCCGGCCGTCGCCTTGAAGCTGTAGCGAAGGCGCACTTGACCGGTAGGAGAGACATACTGGCCAGCCGCCTGGTAGACGTTGTCGCCGGCCGCCAGTGGCAGAGGCTGCCAGGCATCGACCGACCAGTTGAAGGCCGAAATTGTGCCAAGGTTGTCGCCCGGAAGCAGGGGGGCGCCGCCACTGAAGCCGCCATCGACGAGGAGGTGAAGGGTCTGTATCGTGAAATGAGGCGCCGAGGGAAGGTCGTATTCGACGCCCAGCGAGCCGCCAGTGGCGACGGAGTAATGCCCAGCCTGCGTCTGGGTCACACCCAGGCTCTGCAACGAGCGCTCGGATATCAGCGCACTGCTGATCGTGTCGAGCGTTGCCGTGTCGATAGTGAGGGTGAGTTGCGCCTCCAGCAGCGTGAGTTGGCGCATGGCGGCCCGAGCCTGGCGCACCTCAATGTGCAGCGGGGTGTAATCCAGCCAGCCGACGAACAGGACGCCGCCTTGGACGTTGCCGTCCGTGAAGCTGGTGGACGAGAAGACGCGGTCCAACACATCGCGCCGGGGATCCTCAATGTTCCCATTCCCACTTGTTGCCGGTGGATAGAGGCGCGCCGCGACACTATTGTCTACGCCGCCAGTTGTTGAGGATGAGGACGCCGGCAGGGCCATCGACACTGACCGCGTCTCATTCGGGTTGAGCGTACCGAGTGGGTGGACGGTGTTGCCCAGAACCAGCGCCGCATTGGTGATGCGCTGCCCCGTCTTATTCTGAATCTGCCCGCGCACCACCTGATTGTCTGCCGTTAGCGTCGCAATGATCCCACCGCCCAGCGTCGCCTGGCTATCGACGGTAAATGTCGAGAGCGTACCGGTATCCAATTGCAACGCCGGCACGAACACGTCCATGCCTTCCGAGATCTGTAAGGGAGTCGGCGTGGTCCTGGTCCCGGTAGCGCCGGCGCCGCCGAACTGGCCGAATGCACGCCGTACCGAGGCAAAGAGCGCGCCGGCCGGCACGTGCAGGTCGATCGTCTGGGGGCGAGGGGAGTAGAGACCGACGTAGGTGTGAGCCTGGGCCACGGGCGATTGCGCGTTGGTCCGCAAGAGCGTCACCTCAGTGGCGGCGATATCGCTGCCTTGATGCTGGGTGGCCAGCCGCACCGTCGTCATGGTGCCGATCAGCGCCGCCAGGGGCAGGAGCACCAGCAACCATTCTTGACGATCCAGGCGACGGAGCAGGAGAAAGGCCAGCGGCCCAACGAGCAGGCCATAGCCGAGTAAGTAGAGGAGAAGCCAGGTTGGCTGCGGCGGGTTCAGGTTTGGCAATGCCCCCAGGGCGGTGATGGGTGTTGGTCCCCAGGAGGATAGCGCTTGGCGGTAGCCGGTGGCAGAGGAAGACGTGTTGCTAAAACCCAGCATGTAGGGCCAGAGGAATCTATTGCCGGCCCAACTGCGGGCAGGCTCCTGCGTCGGATCGAGCGCGTAAAAGAACACAGTGCCGGAGCCGAAGCGGCGTACTGCCAGCAAGGGCGTGCTGCTGCTGCCGGCCACCAGGGCGCTGTTCTGCAGGCTGCCCAGAGCAACCGGCCAGGGGCCGGGACCCGCATCGCCCACGTGGGCAAACTGATCAAGAGGAGCGATGGATGTGACAGTGGCAATGCCCGTGACCTGTACGGGCAGCAGTTCCGGTGGTAGGGCGGAGACGCTTTGTTGCCAGTTCACGCCGCCCGTCACGATCAGCAAGCCGCCGTTACCGACCCAGGATGTCAACGCCAGCTTCTGGGAGGCCGTCATTGAGGTCAGATTGACGTCACCGATGACCAGGCAGTCTAAACTGGCCAGGAGCGCACCCTGACCCGGCAAGTCGGTCAGGGTGAGGTCGGCGACCCTGGTGCGTTGTTGCCGGCCGGGTAAGGTGAGGCTGCTCAGGAAGTCGTAAGAGCCGAGCGTCTGGTCGAGCACACCACAGGCGAGATCGCCGCTGCTGATCGGGGTGAACGGCTGCGCCTGTTGCAGCACCGTCTGGTTGCCGGAAACGAGGCGCACCTGAACGCTGCTGGTGCGCAGTGCCGGCGGCATCGGCACGTCAACGACCAGGCGCTTGTGGGAGTGCTGGGGAAAGGTGGCAGGTATGGAGTACACGGTGGGCGGTGGCCCATAAAACACCGGCGTCGAACCGGTCTCGAATTGTACTTCCACTCGCCCGGCCAGGTCGGGCCCGTCGTTGGCCACATTCACCTGCACCGGCACCCAGGCGCCCAGGCGGACCGCGCCGCTGTAGCCAACCTGCACATCCATGCTCATGCCGGCGGCGGCATTCACTGCCGAGTCAGCGCGGGCGGTTGCCGGTAGTGCCAGGGCAAAAAGGCCCAGCAGTAGTACAAGGAGTTGATGTACCCGCGCTCGCATGGCCCCGCCTTCTGCAAGCCCCGCCTGAGCAATCACGGTGCCAGCGATCCAAACTAGAGATAAGCTGCTCTCCGGCTCCTGCTAGTGTAGCGCATAGAAACCCTTCCGGCTTGCCTGCGCGGGCGGGCGGCCGAAGGGCTGGCGGACGTATCTACCGGCCGATTACCCTGATCAAGAGCACACCCAGCCAGTAGAGCACGAGGAGGAAGGTGCCGAGGACGAGCGGGGAGATGAGGTCTGCTCCGGGGGTGATCACCATGGAGACGCCGTAAATGACAAATATGGCGATACGGAACTTCTGGATGAAGAAGCGTGAGTTGACGACACCGAGCAAGGAAAACCCAACCATAAAGATGGGGAGCTCGAAGGTGATGCCAAAGATGACGGCGATCAGGGCGATGAACATGATGTACTTATCGATGTCCAGCAACTTTTCAAGATCGAGTACGGAGAAGAATTGAATAAGAAAGCGAATCGCCAACGGTACGATTAACACGCCGGTGACGGCGCCGCCGGCGAACAGCGCGCCGCCGACCAAGGAAAATGGTAAGGCATAGCGGCGTTCCTTGCGGGTGAGGCCCGGCGCGATGAAGCCCCAGATCTGATACAGCACCATTGGCGAAGCGATGATCATGCCGATCAGGAAGGAGAGTTTCAGTTCCAGCCCAAAGGGACCGAGAATGGTCGGGCTGTAGAACTTGCTACTGAGATTGCGGGCGCCTTCCTCCAGGTATTGGACGAGATGCGGCACGATGAACCAACCGATGACGGCGCCCACGACGATACTGATGGCGCAGATGGTGACGCGGTGACGCAACTCTTCCAGGTGCTCAATGATCGTCATCGTGGCTCCCTCTTCCTCCTCGTCGTCAGGAGGTGGAGCGGCGGGGGGCGGCGGCGGTGTGGCGGCCAGAGGCGGCGCGGGCGGCTCCGTCGGCGGCAGTGCCGGGATGTCGGGGTCGGTCGCTACGATTGGGTCGACATCCCATTGCGAAACCGGTAGGTCGATCGTCTCCCCAGCGGGCGCCGCTATGTGGTCGGGCATGGTGGCCGCGTCCGGTTCATCCAGCGGTGGCGCGTAGGCGGCAGTGGTGGTCGCTAAATCAGCGACTGGTACGGGGATCTCGATGTCGTTCGTTGCCTGGAGGGGAAGGTCGCTAGCGTCTGATGCCGGCACGAACTCGTCCGGTTGCCCGGCCAGGGGAGGTTGCTCCACGACAGGGTACTCTGCCGTCCCTGCGGTGTGCCACGCGGCGCCCTCGTCCGACACAGCGGGTTCCGACGCCGTTATCACCAGGGGGGCGTCCGCCACCGTCGAGCCGGCATGGCTGCGCGACTCGTCGTGTTCCGGCTCATGCTGGGCCTGGAAAGCGTCGATACCTTGCGTCGCTTCCTGGTCGACTATGAGGGTTGGCCCGGCTGGTGAGTCGTCGGTTCCGGCTGCATCGAGTGGCGGCAGTGGAATAACGGGCTCCTGTACCAGCTCGGCTACCGTCGGCGTGGCAGCAGTCGGTTCAGACACCGCTTCCTCAACCGGCGGTGGCGGGCCGGCAAGCGCAGCGTCATGCACCAGGGTGGCGTCGTCTGCGGACGCGATGGTGTGGGGCAGTGGCTGCTCAAGAGGCACAAAGGCAGCAGTCACACTATCCACCGTGGCCACATGTCCGTTGCCGAGCCGCGACCGCAACGGCGCCACGCCGCCGCGGCGGGTCGTGAGGAGATCATCGCTGTCGTAGCACAACTGGGCAGCGGACGCGGCGGGAACGTCGGCCCTGGTGTCGGCCGATGCCGGGCGTTCGCCGTCTCCACTCGTCATCGTTCGACCCCTCACAGCGCTCGCGGCACGGCAACCTGTTGGTGACACCGGCGACACACGGCCTGCTGCCCGAGCGCCGCCCCTGGGACTGCCGGCGGCGAACTCAGGCCCCGTGTTCCTCTACGAAGTCTACCGCCTCCTGGACGGTGCGGATGCGTTCGGCATCCTCATCCGGTATCTCCATGCCGAACTCCTCCTCTAGCGACATGATCAACTCGACAAGGTCGAGTGAATCGGCGTTGAGGTCGTCGACGAAGGACGCCTGCGGTGTCACTTCGCTCTCATCGACACCGAGTTGCTCTGCGACGATCTGCTTCAGGCGATCATAGGTCGATACGGCCATGAACTTCGCCACTCCTATCCACTTGCGAGGCTATCGTTCCCAATACGCCATTGACAAAACGGCCAGAGCTTTCCCCACCGTACACCTTCGCGAGATCGACAGCCTCATTAATCGCGGCTCGCGGCGGCGTTTCATTATCAAAGCACAACTCGAAGATTGCAAGCCGGAGGATGGCTTTTTCCACCGCCGGTAACTGGGGCAGCGGCCATTGCGGCGCTGCTGCGGCGATGCGGGCATCCAGTTCATCGCGATGGTGCCAGGCGCCGCCGACGAGGCGACGGGCAAAACGCTCGTAGGGAGGCGGCAACGGCTCCGCCAACCCCGCATCCTGCAAGCGATCGGCAAGCACCACCTCCAGCGGGTGATCCGTTTGATCTAACTCAAAGAGCGCCTGCATCGCTGCCTCCCGCCCCCGGTGGCGATCGACGGCAAAGTTGGGGTCTCGTACGGGGGCTGCCATCACGACGCTCGTTCCTCAGCGGTGGCGTCCGGGTGGCCAAACGGCAGACCTTCAAGCAGCGCCTCGCTCACAAATTCGGTGGTCAGAGTGCCGTCGACGAACTGTGGAGTGCCGAGCAGCCAGCGCTGGAACGCCATGTTGGTGGTGACACCCTCGATCCAACACTCGTCTAACGACCGGACAAGGCGCGCCAGGGCTTCGGAGCGGTCGGCGCCCCAGGCGATGATCTTGGCTACCAGCGAATCGTAAAATGGTGGCACCACGTAGCCGGTAAAGAGGTGCGAATCGACGCGAATGCCGGGACCGCCGGGCGGCAGGTAGCTGGTGATGGTCCCGGTCTGCGCCTTGAATTTTTGGCCGGGGTCTTCGGCATTGATGCGACACTCGATGGCGTGGCCGCGGAACTCCACCTGATCTTGCGTCAACCGGAGCGCCTCACCGTCGGCAATACGAAGCTGCTCTTTGACCAGATCAAGGCCGGTGATGGCTTCCGTCACCGGGTGCTCCACCTGGATGCGCTTGTTGATCTCCAGAAAATAATGGTCGTTCTGCACATCGACCAGGAACTCAAAGGTGCCGGCGCCGGAGTAGTTGATCGCCTTCGCCCCGCGCACGGCGGAGGCCCAGATTGCCTGCCGTGCCTCTTTCGGTAGGTTGGGGCTGGGTGCTTCCTCGACTAGCTTCTGGTGAAAGCGCTGCGCCGAGCAGTTGCGATCGCCGAGAGCGAGCACGTGGCCCTGCCCATCGGCCAGGACCTGCACTTCAATGTGGCGCATCCGCTCAAGGTAACGCTCCAGGTAGATACCGTCGTTGCTGAACGAGGCGGCGGCTTCGCTCTGGGAGAGGGGGAACAGGCGCTCCAACTCGACAGGCGTGCGGGCGATGCGCATCCCTTTGCCGCCGCCGCCGCCCGCCGGCTTCAACATCACCGGATAGCCGATGTGGGCTGCGGAGCGTGCCGCCTCCGGCACGCTGCGCAGCGGTTCCTCGCTGCCGGGGATCACCGGCACGCCGGCCTCCTGCATCGCTCGCTTGGCCTGCGTCTTGTCACCAACTGCTTTGAGGACGGCTGCCGGGGGGCCAACGAAAACGATGCCGTACTGTTCGCAGATCTCGGCAAACTTGGCATCCTCCGCCAGAAAGCCGGCCCCCGGATGAATGGCTTCGGCGCCGGTCAGCAAGGCCGCCTGAATCACGCTGGGTATGTGCAGGTAGCTACGAGCGCTGGGAGCCGGGCCGATGCAGATCGGGTGATCGGCCAGGCGGACCGCCAGGCTGTCGCGATCGGCCTCCGAATAGACACAGATCGTCTCGATGCCCAGTTCATGGCAACAGCGAACAATCCGCACGGCGATCTCGCCTCGGTTGGCGATGAGTAATCGACTGAACACGGGTGGCTACCCACCGCCTTTCGCCGTCAGCTCCGCGTGGACGCTGCCGTCACCTTCAGCACCTGCCGGCCCCGGTAAAAGCCACAGTGCGGGCAGACGTGGTGCTGCATCTTGCGCTGCCGGCACTGGGGGCAATCCATAAGCGCTGGGAGCGTCAGGCGATGGTGACTGCGCCGGTTCCCCTGTTTGGCATGGGAGACTCGTTTCTTTGGTACCCCGGTCATTGGATCAGTCCTCTTTCTTCCGAGCAGACTTAGGCAAGGTTACGCGCAGCATCGACGGAAATGTCCCGAACAACGGCCCACTAGTGTACCAGCCGGTACTGCCGTAGCACCGCCC
>DHIZ01000401.1:15500-32976 GCA_002404055.1 Chloroflexi bacterium UBA4733
GGGCGGTGCTACGGCAGTACCGGCAGCGGCAAGGCCACGATCTGGCCGCTGCCGGCTGATCGCAGGCCGGCTTCGAAGATTTCGGCGGAATCGCGGCCGCGGCGGACGCCGAACAGCTCGGCCACCGGCTCGTCGCGGTCGAGCCGGCGCAGCATGTGTTCCATGGCGCTGGCGCCGTAGTCGAGCTGCGGCAATTGCTCCAGGATGCTGCCCTTCTCGTTGGCAAGCGTGGCCTGCCAGATGCCCTCCGGACGCAGTTCCAGAGTCCCGCGATCGCCGTAGAAGGCGGTGGCGCCGTGCGGCAGGCCAACCTGCGTCCAGGTGGCCTCTACCATCGCCAGCGCGCGGGGGTACTGCAGGAGCATGCGGGCGTTGTCGTCGCCCAGGATGTCTTCTCGCACGTAGCGACCGGTCATCGCCCAGACGGACGAAGGCATGCCCAGGCCGTTCAGGGCCATGTCGATGCCGTAGCCGCAGTAGTCGGCGTAGGCGCCGGCGCCGTTGATGGCGGGCTGGTAGAGCCAGCGGAAGAAGGCGTCGGCTTCGCGCGCCGTCGGCTTGGTGCTACCGCCGCGGTGGCGTACCTCGTAGAGGCGGCCAATCGCGCCGTCCTGCACCAAGCGCAGCGCCGCCAGGACGTTGCGGTTGCCCCAGTGCGTCGGCCAGTTCACGATGACCTGGATGCCGTACCTGGTGGCGGCGATCAGCATGCGCTGCGCCTGCTGCAAGGAGATGGCCATCGGCTTTTCCATGATGCAGTGGATGCCGCGCGCGGCGGCCGCCTCCACCACCGTCACGTGGTTGATCGTCTCGTTGCAGATGCTGAGCACGTCGGGATGGGCGTCGTCGAGCAATTGCTCCACGCTGTCGTAGGCAGGAGCGCCGCCAAGGCGCTCGGCGTACTTGGCCCGCAACTCGGGATCGGCCTCCGCATAGCCGACAAATGTGGCATTCTCCAGCCGTTGCCACTCGCGCACGTGCGCGCTGACGTGGCCGTGCGTGAGGCCGGCGATGCCGATGCGGTAGGTTCGGGTACTCATATCGTGCTCTCCATGGTCATACCGCCGTTCTCAGCCGGCAGCGATGGGTAGCATAGCAGAGTCAGGTGGTTCGGCGGTTGACGCTGGACGTGGGGTCGCGCCGTAGGGTTTTGCAAGGCTGCCGGCTAGAGTACTCGTAGCCCCCGTGCCTGCCCCTACTGCGGTGTGCGCTTGACGTGGCGCCAAAGGTTCGGTACAAGGGGGGGTGCCGGCGTCCGACGACGGGCGCCACGGGCGAGCATGTACGTGATGGGGAGTAAATGGTGGAGTCGACCTTCAAAGCGGTGATCAATGCGGAGCAACACCATACAGCGATTCGGGTGCGCGATGTGGCGAAGATGATGTCGTATTACGGGGACGTGATGGGCCTGCCCTACATCCGGCAGGTCGACGACGCCCAGGGACCGCGCCAGGTCTGGTATCAGGCGGTCCAGCTAATCCGGGCCGACGGCGCGCCCGATCCCACGGTTGGGACCATGGATCACCTGGCCGTGTCGGTCTTGAACATTGAGGCGATCGCCGAGCGCCTGACGCAGGCCGGCACGGTGTTGGAATCGCCGATCCTCCATGCAGACCATCCGGCCCTCGGCTTGCATGTGGACAACGTCTTCTTCCGCGACCCGGAGGGCAACCGCGTCGAACTGGTGCAGTGGGTGCCGCTGCAGCGCTGACCGCCGGGAGGGACGATGATGACCCAGCTTCTCCACCCGGCCGCCCGCTTGCTCCGACGCGGCGACGCGCTGCTGGTGGTCATCGACATGCAGGCGCGCCTGGCGCCCGCAATCGCCGGCGCGCCCGCATTCGTGCGGGCTTGCCGGCGCGCCGTCCGGGCGTTTGACCTACTGGGCGAGCCGGTGCTCTTCACGGAGCAGTACCCGCAGGGCCTTGGCCCGACCGTCTCGGAACTGGCGGAACTGTTCGGCGAACGTCGGCCGATCAGCAAGACCAGTTTCGGCTGCTTCGATTGCGCCGAGTTTGCACAGGCGGTGGAGCAGACTGGCCGGCGGTCACTCTTGCTCTGCGGCATCGAGGCGCACATCTGTGTCTATCAGACAGCGTTGCAGGCCCTGAGCCGGGGCTTCGCGGTCTACCTGCTGGCTGATGCCGTCGGCGCGCGCACGGAAGAGGCGCGCCGGCTGGGTCTGGAACGTCTCCTGGCGGCCGGCGCTGTGGCATCGCACACGGAGATGGTGATTTACGAGTTGCTCGGAGCGGCGGGAACGCCCGAGTTCCGGTCTATCCTGACCGTCATCAAAGAGGAGGCGGGGCAGTAACGTTTGCCCAACCTGTTGCGTTATTCACAATTGCCGGGCATGATTGGTAGTGGCGAGCACCGCCGTTTCCTTGCTGCGTTTGCGGATCTGGCTCTATGCTTGCATACTCGGGTTTGCGTCCCATCAAAGATGCTGGGATGGTCTTAGAAGGAGCGTGGTCGGCGATGCGAAAAGTCTTTGAAGGAGTCCTGGGCGGCAACCAGCCCTCGGATGGCGAGCGTTTGGAGTCGCGCGGCATCATCGATCGACTGATCAATGATCGCGTGCCCGTCCGCAAATTCCAGGGCGACGGTGGTCGGCCAATCGGCCGGTTGGTCCGGCGCATTGATGACCCGTTCCTGGGTGATTTTGTGGCGGTGCTGCGCACGCCCAGCGGCAGCGAAGTTTATGTCGACATCCGAAACCTGGCCTACCTGGAAACCACGCTCCAGGTAGAAAAGGTGCCGGCGCGGGCGTAGGGGCCTCCTCCCAGGGAGCACATATGTCAATGCTGGCACTGGCAATAGAGGCGGCGCGGGCGGCCGGGGCCTTGGCGATGCGCTATTTCGATTCGGACTTGCAGGTTGATACCAAGCCGGACCGCACGCCGGTGACGCAGGCCGACCGCGAGGCCGAAGCGCTGATTCGGCAGATGATCGCTGCCCAGTATCCCGACCATCGCTACCTGGGTGAGGAGATGGGCGGGCAGGCGGCTGCTGGGAATGTCTGGATCATCGACCCGATTGACGGCACCAAGAACTTCATTCGGGGTTTGCCGTTCTTCGCCGTCCAGTTGGCGTTGCATCACGATGGCGTGCCGGTGCTCGGCGTCTCCTACGCGCCGGTGCTTGACGAGTTGCTGGCGGCGGAGCGGGGCCGGGGGGCTGCCTGCAACGGGTCAACGATCCGCGTTTCCCGGATTGACCGGCTGGAAGAGGCGTTTGTCAGCCACGGCGGGCTGGATGTGTTCGACAAGCAGGGCAGGGCGGCGGCGCTGGTGGAGCTTGGCCGCCGGGTCACGAGCATACGTGGGCATGGCGACTTCTATGGCTACCACCTGCTGGCCCGTGGGAAGGTCGACGCCATGCTGGAGGCCAGTATCGCTCCGTGGGATATCGCCGCCCTGCGCGTCATCGTGACGGAAGCCGGCGGCCGCTTCACGGACCTTGATGGCGCCTCGCCGGAACTACTGGCGAGTAGCCTGGCAACCAACGGCCTGCTGCACGGTGAGATTACGGCACTACTGGCTGCTCTCGCGTCTACTCCAGGGTCGCCAGCAAGGCCCTGACGTCGAGGTCGGCTGCGCCCGTCACGCTATCGGCCGCGCCGTAGTAGACGCGCACACGTCCGTCGTCTAGCGGCACCGCGCCGCAGGTGAAGACGACGTTGCCCAGCAGTCCTTCCCGCTCGAAGGGCGCCTCCGGCTCCAGGAAGGGCTGCGGCGAACGGGCAAGAACCCTGTCCGGCTGGTCCGCGTCGAGCAGCACGGCTCCCAGGCAGTAGCGGTCGGCCTCGTCGACACCATGATAGAGCTCCAGCCAGCCTTCGTGTACGCGGAACGGCACAGCGCCGCCGCCGATACGCTTGGAATCCCACATGCCGGGGCGGGGCGCCAGCAAGAAGCGGTGATCGCCCCAGTGCCGTAGGTCGGGTGAGAAGGCCAGCCACATGGTTGGCGGCCCGATGTGGCGCGGCTGGGGCCGGTGCAGGGCGACGTACTGCCCATTGATCTGTTCCGGGAAGAGAGCGACGTCGCGATTCTCCGGGTAGAAGGCGACCCCCAGGCGCTCAAAGTGCAGCAAGTCGGGCGACCTCGCCAGGGCCGTGCCGATGCCGTAGCGCGAGACCGCCGTGTAGGCGACGTAGAAGGTGTCGCCGATGCGTGTGAGGCGCGGGTCTTCGCAGCCGAACTCTTCGTGCAGGTTGGCCGGGGCGAGTGCCGGTTGTGCATCCACGGTGAAGGTGACGCCATCCTGGCTGCGCGCCAGGCGCAGATGCGAGATGGAGGTGAGAAAGGTCTGGCCGGAGTAGCGGATACTGCGCGGGTCACTGAGATCGAGGCCGGGCAGGTCGCACCGCAGGTAGCGGGTGACGATGCCCGGCGGCGTGGTGGTCAGGTCGAGCTGGGAGAAGGCCACAAAGCCGGCCGGAGAATCGGCGGCTGAGGCAGGCGCTGTCGTCGGCACAGGCGCTTGCAGGTCCAGCACCATCGCATCGGGGGGCATGGTCCCGGCCAGGGGTCGCTCGGCCACCCGCAGCATGAGGACGATCTCGTCGTCGACCCGGATGGCGCCGGCGTTGAAAGCGCAGAGCACCTCCATGCCGGGCCGCGAGGGCTGCACATCCTCCGGGCGAATGACCGGGTTCGTGGCGAGCCGTTGGATGACGGGCGTTTGCGGGCGTATGCTTGGCATGTGCTTCCTTTCACATAGGGCGCCTACGGGCACTACGGTTCAGGCAGGGCGCCGCATGTCGGGACGCTGATGATCAGGGCGGCGACTGCGGTCTGCGGCCAAGTAACCGGGGCGACTGCGGTCGCCAGCATCATCGAACGCTGCGGTGCAAAGCGACCGCAGTCGCCCGCGTCGCTTGGCGGCAGACCGCAGTCGCCGCCCCCGAAAGCCAATCTAAGCCGTATTGGCCTTCTGGGCCCGCAGTCGCCCCTCCCTTTTCACGGCCCTACCAGCACATCTTGCGCCAGAGTAGCGTAATCGGCGCCGCCTTTGAGGCCGGGACCGGCGGCGGTAAGGCGTGCGCCGGACTGCAGGGTGTACAGCCCGACTTGCAGGTGGTAGGCGCCGGCAACGACGCCGGCAGGCAGAGTCAGGGTATGCGTGTCGGTGACCACCTGGCCCGGCTCCCATGTGCTCGTCGGCGCGGATGTTCCACCAGGCGGCGCGTCGGCCTGGGCTGCCAGCTTGCCGGTCGCGTCAACCAGGTGGACGAACACCGTCTCGTCAGTATTTGGGAGCCCGGTCGCCTGCCAGTACAGCGTCACCCGCAACGCGGTGGCGGGGCGTGCCGGGAGCGGATCGACGGCGTAACCGGCGAGCCGGATGACGTTGCCGAAGTTGACGTTGGCGGCATAGGGCATCGCCGGTAGCGCGGTCAGGCGCGGCAGCGCGACGACAGTGACCGGACCGAGGGCGATTGCCTGGCCCGTCGCCGTGGTGAGGGTCAGGGTCGCTGCGCCGGCTGTGGCGCGGCCGTCGATGCGCAGCAGATGGCGGTCGGCCAGCAAGGCGCCGGGCGGCCACTGCGCGACGGGCAGCACAGCCGCCAGCTCCGAGGAGTCGGTGGTCGCGACCGTCGCGCCGTTGGGGGCGCGCAAGCGGAGGGGCGGCGCCTGGTCGGTCAGCCCGGTAACGTGCCAGAAGAGGACGGCGCCGAGCACATCGTTCTGCTGCACCTGGGGGCGATCCAGGTTCCAACCCACCAGAGTAAGCCCCGACGTGATGGCGATGTTGGTGGCGTGCGGCAGCGAGGGTAGCGGTCCCTGAGCAGCGCTGGCGGTTCGCGCGGCTGCCGGGCTTACGGTCAGGCTCCCCGCCGTGGCCGGAGCGCCGAATTGTTTGCCGTCGGCGATGCCGAGCAGGCGAACGTACACGTCGTAGCTGCCGGGCGGCAGGTAGGCCGGCAGGGGGAGTTCGATGCGGTCGAGGAAGGCCAGACGGGCGGCATCGCCCGTGTGCCAGTAGCCGGCCGGGTAGCTGACCGCGTCCGTTGAGGTCCAGACGTAGCCGTCGCTGCCGGTCAGTTCCAGGCGCATCAAAAGCGGCTGCGCCGGTTCCTGCAACAGGCGCCAGTTCAGCAGCACCGCGGCGCTGGCGCCGGGAGCGGCAGGCTGAACGGCGCCGCCGGTGAGTTGCGCCGCCGTGCCGAACTGCTCGGGGGCCGGGAAGGCAGGGGCTACCCGTTGCACCCACGCTTCCAGCGCGCTCAGCGGGGGTTGGAAGAAGCGGTATGTTCTGCCTTCGCCGGGCAGTTGAGCGGTTGTTACCTCGTTGGCGGCGAACTGCTGCAGCAGCGTGCTGGCCTCCCAGGAGCGGTCGTCGGTCGTCAGGTAGAGCAACGCCGGGCCGCTGGTAGCGTACTCCAGGATGCCCCGGTCGTCGGCGTAGCGGGCGCCGGGATACTCGCGTTGCAGCGTGGAGTAGAGAGTGTAGTCGATGTCGTGGTCGTAGCCGCCGACGACGGCCAGCGTGCCGTTCGCCAGCGCGACGGCCGTGGCCGCCAGGTCCACCGTGTCTTGCTGCGGCAGGCCGTAATCGGCGCCCGACCAGAACTCCGGAATGACGGCGAAGAACGGCACGGCCAGGGCGAGTTGGGCCACCAGGAGTACCCCCGTCGCGCCGCTCGCCAGGAGACGCGCTTGCAGGCGGGGAAGGGTATCGTTCACCAGCGCTGCAACCGTGCAGATGCCGCAGCCCTCCAAGACGTAGATCGCCGGCATACTCACGACGAAGTAATATGGGTGAACCTCCACCAGATGGACCATCAGCCCGAGTGGCGGGATCAGTGACCACAGCAGCACGATGACACCCCGCCCGGCGGCGAAACGATCTCGGGCCGCTATAGCGCGTGCCACGCCGATCAGCGTTGCTACGCAGCCCACGACCAGGAAAGCGACCGCCAGCCAGTCGAGAGCAGTGAAGGGCAGGCTGGTCGCATCAAGCAGGCGGGACCCTTGCGGGGCGATCGACTGATAGCCGCGTCCCGTCACGAGGTTGCCGAAGTCGTACCAGCTTTGCAGGTCCACGCCGGGGTGGCGGGCTTGCTGCCCAGCGACGCTCTTGCCTAGCGCCGGTAGCACGGTGGTCAGGACGTAGGGCGCCAGCGTGATCGCCAGCGTGGACAGGCAAAGCAGGATGCGGCGGATGCCGAGCGAGCGAAAGAAGAGGAGGAACACAAGGAGTAACGTCACCATCTCGCCGATCGGCACGATGTGGGACTGGAAGAAGGCAGAGAAGGCCAGTCCGCAGAGCAGCGCCGGCAGGTAGCGTTGCCCCGTCCGCCGCCAGGAGGGGGCCATACGGTCCGTCGGGAAGGCGATGAGCTTGCCGGTCGCCGCCGGCCCCGTTGCCAACGGTCGAGGCGCTTCGCTTGCCGTACTGCCCGCTGAGACATTGCCCCCGAGCCGTAGCCAGCGCAGGAGCAGCCAGAAGGCCAGCAACGCCAGCGGCGCATCGAAGGCGGTGATCCAGAGCCGGCGGGAGTACATGACTGCCCAGGGGCTCACCGCAAATAGCGCAGTGACGACGAGTGCCAGTTGCCGGTTCCAGGTGGTGCGCACGACCTGGTAGCAGAGCGCGACGGCGCCGATGTTCAGCAACGCTACCCACACTTGCGCCACGACCAGACTGGAGGTAATGGCCAGCGGCAGCATGAGCAGCCACATGGCCACCGGTCCGTTGTCGATCGGGATGGACGAGATCAAGCCGTGCGCCTGCAGCCAGCCGTGTTGCAGCGCCTGCGTGGCCGCCGTGACCATATCGTCGTCGTCGCCGCGATACTCAGCCAGGTTGAGCCGCCACAGGCGCAGCAGCGCCGCCAGGGCGACGAGGATCGCCGGAAGCCGGCGTTCCGCTTCCTGCCACCGCAGCAGCGCTGGACGTGTCATCATCGCGGCCGGGGCGTCAGGGTGTAATGGCGGAGTTAGCACGACAGCGCGAATCCTACCATAGCGCCGCCGCTGCCTGCGGTGCTCAGTACAGCCGGTACGGAGCCGGCAACGGTCCGACCAACGGCTCAAGGTAAGTGAGGAAGTTGTCCGGTACGTCATACTGGTCGGGCAACAGGTACTGCGCATCCAGGGTCCGGGTCTGGTTGGCGGCATCAGTCAGTGGGACCAGACCATACCTGGCAGCGTAGGGGGCGTCGGCCGTGCGCTGGATGGTCACCATCTGGCCCGATTCGCCGCGCAGCACCGCCTGGATCGCGTGCCGGCCCACCATGCGGGCTTCTTCAGCATCGACGGTCGAACGACCGAGCGAGGACGCCCGCTGGATGTAGCCCAGGATGTCGGTGATCGGCTCGGGTGGCAACTCCAAGCGCTGCTTGGTCAGTTCCGCCAGTTGCTTGCCGATGCCTCCCAGACGCACGTGCCCGAAGGCGTCGATGATGCCCAGGTTGGCGCCGCCCTCGGGCAACTGGAAGCCCTCCGCGACGGCTACAACGCAGTGGCCGTAACTGCGATAGGCGTGCTCTACCGCCGCCAGGAAGCGCGCCTCGTCCCAGGTGTGCTCCGGCAGCAGGATCAGGTGCGGAGCGGCGTCGGCGCGGTCGCGGGCGAGGCAACTGGCGGCGGCCAGCCAGCCGGCATGCCGCCCCATGATCTCCAGGACATAGATGCGCCGCATCGCCCGACAATCGAGGCCGACATCCCGCACCAACGCCGCCACGTAACGCGCCGCACTGGGGTAGCCGGGGCAGTGGTCGGTAAACGGTAGGTCGTTGTCGATGGTCTTGGGCACGCCCATCACCTGGAGCGGCAGACCCCGCTGCCGGGCTAGTGTGGCGAGCTGGTTGGCGGTGTCCATGCTGTCGTTGCCGCCGATATAGACGAAGGTGCGCACCTGATGGCGGTCGAAGGCGGTGATGATACTGTCATAGTCGTCGGGCTGCAATTTGTAGCGCACGCTGCCCAGGCCGGCGGACACGGTCTGCGCGAGGGCGGTGGTATCGACGCGAGTCAGGTCGATCACATCGTCGTGCAAGGCCCCCTGGATACCGTAGCGCAAACCGAGCACCGTGCTCCCGGCCTCCCGCGCCGCCTCGATCACGCCCGCCAGGCTCGCATTGATCACCGCCGTCGGCCCGCCCGACTGGCCAACCGCCACCGTCCCCAACTCAGCCATGCCTCAGCTCCTCTGACTTCTTGTGCATGAGACAATAGCATAAGGCGATGGAGATGGCGACAGGACCAGCAGCGGCACATGCGCCTGGCGGTTGGCGCCGCCGCCTACATCAGCTCCAGCCGGCCGTCCTGAATCTGGTACGTCACGTGGGCAATCTCGTTGATGGTGGGGTCGTGGGTGGCGATGACGACGGTGACGCCGTGGTCGATGACAATCTTGCGGAAGAGCTTCAGCACCTGGAGGCCGGTAACGCTATCGAGCTCGCCGGTCGGCTCGTCGGCCAGGATGATGCGCGGATCGTTGGCGAGGGCGCGGGCGATAGCAACACGCTGCTGCTGGCCGCCGGAGAGCTCGTAGGGGCGGTGCTTGACGCGCGAGCCGAGGCCCACCAGGTCGAGCAGTTCGCGGGCGCGCTGCTCGCGGCCTTTGCGTGGCATGCGGGCGATGCGCATGGCCAGTTCGACGTTTTCCAGCGCCGAGAGCACAGGCAGCAGGGCGTAGGATTGGAAGACGAAGGCCATCTTGCGGCGGCGCAGGTCGGTCATAGCCCCATCGGAGTAGTGCCCGATCTCCCGCCCCTCGACGCGCACGGAGCCGGTAGTGGGGCGGTCCAGTCCGCCTATGATGTTGAGCAGCGTGGTCTTGCCGGAGCCGGAACGGCCGCGCAGGGCCACCATCGTGCCCGGTTGCACCTCCAGCGACACGCCTTTGAGGGCGTGGACCGCATTGCCGTGCAGGCGGAAGGTGCGCACGATGTCCCGACAGTCGATGATCGGGCCGGATGTCTGGGGGGCCGAACGGGGCTGCAGAATGTCGGGGACGACCGGCGTCAGGACGGCCGCAGTGGGGCGGCGGCGGGTGAAAGGCAGCATGCTCATGTCCGATTTTTGTCCTTCGCCGGCGACGCCTCGTCGGCGGGGCGAATCTCGATGTGGCCGTCGACCATTTCCAGGCGTACTTTCTTGCCGATTTCCAGCTTCTCCATCAGGTCGCGCGGCAGTTGCAGGCGACCGGCATTATCCAGTACCACAAATTCCTCGTGCGTCTGGCCGAAGTCCAGCGGGTCGTCCAGATTGATGTCGGCGCGGCGCAGGCTCTCTGTGCTGGTCTTGCCATCGCGGATGGACACGACGCGATCAACGCGCGAGGTTACCGTGCGGTCGTGGGTCACGATGATGACGGTCGTGTGGTAGTTCTGCACGAGGCGGCGGAAGATCTCGAAGATCATGTTGGAGGTGGCCGTGTCAACGGAGCCGGTCGGCTCGTCGGCCAGCAAGAGCGGCGGGTTGTTGGCCAGTGCTACCGCGATAGCCACGCGCTGCTGCTCACCACCGGACATGTGGATTGGCTGGTGGTGCATCCGGTCGCTCAAACCGACAGCGTCCAGCAGCTCGGTGGCCCAGGCTCGGCGTTTCCTTGGTGTCGTGCCGTTGATGACCATCGGCACTTCCACGTTCTGTAAGGCGGTCAAGTAAGGGATGAGGTTGCGCGAGGTCTGTTGCCAGACGAAGCCGACCACTTCTCGCTTGTACTTGACCAGCGTCCGTTCCGGCATCTTGAGCAGGTTGTACCCGGCGACCACGGCCGTGCCGGCGGAGGGGCGATCCAGGCCGCCCAGCACGTTGAGCAATGTCGTCTTGCCGGAGCCGGAGTTGCCGATGATGGCCATCAGTTCGCCGCGCTGCACGGTGAGGTCCAGCCCCTGCAAGGCCAGCGCCTCCAGGTCCTGGACTTTGAAGATCTTGACAAGGTTCTCGCAGGCAACGAGCGGTTCGGCGGCGGGCACATGGAATTCCATTAGCCTGACTCCTCCCCCAGCTTCGTGGCTTCGTGGATCTTCATGCGCAGCAGCATAGTCACCATAACCGGCAAGGCCATTGCCAGCATAATGCCCAGCACCAGGTAGAGCTTAAAGATCTGGTCCCACGGCGTGTGGACGAGGAAGGGCGGCACGTTGGCGTGGGCATCGAGGTCGATATGCATGAAGGGAATGAAGAGCGAGCTGGCGTAACGGCCTATGGTGGTGCCCAGCGCGACGCCCAGGACGAGCAGGAAAAGTTGCTCGAAGCCCAGCATCGAGACCAGGCCCCAGACGGAAAGACCGATGGCGCGCATGATGCCCAGTTGTTGCAGGCGGCGCTGGTAGCTCAGGAAGGAGTAGAGCAAGAACCCCATGACGGTGAGCAAGGTTGCCACCAGGAAGCCAACGGTGAGGCTGCCGAAGAGGCCGGTTGACTGTGGCAGACTGCGTTCGCTGAAGATGGCCGACACGGCATCGCTCGTTTGATAGATCGGGTTCTCCGGCAGGTTGGCCAGCTCGTTGCGTACCGCACCGGGCGAGGCGTTCGGCGTCAGGCGGAGCAGGACCGTCCAGGGTTGTTGCCCGGTGATACCGAGCACATAGTCAAGGTTCACCAGGAAAAAGTCGCCATCCTGCGGGTAGACGGTCGGGAAGGCATTCACGCTGCCGCGCAGCACCAGGGGCACCGTCTGCACGTTGCTGCTGTCGCCGGTGTGGAGCAGGATGGTGTCACCGATGTGCAGCCGGTTCTTGGACAGGTAGGAGTTACTGGCCAGCACTGCGTCGTCCTCGCCGCGCAGCGCCGACATGATGTCGTTTTTCGTGGCAGGGGTGTTGAGGTCGGGCCGGTACCAGCCATAGTTCGGGTAGCTGTTGGCGTCAATCGCCACCATCGTCACCTGCCCGCCGGAACGACCGGCACTGGTGACGACGGAGGCCTTGGAGTCCTTAAGCATACGAGTGGCCCCCACGACGTCTTTCATTCCTTGATAGCGCTGCACAGGCTCCATCGTCCAGATTTGATGGTCCTGGTCGTAATCACCACGTTCCACGAAACTGATGTCGGAGCCGTTGGAGTACATGACGTGGTCGGTGATGTTCTGGTCCAGCGTCTCCGCCATTGAGGCGCTGAAGACGCCCAGCGACATGGTGAGCGTCACGAGCAGGACGAGTCGCGTGTACTGGCTGGGCGTGCGGCTGATGTGGCGCAGGCCCAGGAGGATGGAGAGGGGGAACAGGCGGTTGCCGATCATCGCCATCAGTTCGGTGACCCAGGGGAAGACGCGCATAGCGACCAGGCCGATGGCGAACATGAAGAAGGCCGGCACCAGCAGCAGCAAGGGGTTCTGGACGGCGTTGCCGTTCTGGTCGATGGCAAGGAGCGAGCCCTGGCCCTGCAAGAGCTTGTAGCCGTAGATGGCGATGATCAATATGCCGAGGTCCAGGAAGTAGCGCTGCCAGAAAGGCTTGCGCGTGCCGCGGGACACTTCCGCCTTGTAGCTAATGATGGTGTGCCGGGCGGCGCCGGCAGCAGGTAGGAGGATGGCCAGCAGAGAAAGGATGATGGCGGCGAAGGCGTAGCGATAGGTGTCGGACGAGATGCGTACCGGCAGGAGGCCGCGGTTGACGAAGAAGAGGAAAGTATAGGTGAAACCGATGAACTGGGCGACCAGTGCTGCCAGCAGCGGCCCGACCACCAGGGCGATCAGGCTGATAAAGCCACCTTCCACCACGTAAATGCCCAGGATCTGGGCGTTGCTGGCGCCGCGACTCTTGAGGACGGCGATCTCGTTGCGCTGTTTGTCCACCAGCATGCTGGATGCCAGCAGGATGTAATACAGGACGATCGCCAGCGTCGGAGCCGATAGCGAGAACAGCAGTATCTTCAAGAAGTAGGAATCCTGCACGAACTGCTGCAACACCTTTACCGGCGAGATGTCTAGCGTCACACCCGGCAGCAGCGATGACGCCGTAGCGGTTAGTTGCGATGAGCCGTCGATCACCGTCTGGGCGTTGGTGGAGTGGATGTCGGCCTGGTTGAAGATAAAGAACCAGTAGTACTCATACGGCGCCTTCGGGTTGACTTTCAGCACGCCGTTGAAGTAGCTGGTCTGGGGCAGCAGGAGGTAGTCATCGAAGGTGTCCGGCCGGTAGAACCAGTAGCCCTCGTTGGCGTCCTTGGGCTTCCAGGTGCCGACAATCCGTACGGTGATGGGGGTGGCGTTATATGCGTCCTGATTGGCGAAGGTGACGACATCGCCCACGTTGATGAGGAGTTTTTCGGCCCCGGCCTGGGTGGCGAGCGCTTCCACGTTGTGCTGCGCATCGAAGACGGCGTTCGGATACTGGCCCTGGGTGATGACGATGTGCTGCTGCAAGTCGGTCAGGAAGCCGATGGACAGGTAGTCCTTGAAGGTATTGCCGGTTGCCACCGTCTTGTCGCCCAGGCTGTACACCGGCAGCTTGTCCGTGGCGCCGTAGCGCACCATCTGCTGCTGGGGCAGGCTGGTCGCGCTGGCGGCGTTGTTGACCAGATAGTTATTGACGCGATCATATTGTGTTGGAGACAGGATGGGGTTGACGGCGGTAGGGTCCACCGTTCCCGTGGTGGCGGCCTGCTTCCCTGCCGGTCCTGGATCGTAGGTCCAGTGGAAGAGCAGACTGGCCGGGGGCTGGGCCTTCTCCGTTTGGGTGAGCAGTTGCGCGTGGAGCAGCTTTTCCGATACGCCATCGGAATAGAGGGGCACGGCGCAGACAAGGGTGACGGTGATGACCAGGCCGAGGGTCGTGGCCGCCAGCAGGCGGGCGTTCGACCGCGCTCGCCGGTAGACCATTTGCAGGATCGCGAAGGCGTTGCCGCCCAGGCCCCCCAGGAGCAGTCCAACGCCACGACCAGCAACCCGCGCACCCGTCTGCACCATACCGCCCGGACGCAGGGCCGGCGCCGCGTCACGAATTCCCAATGCTACCTCCTGTTACAGCGGCTCCTGCAGCACCTGCCGGTGTGGACTGGCCTCAACCATTTTACGCCATCCAATCCGAGCCGCTACGTTTGTCCTTGCTGTCTCGACTTTGCTACAGACCGCGCGTAAACACCTTCTGGCCGATGGTGAGGCCGGATACCACTTCCGTTTGTGTGTCCGTCTGGATGCCGATTTGGATGTCGACAGGCTTCTGCCGGCCGTTGTCGTCCAGCATGACAAACGTGCGGTTATTGATTTTGTTGACGGTGTTGGTCGGGATGATCAGCACATTGTTTTTCTTCTGGACGATGATGGTCACGCGCGCCAACTGCCCGAGTTGCGCGCCGGCACCGGGCCAAGCCGGGGTGATCTTTGGTGAGGTATCAACGACAGTTCCCTGTGGCGCCGAGGGGGCCGTGCTGGCCCCGGAGCCGCTGGTATCCGTGCTCGTTGCACCGGATGTCACCGCCGGCAACTGGCTCACCGTCCCCGTCACCGTTTTGCCGGGGAACACATCGAGGAGCATGGTAGCCTGCTGGCCGACCACGACCTTCGTCAGGTCGCTCTGGGGCACGCTAACGGCGATTTGCAACTGTGCAGGGTCGGCTACGGTCACTGTCCCGGTGTAGGCATTGACGCGGTCGCCCGCCTGTCCGTTGGTGGCGATCACGATGCCGTCGAACGGCGCCACAACCTGCATCTGCGACAACTGATCGTTGTCTTCATCCAGTTGCAACTGGGCTTGATCGATCTTCTTCTGGTAGATGGCGAGGTCGATGGTGTTGGTATTGCCTGCGCCGGCTAAGGCGCGTATTTTGGCGGCGTTGTTTTGTGCCTGGGACACGGCGGCCGCCGCCTGCGTCACGGCGTCGGCCTGCTGCCGGACAGACTCCGGGGATACAGTGAGCACCGCCTGCAGCGCCGCCGCCGCCGAATCGACGCCGGCCTGGGCGCTGGCGACATCCTGCTTCGCCTGGGCAATCGAGTTGGCTGTCGGTGCGAGACCGGCCTGCGCGGCTTGCGTTTGCTGCAGGCCGGCTTCTGCCTGGGCGACGGCATCCTGGGCCTGGGCCAGATCGGTCGGTTGCGCGGCCTGCGTGGCGGCTGTGTATGAGGCCTGCGCTGCGGTCAGGTCGGCCTGCGCCTGCTGGTAGGCGGCATCGGCCTTCATCTTGTCGGTTGCCGACACGGCGCCGAGCCGGTTCAGCGTCTGCTGGGCGGCATCCAGGCTGCTCTGCGCGCTGTTGACGGCGGCGTTGGCAGAGTTGCATTCAGCCTGGCCAACCGCCGGCGCTTTGGCACAGGCGGCATCCCGGCTCACCTGGGCGGCGTACAGGCCGTTCTTCGCCTGCGTCACGGCCAGTTGGGCCTTTTGCTGATCGGCCAGCGTCGGGCCATTCTGGAAGGCCAGGTAGGTGGCTTTCGCGGCATTGAAACCATCCTGGGCCGATTGCAGTTTGGCCTTGGCCAGGGCAATGTCCGTTGGCGTCGGGCCTCCCTGCACCTCCGCGAGCTTTTCTTTGGCGACGGTGACGGAAGCCTGAGCGGCAGCTACCGCCGCCGCCGCTTTCTGCTGGTCGGCCGGCGTGGCGCCCGCTTCCAGTGCCTGCAATTTAAGTTGTGCCGTTGCCAGCCCGGCCTGCGCCGTACTGACGGACGCCCGGGCCTTGGCGACGTCGCTCGCTGTCGGGTTGGTCAAGGCCTGCAACCTGGCGTTGGCGCTGTCATTGGCAGCCTGCGCGCTCAATACCGCGGCGTCGGCCGATTGAATATCCTGGTCGGTACCGAGGTTCGCATTGGCCATCGTCGCCTGAGCCTTTTGTAAGGCAAGTTTGGCTGCCTCGATACCGGCCTGATCGCGGGCAATTTGCTTCTTCAGCGTCGACGTGTCCAGCGCGGCCAGTACCTGACCCTTCGTCACTTTGTCCTGCACGTTGACGTAGATGTTGTCGAGGTTGCCCGGTATGCGGAAGTACAGATCTTGCTGTTGCACGGCGACGACGCGACCAGTCGCCTGGATCACGTCGGTGATCGAGCCGCGCGTCACGGCGAAGGCCGGCTGTCGTGGTGGCAAAGGCGTCGGGACAGCCGTCGGCGTTGGCTCGACGCTGGCCACGATCGGGTTGGCACAACCGGCGAGAAGCAAGGACGCGGCCACCATGAGGGCGCCACGAGAAGAGACGAAGGAGATGATGCGGGACACCTATTCCTCCCTGGGCGGCACCGGCAGGTGCTGATTGCGACACTGGCGAGCGGCAGTCGACAGTGATGCCGGTTGCGCGCACCTATCCAACGGTAGCATCCATGGTAGGAAGTCGTCAACCCAGCCGCGCTTGTGGGACAACCAGCCGGTTTGATCGGCGCAATTTGGGTCGGCAATGCTCAGGCCAACCCGGCCAGAAAGCTGCGGAGCGCGGCGTTGAAGGCGTCCGGCGCTTCCAGGTTGGCGAGATGGCCGGCGCCGGCGAGCAGACGATACGTGGCCTGCGGCATCTGCTGGGCCATGGCCGCCATCTCCGCTGCCGGCGTGACGATATCGTCGGCGCCGACGATCACCAGCGTAGGGCATGCAATCTCCGGCAGCATGGCGCTCCGATCTGGTCGTGCCGCCATTGCCCGTAGCGCCGCGGCCACACCTGGCGGTGACGACTCCTCCATCATGTCGCTAACCCACTGCCGCAACTCGGGGGAGGCTGCTGGCGAGAGCAGGCGCGGCAGTTGCGCCGTCACCACCGGCGCCATCCCCTCGGCCTCGGCCTGTTGGGCTAGCGCTTCGTGGCCGGCTCGCGTGGCCTCCGTGCCGGCTCCGGCGCGCGTGTCGGCCAGCACCAGCGCCCGCAGCCGGTCGGCATAGCGGCGCCAGAAAGCGAAGGCGATGTAGCCGCCCATGGAAAGGCCGACCATCGTCACCTTTTCGAGATGCAGCGCATCCAGGACGCCAACGAGATCCGACGCCATCTCGTCGAGTCCATACGGTTCGCCGACCGTGTCCGACTCCCCGAAGCCTCGAAGGTCGACGCTCAGACAGCGATAATCACCGGCAAGTGCCTCGACTTGCGGCGCCCACATGCGCCGGTTCAGCGGAAAGGCGTGTACGAACAGCACAGGACGGCCCTGACCGACATCGTCTCCCACCAGCCGCAGCCCATTCGTTCGTATCAGCATCTAATCCGCCTCTTCCACAATTCTGCCCCACCATTGTAATGGCTCCAGTCGTTCCGCACCATCCAGGCACATGAGCCGTTTGGGGGATGGGCAGTTGCCGACCGACGGGCAACCTGATAGTATCGCTTGATTCCGCTTTCGCCTTCCATACTCCCCGGTTTTGTGGACGTGGATGTCTTTGGCGAGGGTGGTCGTTCGACAATGGAGGTACATGGTGACCAGTCAACAGTCTCGGCGCGCTGCCCTTCGCTTCCTCGCCAGAGCGGCCCTAGCTACAGGCGCAATCTCAGTGCTCGCTGCCTGTGGCGCCAGCGGATCGGCGACCACTTCCGGCACAGCGGCAACATCGGCCGCCGCGCTTGCCGCCACGACCGCGGCTGCGCCAAGCACGAGTGCC
>DHIZ01000401.1:33038-36440 GCA_002404055.1 Chloroflexi bacterium UBA4733
GCTGCGCCAAGCACGAGTGCCGCCACGACGGCTGCCAAGGCGACGACGACGGCAGCGAGCAGCAGCGCCGTCGCCGCTGCCCCGGTTGCGCACACGCCGGTAGCAGGAAAGACCAACCTCGTTGCCTACATGCGCACGTCGGAACAGGAAGCCTTCACCAAGCGCGCCGACCAGTTCAACCAGGCCAACCCCAGCACCCACGCCGACTTCGAAGCACTGACCGGTGACTATTACACGCCGTTGAAGACACGCATTGCCGCCGGCCAGCCGCCGGATGTCTATTACGCCCACACCTCCAACATGGCCTATCAGAACTTCGCCACCGGGGGCACGGCGCTGCAAATCGATGACATGATCGCCAAGAACAAGGTCGATCTCAGCCAGTGGTTTCCACAGGGCATCGCCGCCCTCAAGCTAGGCGGCAAGCTCTACGGCCTGCCGGTGCGCGGCCAGGTTGCCTGGCTCTTCATGTACTACAACGCCGACCTGCTCAAGAAGCACGGCATTGCCCCCCCGACAGCGGACTGGTCGCTTGATGATCTGGTCAACGCCGGTAAGCAGTTGACGACGAAAAACGGCGCGAATGTTGACGTCTGGGGTCTCGGTCCATCCACGTTCGGCTACGAAGGCACCTGCGGTCACGTGCGCCGCTGGAACGGCGAGTACTGGAACCCGGCGAGCGGCCCCGGCACAACCTGCACACTCGATTCCGATGCCTGTGTCGCCTCGATGGAATGGTCCTGGAACCTGATGTTCAAGGACAAGATCATGGCGCCGACCAGCGTCACGCCGGAGAAATTGTTCGGCCAGAGCAAACTGGCGATATCTATCGAGCGTCTGGCCGGCGAGCGCGCTACGTACGCGCAGAACACGAACAAGCAGTTTGCATGGGGTATGCAGGTGATGCCGAAGGGGCCCACTGGCCGGCGCGGCGGCTTCCTCTCCACCGACACCTTGCAAATCAGCAAGGCCACGAAATCGCCGGACCCGGCTTTCCAACTGCTCCAGTGGTTCACCAATAAGGATAGTGGCATTGCTGCCGCCTTGCAGAGCACCGGCTCGCTGACTCCTGGTTTCCGGCCGGACGTCTACTGCTCCCCGGAGCTACTCAACGATGCGCGTTTCCCCAAGCAGGCTATGCAGATCAACTGCGACAATGCCAGCGTGAACGAGAGCTATACCTATCCGGCGAACTTCCGCATCAGCGAGATCAACGCCATCATGGCGCAGTACGAGAAGGCCATATGGTCAGGCACGCAGGAACCAACGACGAGTTACATGAAGCAGTACGCCGACGCCATCAATGCGACGACGAGGCTGCCTGTGCAGTAGGGAAGAGGCGAGGCCGCGACCGCCGTTGCGGCCTCGCGCTCACCCCTACTCCAGCGCCCGACGATACTGCGCTTCCAATTCATCTATGACCTTCGGCCAGGCATACAGGCGTTCCACGGCGTCGCGCCCCCGGCGCCCCATCGCCTGACGGGCAGCGTCATCGGCCAGTAGGGCGCGCAGGGCCGTGACCAGGGCGCCAGGGTCGTTAGGCGGCACGAGAAGTCCGCCGCCGGTCTTGGTCACGACGCTGCGCACGCCGGGGAGGTCGCTGGCGATCACCGGCACGCCGCCGGCCAGCGCCTCCAGCAGCACGACGCCGAACGCCTCGCCGCGCGTGGTGGACGGCAGGACGAGCACATCCGCCAAGCGGTGATGAGCCGGCAGTTGCTCGTCGTCGACACTGTCGTCAAAGAACACCCGGTCGCCAATGCCCAGTTCCACCGCGTTTCGCTGGTACCGCGGACGCAGGTCGCCGCGGCCGACGATCATGAGGCGAACGGGGAAGTCACCTAACGTGCTGAACGCCTGGAGGAGCACGTCAACACCTTTGAAATAGTGCGCGCTGTCCAGCGAGCCGACGAACAGCAGGACGCGTTCGCCGGCGACGATCCCGTGGGCGGCCCGCAGGGCGATGTCGGCTGGGCCGGGCCGGAACCGAGTCGTGTCGACGCCGTTGGGCACTTCCACGACCTTGCCGGGCTCGTCCATCAGGGTAGCCAGCCGGCTGGAGCGGGCATAATCGAGCGATGTCGCCATCACGACACGCGCGCCGGCAAGGAGGCGCCGGCCGAGCAGCGCGTGGTGCCGGCGCGCGACGATGCCGAACGCTCCCGGCAGTTCCACGTCCTGGTGATACGTCACCACGTAGGGGATCCGCCGCAGCATGGCATCCAACCAGGCCAGGTCGCCGCCACCGTAGTAGGGGTAGTGCAGGTGGAGCAGGTCCGGTCGCGCGATGCCGAGGTGACCGGGCGCCACCGCCGCGTTGCCCACGCGCAGCCAGGTTGGCAGGCGGACCACCCTGGGAGGGCCGGCCTGCGTCACCCCGGTCCGACCTGTCGCCGGGCAATAGACCGTCACCGCGTGGCCTCGCCGGCTCAGGAAGCCGGCCTGATCGGCGCAGATGCGACCCGTGCCGCCACTGTATGGCGGGTACGTGGCGGTGACATGCGCGATCTTCACTTACGGACCAACCTGGGCTTGCTTCGGCGCTGGATATGCGGTGGGTGGTACTCGTTTCGCGACGACTGCCATCAGCGCTGCGCCAGCGCGCGCCGCAGCATACGGCAGAGCGAAGAACGGGGCCAGCAGCCACTCCAACGCGGTCCCCGGGATGACGCCAAGTTGCTGCTGGAAGGGGATACGCCAGGTGCAGCGGCCAAGCAGGACACCATCATCGACCCGGCGTTCCGCCTGCACCTGGGCTCGGCGCCGGCGCAGACTGCGGCGACCCCGGACGAGCTGCGTATATGCGCCAATCTTTGCCCGGAGGTAGGCTGGGCCGCGCAACAGCGCATAGCCGATGGTACAGATTTCGACCAGAATGAGTCCAGGGGAGAGTATGAGCAGGGTACTGCGTTGGAAGACCTTCAGCAGCAGTTGCAGTCGATTCTTTTCCAGTTCACGTTGCTTGCCGGGGGAAAATCGCCAGCGATAGTCGTGCATGGCGACGGCATCGCCGGCGCACCAGCAACTGCCGCCCCGTAACACCGCCCGCAGCGAGAGGTCGGTGTCTTCCAGGTACAGAAAGAACTGCTCATCAAAGCCGCCGAGCGTCTGAAAGTCGCGCCGTCGGACCGCGAAGGCCGCGCCGGACACGGCGGGCACCGGGTGCAAGCCAGTGCGGTGCTTTTTGTCGCCCAGACCACGGCACGTCGTGATGCCGGCGTAGGTCACGTCGTTGCCTTGCGCGTTGACCCGACCGTTCGGCAGGAGCAGCGTCGCGGTGACGAGTGCCATGTCCGGCACAGCGTGCAGCGCCGCAGTCATATGCCGCAGAAATGCTGAGTTCGGCAGTACGTCTGGGTTCAGGATCAGCAAGTATTCGCCGCGAGCGGCGGTGGCCGCGAG
>DHIZ01000401.1:36536-44095 GCA_002404055.1 Chloroflexi bacterium UBA4733
GCCGCGAGCGGCGGTGGCCGCGAGGTTGTTGCCGGCGCCGTAGCCGAGGTTTTCCCCGGGCGACAGCAGCCGCCCACGCTCGCTGTCGGAGAGCATGGCGCCCAGCACCGGTTCGCCCCGATTGTCGACGACGATGATCTCGAAACCCGGCCCATCCTGCCGTTCCAGGGCAGCGATGCAGGCCCGCAAGGCCGACACATCGTCGTAGAACACGATAAGGACACTCCAGGTCGGAGCCATTGTTAGCCCCACTTCCGTTCCGTTTCGGTCGATCGGTCCCGCGACTGCCGTCGCGGCTAAAGACGGGGGCGACTGCGGTCGCCGTGTTCCCTCTGGCACCGCAGTGCCCGTGTGCTTAGCCGCGACCGCAGCCGCGGGATAACTAGCGCTCACGTAACGCTAACGCTCACGGAGGTCGTCAAACAATGTACGCAATGAATGCAGGATGATGCCAACAAAGGTCGTGAACATGCCAACGATGATGAGCAGAACAGTCATGAGGCTGTAGCCGACGGCGAGCGTCTGATGCTCGGTGTAAAGACTTGTGACATACAATCCCAGGAGGCCCCCCGCGACAATCATGAGGAGTCCCAGGATGCCGAACGTGAACAGCGGACGCCGCCGCTCCAGCATGTTGACCAGCGATTGGACGACAGCAGCGCCGTGACTGACGGGGTTGCGCTTCGCCGGCTCGGTGTAGATGGCGGAGATGGGAACCTCCGCGACCTTGAGGCCCTTGTTCTTGGCGATAAATTGCATCTCCGACTCGATGGCGAAGCGCAGGCTCTTGAAGCGCATCTCCTTAATGGCCAGGGCGGAAAAGGCCCGGAAGCCGCTCTGGGAATCGCTCACGCGCACGCCGGAACTGACGTTGGTGAGGCCGGTCAGGGCCCGTTGTCCCACCTGGCGGTAGGACGGGATACTGCTCTCCACCGCGCCGAAGCGGGTGCCGACCACCATGTCGGCTTCACCCCGTAAGACCGGCGCTGCCAGGAGGGGTATCTCGTCTGGGTTGTGCTGGCCGTCACCATCGATCAGTACCAGTGCGGTGACGCCGCGATCCTGTGCCCACTGAAAGGCTGAATTGATGCCGGCGGCTTTACCCTGGTTAATCTCGTGGCGGATCACTTCGGCCCCGGCCGCCCTGGCGATCTCCGATGTCTTATCCGGTGAGCCGTCGTCGACGACCAGCACCAGCGGGGCGTGCTGGCGAGCTTTCAGCACGACTGACCCGATGAAGCGGTCTTCGTTGTAGGAAGGGATGGCGACGGCCAACAAGGGACGCACCGTATCCGCCTTCGTCGCCAGGGGCTGTGCTTCCGCGTCAAGCGGCATGTTCAAGGTAACCTCCACTGAAACTCCAGGTGTCGATCCTGGCGTAGGTCGCCACGGTATTGCCAGATGTTCGGAGCGGCCAGCGTCCAGCCGGGCTGAGCAAGTGTAACGGCAAGCGTCGGTGGCACGTGCAGGCGAACCACCAGCGCCTCGGCCACCGTTCCCGGCTGCTTCTGCACGGTCAACTGGTAGGTGTTGGCGGCAATTCCCGTTACATGCGGCGCGTAGCTGAATTGCAAGGACCGTGACTCTGTGGGGCGGACGATCACGTAGGACGAGAGCTCGCTGTGACCATCGGCAACGGCAAAGCCGGGCAAGTCGTCGCCTCCCTGGACGCCGTTGAGGGTCGATCCGAGCGGCGTGAGCACCCGCACATACGTCGCCATGATACCGGTCCCGCTGACAATGGTATCTGTGTGAAAGTCAAACAGTTCACTATGCAGTTCACGCCAGACCCGTTGAGCGCCCAGCGTCGCGTAATTGTTGACGTAGGTCACGGTGAGTACATCCGAGGTCACCTGACCATCGGCGCCAAGCGTCACGTCGGGGGCAAGGGATTCATCGACGACAGCCGCCATCTTGGCGTAGGACACCTGCGTGTCCACCACTTCCAGGCCGTCGCCGGGTCCGCTCCATACCGCGCCGTCAGCCTGGACGCGCGTCGCCAGCGCTTCCACGTTGGGGTCGGCGGCGTAGACCTGCAGGTGACGCTCCCGGGCGGCCTGGAGGAGGGCGGAGACCAGTTTGGGGACGGCGACTGCGTTGGGCTGCTGCAGGCGCTGCATAAGTGCGGCGACCAGGGCATTCAAGTAATCCGTCTTGTCCTGCTCGCGCGCCTGCGCGACACTGCCGGAAGCATTGATCTGGTCCCACAGTTGCGGCAGCAAGGTGTCCGCGGTGACGGTTTCTTTGTAGGCGGGAATTGCGACCGGGCCGATGGCAGCCAGCAAGTCCTGCACCGCATAGAGATCGAGCGCGATCACTCCGTCGGCCTGGACACCCTGGTCCATCTTGAAAAAGGCCTCCACTTGCCGTGCCGACGTGGGAAAGTCCGGCGACCAGTTGGCGTCGCGCAGGTACCAGCCGCCCAGCCCCATGTACTTCACGAGGGGCGGCGGCGGTTCTAAGCGGATCTGGTTGGGCGGTTCAAAGTCCAGCACGCCCCGGTAGTCCAACGACGTGATGGCGCCGTTGGCTACTTTGATGAGGCCCAGGCCGCCCATGAAGCCGCCGGTCGCGCGCAGTTCAAAGGGGTCCTGACCGAGTATCAGGTACTGACGGGGGCTGTCGACGCCCAGGAGCGCGTTGGCGGCGGACGGCAGCATGGCCAGCGTGCTGACGATGCTGTCAGCTTGAACCAGGCCACTGTCGAGCTGCGCCAGGGCGGGACCTAACCGGCCGGGGGAGGTGTTCAGGCGTGGATCGACGGCCTTCCGGGCAGCTTCGGCGCAGGTCAGGTCCTGTTGAGCGGCAGAAATAGCCGGCTGCTCCTGTTCGAGGGCTCGTATCTCCGTGCGAACGTCGCCGGTGGCAGCAGCGGCGCTGTTCCCCTGGGCCACGAGCGTTTGGGCAATCTGGCTGGTGGAGGCGGCAGCGCCGACCAGGCACGACGCGCTGTGCAGCAAGGGAGCCACCGATGCCACGTCGGCGCCGTAGGTCGGTAGCCGCCCGAGGTGCGAGAGGAGCGGCGTCCAGGGCGTCAGGGCGAGGTTGGCGCGCTCGAGGTCGGTGTGCGCCTGTACGAGCTGCACATGTAACTGCGCCAGTGCCGCCGGTTGGCTCAGGAGACTCTGGGCAGTCACACTCGTCAGGCTGTTCTCGGTAAGCGTGAGCCCTGCGCGGCCAGAAAAGATGGCCGCCGCCGCATCGGCGATCAAGAGGATGACCAGGATGAGTAAGATAACGGAGATAGCACGCCGCAGGCGGCGACGGCGGCGGCGAGAGCGCACCTGGCGCTCGGCAAGGGCGATGCGCCGCCGGAGTTCATCACGCTGCTGATCACTGAGCATAGCCAGCCATCAATGGTACGCGTTCAACTGGCGCCGATACCAGGGTTGTTGCAGCAGCCGCTCATCTACCACGACGACATCCGGGCGCACGCCTTCCACCCGCTGGACGTACCAGAGCGCGAACGTCTCTTCGTCGTCCGTGGTGAGCAGTTCGTCACCCGGTCTCGCACTGTGCAGGAGCTGCGTTGCCCACTGGCGTGCGCTGTCTTCACCGCGTAGCGACGACGTCCGCGCCCCTAGGATCAACGCCGGAACCGTCAGCACCGCCAGCAGCAGCCACGGCAATGCTGGCGCGGGCAGTCGCCACTGCGCCAGCGACCCGGCAATGCGGTTCGCACCCAGGCCGGCGGCGAGCGCCAGCAAGGCGAGATCGGGCAGCAGATAGTGCTCCACCCCTGCTGCACGGTAAAAGACGGGGAGCAGCAGATACAGGGTGGCGACCAGCAGCCACAGTCGCCCGATGCTATAGAGGGCAGGCAGCCCGGCCAGGGCTAACGGCCAAAAAGGCAGAGGGAACTGTGTGACCAGGGCATGCAAGGTGGCCACGAGGCGGGTAAGACCATCGGTCAGGTCTGGCCAAACCAGAAGGTAATGATAGGCGCTGCCCGACACCAGGGCCCAGAAGGCTCCGGCGGTCTCAGGATCGCCCCAGTTCGATGCCGGGTGGCTAAAGGCGCGCCAGGGCAGCAGCAGATAGAGGGAGAGGCCCGGCGCCAGCCAGAGGAGATTGATGGGTCGAAGGCGCGTTCGGCCGTGGCCGGCCAGCAACGCCGCCGCAGCTACTGGTAGCACGGTGACATGGTTGGCGAGCGCCAAACCGCCGAGAAGGGCGCGCCGGCGCTGGCGCCAGCCGAGCAGCCCGGCGCCAAGCAGGGCAACCAGCAGCAGCAGGTGGAGCGTGTAGGTCTCCGTGACGACGGCAACGTTCCAGACGCCGGTGGCCGTGAGGAGGGCAACGCCAGCCGTAGCGCCGGCGAGTAACGAGTGGGCAGGCGGCGAAGCCCCGACATCCGCTGCGGCGACGCGGGTATCCGGGCGCCCAGACGGAGACGCCTGGTTGACCAGCAGGGTCGTAACGACCGTCAGCAACCCGGCGGCCAGCGCGGCGCAGGTGGCAGAGAGCCAGTTGAGCCGCCCGGCCACGTCGGCGCCGAGCGGGAGGCGTGCCCACGGCGTTGCCAGGAGGAGCCAGAGGGGATAGCCGGTGGGGTGCGGCACTCCGAAGCTGTAGGCGGCCGCGGCCAATTCGCCGCTGTCGGTGGCGCTGTGTTGCCAGGTGATGGAGGGCGCCACGGTAACAGCGTAGGCGCAGCCGGCGAGCAAGGTGACGGCGACAGCCGTCAGCGGCAGGTATCTGGGAAACGCCATCCCGTCCCAGCCAGCCTCTCAGTCTACAGTCGCAGGCATCGTGTGTTGCCAACAGTATGGCACGGAGGCATTACAACGCGTGCGACAGGGGGGACAGATGGCGGGACTATCACTCGTCTGCATCTGGATAGCGGCGGCGCAGTTCCATTTCCTGTTCCTTCGGGATGTTGATGAACAGCGATTCGGCGGACGCAAGCAAAGCGCCGTCCTTGTCGCGGATTTCGCCGTGTACCTTCTTCGCCCGGCCGCGGTCCTGCACCAGTTTGGCGCTGGCGCGCAGCGGCTGGCCCACCGGAACGAGCTTGCGGTAGGTGATCTCCATGCGGCCGGTGACGGCGAAATCGTCATAGCCGTACAGTTCCCAGGCCATCACTTCGTCCAGCACGGTCGCCACCAGGCCGCCGTGGACCACGCCGCCGAAACCCTGCCAGGACTCGTCCGGCGTGAAGTCGACGTAGGTGACGTCGCCGTCGTTGCGGATGTCCAGATGCAGGCCGCGGCCGTTGGTCGGGCCGCAGGCGAAGCAGCCGTTGTTGTTGATAGTCTCCGGCGTTCGACCGATCCAGCGGCGCCGGGCCGGCAAGCTACCGTCGGTCATGCCATCACCATGCCGCCATCGACGCGGATGGTCTGGCCGGTGATATAGGCGGCGCGATCGGAGGCCAGGAAGGCGACTAGGTCTGCCACTTCCTCCGGCTTCCCCAGGCGGGCCAGCGGGATCATCTGGAGCAGGCGTTCGGTGTATTCCGGCTTGATCTGGGCAGTCATGTCGGTCGTGATGTAACCGGGAGCGACGGCGTTGACGGTGACGTTTCGGCTCGCAACCTCGCGGGCCAGCGCCATCGTGAAGCCGATCAATCCGGCTTTGGCCGCCGCGTAGTTCGTCTGGCCGGCGTTACCGGTCTGACCAACGACGGAGCTGATATTGATGATACGCCCCCCCGAGCGCAGCATTGGCCGCACAGCAGCCTTGGCGCAGAGGAAAGCGCCGCGCAAGTTGGTATCCAACACAGCGTCCCAGTCGTCTTCGCCCATGCGCAGGAGCAGGCCATCGCGCGTGATGCCGGCGTTGTTGACCAGAATATCCAACCGGCCCCAGTGTTTGACCACGCCCGCCACCATGGCGTCGACGGCAGCCCGTTCAGCGACGTTGGCCGGGAAGAGTTGCGCCTCACCGCCCGCCGCCTGGATGGCGTCGGCCGTCTCTTGCGCTAAGACCGTGTTGCTCTGGTAGTTCAGGCCCACCCGTGCGCCATCGGCCGCCAGGCGCAAGGCGATGGCCCTGCCGATACCGCGCGACGCGCCGGTCACCAGTGCCACCTTGCCGGCCAGAGGGAGAGGGTTCGTCACAGTATCTCGTCTTTCCGGTGGGTAGCGCGTTAGCGCAAGGTGCCCTTGGTGCTCGGCACGACATCGCCCAGGCGCGGGTCGAGGCGGGTTGCAGCGTCCAGCGCCCGACCGAAGGCTTTGAATCCGGCTTCCACGACGTGGTGCGCGTTGCGACCGCGAATAGTACGGACGTGCAGGTTGAAGCGGCCCTCAGCGGCCACGCTCTCCATGAAGTGCCGGGCAAGGTCGGCATCCATGTCGCCGACTCGCCCGACCAGCGTCTCGCCAAACTCGATCACGGCGTAGGGCCGACCGCTCAGGTCCAGGGCGACGTCTACCAGCGCCTCGTCCATTGGCGCCTGGGCGTGGGCCATACGCACGATGCCGCGGCCGTCGCCGAGTGCCGCCAGCAAGGCGCGGCCCAGGCCAATGGCGACATCCTCCACCGTATGGTGGGCATCCATTGCCACGTCGCCCTGCGCCTGCACGTCCAGGTCAAACAGGCCATGGCGCGCGATGTGCGTCAGCATGTGGTCGAGAAACAACACACCGGTGGCAATGGTGTGTTGTCCGCTGCCGTCCAGATTGATGCGAACCTGCACAGTGGTTTCCCCGGTCTGTCGCCTGTAGTCGCCGCGTCGTTCGTCGGTCATCGCGATAGTGATCCTGCTGATGCGAGAGCGTCCAGACGCCGCTGGATCGTCGCTGCGTGTGCGCCAAAGCCCTCGGCGTGAGCGAGCGTCATGATGGTCGGCGCCAGCGCGGCGAACGCTTCTGGGCCGAAGTGCAGTACGCTCGTCCGCACGATGAAGTCGTCCACACCGAGGGGCGAACTGAACCGCGCCATACGGCGCACAGGCAGGATATGGTTCGTGCCGGCGGCGTAGTCGCCCAGGGGCACCGGCGTATACTGACCGATAAATACAGCGCCGGCACGGCCAACGGACGGCAGCCAGGTCATGGCGTCCCGGACGCATAGTTGCAGGTGCTCCGGCGCAAAGCGGTCGGCCTCGCTCAGCGCCTCGGCAATCGAGTCGGTGACGACGGCGCCACCGGTAGCGGCAAAGGCGCTGCGGATGATTTCCGCCCTCGGCAGGGCGACAACCTGCCGCTCCATTTCCGCATCGACGGCCCTGGCGACGGCCAGTGAAGGGGTGAGCAACACCGTGATGCCGTCGGGTCCGTGCTCCGGTTGGGCCAGCATGTCGGCAGCGACAAACGCGACAGGCGCCGTCTCATCGGCGATGATCAGGGCCTCGCTGGGACCGGGGAGGGAGCCGATGCCGACCTGGCCAAACACCTCGCGCATGGCCAGCACCACGATGCTGGAACCTGGTCCCACGATCTTATCCACCGCCGGTATCGTTTCGGTGCCGTAGGCCAGGGCGCCAATGGCAGCCGCGCCGCCGACCTGATAGACCTCATCGACGCCGGCGATCTGCGCTGCCGCCAACATCATTGCGCGCCCACCGGCATCCCGGCGTAGCGGTGAGGCCAGAACGACCCGCCGGCAGCCCG
>DHIZ01000401.1:44210-44558 GCA_002404055.1 Chloroflexi bacterium UBA4733
CAGAACGACCCGCCGGCAGCCCGCCACTTTGGCGGGGATCGCCCCCATCAGCACGGAGGACGGGTAGGCGGCCAGGCCGCCGGGAGCGTAGATGGCCACCTGCTCTATTGGTTGGACCAGTTGAGCCAACAAGGCTCCCGAGTCGAGGTCGACGTACCCCGTCCGCAGTTGCTTCTGGTGATAGCCGCGCAGCCGGACGGCCGCTGTCTCCAGGGCCGCCCGAAGGTCGGTTGGGATGTGTTCAACCGCGGCGTCGATCTCCTGCTGTGGTACTCGAAACTGGCTTGCCACGCTGTCACCGAAGGCGGCGGCGTAGCGCCGGATGGCGGCATCGCCGCCCTCGCGCAC
>DHIZ01000401.1:44719-44922 GCA_002404055.1 Chloroflexi bacterium UBA4733
GGCGGCATCGCCGCCCTCGCGCACACCGGCAACGAGCCGGGCTGCAGCCTGGGCCAGCGTCAACTCACTGCCGAAGAGCGAACGGTACACCTGCTGGATGGCCGCCGGAACCGGCGCGTCGTCCAGGGCCGGGCGGCGTAGCACGCGCTGCCTGCCCGCTGCGACACCGACTGCAATCTCCAACATAGCGGCAAGGATACCCG
>DHIZ01000384.1 GCA_002404055.1 Chloroflexi bacterium UBA4733
GAGAACTGGAAGGCGCCGAGGACGGCATACGGGACGGCGCACATGATGTGTACGACCACGGGCAACGGCGAGGCCGTGATGCGCGGGTTCGCAGGCATGGCGTGCGGACCACCGGCCAGCTCGACCAGACGCAAGGAGCCGGCGATGGCGGGGATCAGGACCAGGGCGACCAGCGCGAACGGCACCCACCCGCCCCACCCGGTCGACCGGGGGGGGCGAGCCGCCGCGGAGACGGTCACTTGGCGCCGGCCGGGTCGAGCTGCGAGCTGACGGTGCTGGGCAGGGAGGCAGCCGCCGGGGTGCGCTGCCCGCGCCACAGCGAGTAGCCGAGGCCGATCAGGGCGACGCTGGTGGGAATGGCGAACAGCCTTTGGTTGATGGGCAGCTGGGGGCTGATGGCGGTGGCCACGGCGGCGACGGCGAGGAGCGCGGAAGCCCAGCGGGCGAGGATGTTGGCGCGGAAGAGGGCGATGCCGAACAGCAGGCTGCCGCCCAGGTAGCCGATGCCCATGGCCGAGATGAGGGGCTGCATCAGGCCGATGTCGCCGGCCGCGTGGCCGCCGGTGGCCACCGCAAGAACATCGCTGACGTATCCGGGTGCGCTGTCAGCGATGGAGGGCAGGACGACCGCACCAGCGACTTCGATGGTCATCATGACGAGATAGCCGAAGCTGAACAGGACGTACCCGAGCAGGCCGAGCACTCCGATCTTCTTCACCTGGCGCAGGTACATACCGGTGATGCCGGCCAGCGCCAGGACGGACATGAGCACCTTCATGCCTTGCCGGATCTTGAATTCGGTCGTGGTGGCGAAAGTGAGGTCCAGGTGGGGGTGGTTGATCTGGACCGCGATGAACAGCAGTCCTGCTACGGCGGCGGCAACGCCGGCCGCCCGGGTGAGCTTGGTGGTGGTGATGGTCATGTCCGGCTCCTACGTTTCTGAGTGTCCGTGGCGGGGCGCCTCGGGATGACTCGAAGGTAGGGACCGGTGTGGTGACCCGGCGTCACCCAACGATGTGACTGACGATGTGAGATCTGGCCGCCGGACGGGCTAGATCAAGCCGCGTTCGCGTGCGCGGCGGACCGCCGCCCGGCGGGTGGTGACCTCGAGCTTGGTGAAGATGTGTTTGGTGTGGGTGCGCAGCGTGTTGTGCGAGACGAACAGCTCGCGGGCGATCTGGGGCCCGCTCAGGTCACTGGCGAGCAGCCTGAGCACCTGTAGCTCCCGTTCGCTCAACCGGTCTGCCGACGACGGCTCCGGGTGCTGCCCTGGGTCGGGGGCTTCAGCTTTGGCAGATGTGTTGAGGCGGAGCAGGCGACGAGCGTGGTCACCAGCCAGGCCCTGGCGCTCGGCGTCACGCAGCAGCTCCACCATGGGGGCGCCTTCGTCGAGGAAGAGCCGCACGTAGCCATCTGGTTCAGGCGCCTGGGCCCAGGCTTGGCCAAGGGACTGCAGGGCCTGCGCCCGATGTCCCTGTGCATCCTGCGCCAGAGCCTCCAGCATGCGGATCTCGACGAGACTTCCGGCGCGTCCAGATGTCTCGGCGGCCTCGTGCAGCCGGTCCAAGAGGCGCACTGCCTGACCGAGCGCGCCGGTGTCGGGGTGTGCCCGGTGCTGCGCGACAAGCAGGCGCACCAAGGTGAGGTGGTCGTACTCGCTCAGGTACGCGGCATCGTCCGTGGCGGACACGCCTCGTTCATGGGCCCAGTCAGCGGCCTGCGACAGGTTGCCCTGGGTGATCCAGACGCGTGCCTTCATCGCCGCGATGGGACGCACGTCAGGGAAGAACGCCGGCCGGTAGAGCTGCTCCGCCGTGTCCAGGTGGGTGATGGCCTGCTGCGGGTCGCCCTCGGCATCGGCGACTCGACCCATGGCCACGAACCACCGGTAGCGGCTCTCGGCCATCGACGCCCGCTCCCCCAGCGCCGCGGCCCCCTCGAGATGTTGCTTGGCGCTGTCGAGGTCGCCGGCTTCGCGGTCGATCTCGCTGATGCCCACGTGGAGGTCGGCGGTGGCGCGCGCGACGGGGTCGCCGTGTGCCTCGGCCACCTGCAGTGCCCGCTGGTACAGCCGGACGGCGGTGCTGGGGCGACCTGCCGCGAGCCACATGTCTGCGAGCACCACGGTGCTGCTCAGCTCATCGACGAGGTTGCCGGCCGCGTGCAGGCTTGCCACAGCCGACGTGAACGTCTCCAGCGCGCTCGACACGTCCCCCTGCGCCCACTGGACAAGGCCGAGGAACCCGGCCGCACCGCCTCTCGCGAGATGGTCGCGGGGGCCCGCCAGGTCGAGCGCGCGCCGTGCGTGTTCGGCCGTACCCGCCACATCGCCGCGTGCTTGCGCGAGCGAGGCGCGGTAGACGGCGATGGTCGCCGGCAACGTGCGGAGCTCGTCGGTCTTGGCCCACGGCGGAGCCGACGCGTCTGGTACGGCAGCCAGTGCGCGTTCCGCGTCGTCGAGTCGGGGCTCGAAAGCGTCGAGGTCGCCGGAGACCATGAGCATGTATCCGAAGAAGACGCTGAGCACCGGGCTGCGCCGGACGGTCTCGTCGGGCAGGGCCTTCAGCCAGCCGAGCAGGATCGCTTCTTGCCGGTTGCGTCGGATCGCCGGCACAGCCAGCTCCATGAGATAGGCCGCACGGTCGAAGTCCCGCGCCGCCAGTGCGTGCCTGACCGCCTCCTCGGCCGAGTCATGCATCTCGTACCAGCGGCTGGCGCGCTGGTGCAGCAACGGAACCAGATCCGGTTGCTGGGCGAGCAGGCGCGCCCGCAGCACGTCGGCGAACAGGTGGTGGTAGCGGTACCACTCCCGCTGGTCGTCCAGGGCGACGAGGAAGAGGTTGGCCCGCTGCAGGGTCGTGAGCATGTGGCTGCCGTCATCACGGCCGGTGACGGCCTCACAGAGCGGCCCGGTGAGCCGGTCGAGGACCGCTGTGTGCAGCAGGAACTCGCGCACTGGCTCAGGCTGGTGCGCCAGCACCTCTTCGACGAGGTAGTCGACGATGTAACGGTCGTTCCCCGCGAACCGGGCGATGAAGCTGCTGACGTCCTCGCGCCCCTGGATTGAGAGTGCGGCGAGCTGAAGCGCGGCGATCCAACCCCTCGGTGCGTCCCTCCAGGACCTCGACGTCCTCCGCGGCGAGGTGCAGTCCTGCCGCCTCGTTGAGGTACATGGCCGCCTCGTGGGACGTGAAGCGCAGGTCGGCGGCACGGATCTCGACCAGCTCGCCGCGCACCCGCCATCGCGCCAGTGGCAGGTCGGGGTCGGCGCGGGTGCTCAGCACGACGTGCACGTGTGGCGGGAGGTGCTCCAGCAGGAGGGTCATCCCGTCGCGGACGTCGTGGCTGTCGGCCAAGTGGTAGTCGTCGAGGACCAGCCAGACCTCGCCCGGCGCTGCGGCGAGCTCGTTGAGCAGCGTCGTGAGAACAAGATCGGTCGGCAAGGGGGAGGACGCGATGAGCTCCAGCGCACCCGAGCCGACGCCGGGCACCGCCGTTTGGAGCGCGGTCACGACGTACGTCCAGAACGACGAGGGCTCGTTGTCCGAGGGGTCCAGAGAAAGCCATGCCACGGAATGGTCTTCGCCGGGTGTCTCGCCCAGCCACTCGGCGAGGAGCGTCGTCTTGCCGAACCCGGCCGGGGCGGACAGCAGCGTCAGCCTCGAGTCGGCTCCGCGACGCAGACGCTCAAGGAGTCTTGGGCGTGCCACCAGACCACGTCGCACCTTCGGGACGTACAGCTTCGTTGCAATCAGCGGACCTGCCACGCGATCTCCATTCCAAGGGTCACCAACGTGTCCGAGGTTGTGCCCCTGCCAACGCTAACGCTCCCGGAGCCAACGACGACGCGGATTCGGTGCTCGGGCGTAGCGTCGCAGCGGCCGAGGACACCACCGGTCGGCATTGTCGGACGCGTTTCCTCGCGCGCTGACCCGGCATGGACAGGCTCACCGCACGCGAACGGGCACTCATCGAAGTCGAGAAGGGTCCCGGCGGACCGAGGGAACCCGTATCAGCCGCGGCCCAACGCCAACTTACGGTCGCCCGCGCCTTACTGGTCACCCAGCGGGTTCCTTGCGTGACTTGGCACGGATGTGCATTCGCTCGCCCTGGCGGCCGAAGAGGTTCAGGACCTCCACAGGTTGTTCGCCAGTGCTGCCGAACCAGTGGGGCACC
>DHIZ01000151.1:0-379 GCA_002404055.1 Chloroflexi bacterium UBA4733
TCGCGCAGCAGCGCCGCGCCGGCCGCATCGCCGGCCCGGGCCGGGTCAGGGTCTGGAAACCGGCTTGCCGTGACCAGGTGGCCTTCCAATGGGCGGAACAGCCCGATGCCGTCGTCGTCACCGCCGGTCAGCGGACGTAGCCGGATGAGATCCGGGTCAGCGGACGGCAGCACCACCCAGTCCCGCCCCCGCGCCCGCACGAGCGCCCCGGCCTGGATTGTCGTAGGCTGCGCCGCGACCATGCTTCTCCCTCGTGATTAGCAAAGACTATGGCGGTTGGCGATCCGGGCGTCAACTGTGCTGGCAGTTGAGCGGGTGAGGACGGTTGGTGAGGGGAGCATTAGGTGGGTGGGGTAGTACAGGGCCGCGATTGCGATCG
>DHIZ01000151.1:631-1033 GCA_002404055.1 Chloroflexi bacterium UBA4733
GCCGCCGATCGCAATCGCGGCCCCGTACTCTCAAACATAAACGTAGGTCGTTTGTTGGGCACCAACATACACCACATCCCTCGCCTCTCCCACCATTGCATTCCCGCCCCCATCCTGCTACCGTCTGCCCGAAGGAGTACACCAACGATGGATCACATCAACATTGCTATCGTCGGCTGCGGGGGCATGGGACGGCGGCACCTCACCGGTCTGGCGGAACTGGCGCAGAGTGACTTTGACAGCGTCACGCTGCAGGCGGTCTGCGACTTGAATGAACGCAACGCCGAGGACCTGGCGGATGAGGCGGTCGGGTTGCTGGGCTACCGGCCGCGCGTCTTCCTTTCGGTCGCGGAGATGGTGCGGCAGATGGAAGGGCTGGTCGGCGCGGACGTCACCGTCGAC
>DHIZ01000151.1:1181-3483 GCA_002404055.1 Chloroflexi bacterium UBA4733
CGGCGCGGACGTCACCGTCGACACGGGTGTCCACCATCGTGTGGCGACGGAGTGTCTCGACCTGGGGCTGCATGTCCAGTGTGAGAAACCGCTCGCCCTGACGATTCGCGGCTGCCGGCAGGTGATTGCTGCCGCGGAACGCGCCGGCCGCGTCCTCTCGGTGGCAGAGAACTACCGCCGCGACCCGATCAACCGCCTGGTGAAAGCCTTGCTCAGCGATGGCGCGATCGGCACGCCGCGCTTGATGGTGGAGACCGGCATCGGCGGCGGCAACCGCATCGTGATCACGCCCTGGCGGCATCAGAAGCGCTCCGGCACCATCGTGCTCGACGCCGGTGTCCACAACGCCGATATTCTGCAGTATTACCTGGGACCGGTGCGCGAGGTCTACGGCGAGGCCAAGATCTTTGAGAAGATTCGCTATCGCGGCAACACGTCCGGCCCCGGTGGTTTTTATGAAAAGTGGGCGGCGGCGATGCCGGAGCAGGTCGAAGCGACCGGAGAGGACACCCTGTTCGGCTATCTCAAGTTCGCCGGCGGCGCGACCGGCCAGTGGCTGGACACGCACGCCGGCCACGGCCAGGGCCGCCACGACCGCTCGCTCTGGGGCAGCGAAGGCTCCCTGGCAGCCCCCGGCGACCGCAACGGGCGACCGATCAAGTTATACCGTGAAGGCCGCGAGATCACTGGCGACGCCGTGTTGGAGTTCGCCCCCAGCTACCGGCTCGAACCGGCAGCCGCCGCGCTGTTCGGTGGTGAGCGCGTGGCAGGCTACGATTTTCCCTTCCCTGTGACCGACCGGAAGATCCTGGCGCTGGAATACTATGAGTTCGCCGAGTGCATCCAGGGTCGACGTCAACCGGAAGTGACCGGCGAAGTGGCCTTGCGGGACGTCGCCTTGATCTATGCCATCATCGAATCGAGCGTGGCCGGGAGGGCAGTGACGTTGGAGGAGGTCGTCACCTCCCAGGTTGACGCCTATCAACGCGAGTTGGACGAGGCGCTGGGGTTGGTGCAATAGGTCGTAATCAGGCCCTGAACCAAGAGTTCGGAATGGCTGAGATATCAAGCGAACCTTGGAGGCTTTCAGCCTGCTTTAGCAGGCTTGGTGTTGTTAGCCCTACGATTTATCGTAGGGTGGGCCAGCATGGAGATCGTGAAGGGGTTCCGTGGCACGGTTTAGAGTGGTTCTTACGGACACGGTGGCAGCCGATTACGACCTGGAGGAGCAGCGCTTCCAACAGGGAGGGCTCGATGTGGAGCGGGTCTACCTGCGGACACACGATGCCGAGGAGATCGTTGCGCAGGCGGCCACCGCCGACGCGCTGATCATCTCATGGGTGCCGATCACACGGGAAGTCCTGCGCCGACTTCCTCGCTGCCTAGTCATCGTTCGCTACGGCATCGGCGTCGATATGATCGATCTGGATGCGGCCACAGAGGAAGGCATCGTGGTCTGCAATACGGCACGCTACGCCATTGATGAGGTCAGCACGCACGCCATCACCCTGCTGCTCACCTTGAACAGGGGCATCCTGGCTGATGCCGAACGGCTCCGCTCGGGTGGTTGGTCAGGGTCCGGCGCAGTTCCGCCTCGGCGCCTGAGCGGACAGCGGCTCGGGTTGGTCGGCGTTGGCAATATCGGCCGGGCAGTCGCAGGCAAAGCGGTTGGTCTGGGGTTGCAAGTCATGGCGTTCGATCCGTTCATCGCAGTGGGGACCGGCGAGCTTGAACTGGTTGGCCTTGACGAGTTGTTGCGTACGTCCGATTTCGTGAGCCTGCATTGTCCGCTCAATGCCGCCACGCGGCACTTGATTGGGACACGCGAGCTGGCACTCATGAAGCCTTCGGCCTTCCTTATCAACACGGCGCGCGGTGGGATCGTCGACCAGGCAGCGCTGACGCAGGCCATGGCCGACAGGCGCATCGCTGGTGCAGGTCTGGATGTGTTCGAGCAGGAGCCTTTGCCGGCGAACGACGTGCTTCGCCGCTTGGACAACGTCGTACTGACGCCGCACTCGGCGCATTGGTCGGTCGAGTCGGCGGTCGAGTGTCGTCTTACGGCCGTCGAGCACGTGCTCACTGCCTTGCGCGGCGGCATCCCCGCGGATGTCGTCAATCGCGAGGTGCTGAGCCGCGCCAATCGGCGTCTCCGCAAAGTCCAGGCGATTCGGGACCGTTTGGCGGAGTGACCGATGGGGACGATTCGTCACGGTACCCAGGTGGTTTATCTGCCAGCCTGACCAGTCCGTAAGTAGACGGCTGGCGACTAAAGTCGCGCCTTAGGAGCCGTCACGGAATA
>DHIZ01000290.1:0-14171 GCA_002404055.1 Chloroflexi bacterium UBA4733
GCTTCGGCGCTGGACAGCAGCAGCGGGCACTCGGCCGCGGTGTACAGATGGCTCACGCCTTCAAGTCCGAGAAAGTCTGTGGGTGGAGCAAGTGCCGTCCTCCGCCCGGTCACGATGGCACCGTTAACGCCAGCGACTGGCGATAGGCAGGAAACTCGCTGTCGAGCACCCGGCGAACCTGGGCGATCTTCCAGCGCAGGTGTGCCGCATCGGTCATGTACTCCATGCTCGGCTCCCAGCCCAGCCGGGAGTCCGCTTCGACCAGCGGGATCGTCGCCTCGGCGTTGGCGATCTCCCGCTCGGCCAGCGCCGCCATGGCATCCAGGATGGCAGCGGCTTTGCTCGGATCGGGCTCGCCGAACAGGCGCTGCTTGAGCAGCCACCATTCCTTGCAATGGATGGTGGTGTACACGGCATGGAGGATGAAGCGGCCGAGGCCGAGCATGGTCTGGCCGGCGGACCGCTTGCCCTCCGGCGCCAGCGCGATTGCCTGCTCCAGGCAGTCCAAGCCCTGTTGCCAGCGTTCGGCCATCCGCTGCAGGCTCCGGATCTCCACGGGGAAGCGTGCCACCCCCAAGGACTGGCGCCCGCTGTCGTGGGGTTGGTAGCTGGTGTTGACGATGCGGTTGCCGAACATGGCGTAGTCGGCGGCCGGCAGGCTGGCGCCGCTGCGGAAGACCAGCGGGTAGGAAGGGCCGACCCGAAAGGGGCCGTACTGATCCTCGTTGGTCGGGATGTAGTCCGTGATCGCTTCGCTCCAGTGCTGCCAGGCCTCCAGGGCGAGCGGCGCGCCTGCGGCGCCGAAGTCACGCCGGGCGATGGCGGCCAGCGTCTCCGCCGGCGGCGGGCTGGGCGCCCAGTAATCCCACTTGGTCAGCTCGCTCACGAAGGATGGCCACCAACCGTAGTGGTGCGACTCCATCAGACCGCTGAGCCCCCACTCGTCGCGCGCTTGCAGCAGCGCCGCGTGGCGGCGCGCCCACTGGTAGGGGATGGGCTCGTAGGGGATCACCCCGACATCCCAGGTCAGCCCGCCGGTGTTGCTCATCGTATAGAGCCGTAGCCCGCGTTCATGCGCCACCCGTGCTTCGCTGCTGAAATACTGCCCCGGCCCCACAAAGGACGCTGTGTAATCGACGCAGACGTTGGTGATGCCCTCGTGTTGCCGCTGTTCAAACATCTCGAAGGTCACCTGCAAGGTGATGTCGGTGGGCAGGCTGCGGATCAGCGCCAGCCGGTCCGCTTCCGGGGCGTAGCCCCAGTTATAGGTCCAGAAGACGATGTCGGCCTGGGGGCTGTGCCGCCGGATGACGCGCTTGAGGAGGTTCAACCACTGCGGATAGTCGGCACAGGGCCACCAGCCTGGGCTGGGCTTGTCTGGCGGCAACCCGTCCGGCGTCGGCGTGCCGCGCAAGACGCCGGTGGTGCGGGGATCCTTGCTCGGGAACTCCACCGATTCCCCGACCAGCACCACGCCCTTGGCGTCGGGGCAGGCGGCGAAAAGCGCCCCATAGGTGCTGTCGTAATAGGCCTCGGCGCCCGGTTCCTCCGGGTGTTTCAGGCTCTTGAGGTAGCTATACAAGTAGACGTCCAGGCCGTGGGCGGCGGCGCGCCGCACCAGCGCTCGGAAGTCCTGGTAGCGGCCGGCGCCTGGCTGGCTACCTTGGATGTGGCGCTCGTCGGGCGTCCGATCTACACCCTCCGCAAACACCAGAATGGCGTCCAGTCCTGCGTGCGCCATGGCGTTGAGATGCGCGTCGGGGAACTGATCCAGTCCCCAGCCGGAGTGGACCATGCGCGGGGCAAAGAGCGGCACGCGCGTCACGTCTCCTACCGGCAAGATCGGCGCTTCGCGCAGGTTCATCAGGTCTTCCAGGTAGTAACTGCCCTGGCCGGCCCCCCGCTCGTCGTCGCCGCAGACGATCAGGGCTGTCGGCGTGCAGTGGACACGGTAGCCGCGCGGCGTCGCTACCTCGGCAGCAAGGTCAGGCAATTCGGCCTTCGTGGCCAGGACGATCACTCGGGCCTCACCCTGGGCGCCGCTGGCGACGTCCTTGACACGGCGCAGCGGCACGGATTCACCCATACTGACGAGCAGATAGTCTTCGAGGTCGCGCGCCACGCCGTACAGGAGCGCTCCGGCCTGCTCGCTGATGACGATGCTCCAGCCGGCGCCAATCGCTACCTCATGGTCTCCCGCAAGCACGGTCGGGTCGCGCCGATCCGGCTGATGGACCACTTCCAGGCGTCGTCGGAACTCGTAGCCTCGCTCCGCCACCGATGGCCCCCTCACCGTTGCTTGTCCGCCGTTGCAGCCGTTGTCTGCCATTGCTCCTCGCTTGACAGCCACCGACCGATGCGCTAGTATTCCATACAAATGTGTATACATGCAAGTGCCCTGGCATGGACTGATCCTCGTATTCGGTAGCACATGCAGAATGGACGAAGAACAATTGCTGCGTAACGGGACTGCGATGCTGGCCGAGCGGGCGGAAGAACCTGCCGCCCAGGCAGGGGACCTGGCCACCACTGCCTACCGGCGAATCCGGGAAGCCATCTTACGGATGGAGTTTCAGCCGGGCCAGCGACTCCAGGAGGTGGAGATCGCGGCATGGCTCGGCATCAGCCGTACCCCCGTGCGCGAGTCGTTTCGCCGGCTGCAAGCCGAAGGGTTGCTGCAAAGCCTCGCCACGCGCGGCGTCATCGTCGCGGAGGTTTCCATTGAGGAAGTCGACGATGCCTATCGCGTCATCGAGATGCTGGAAGCGCTCTCCAGCCGCCTGGCGGCGGAGCGTCTGACGCAAGACGGCGCCACGGCAATCCGCCTGCTGCTTGACCAGATGCGTGACGCGGCGGCAGCCACGGAATTGGAACGCTGGGTAAAGGTTGACGGCGATTTTCACACCACCATCCGCGCTATCGCCAACAATCCCAAATTACTCCAGGTCGCGGAACTGGTCTACCCGATCATCGAGCGGGTGCGCTATCTGCACTTGCGAGAGGGATCCGAACCGGAACGGCTGGCGGCGGAGACGACGGCGCACCAACGCCTGGGCGAGGCTATCCTGGCCCAGGACGGTGAGTTGGCGGAGCGCCTCGTGCGGCAGTTGTTCACCAAGGCCCGCCAGGACAACGTCCGCTTGCTCCGCCGCTGGGTCGCGCCGTTGCGCCGCAGCTTCTGATGGCCATGGTCAAGCACCGGTGGCGGCCGGTCTGACGCTCTGAGCGCGAGGGTTGACACGTCCAGGCGACTGCATCGACGGAGGGCGGCGGTCGCTCTCCACGTAAGCGAGGGAGATCACTCGTGCCAGGAACACAGCTCGGCGTCGCCATCTTTGGCTGCGGGCACATGGGGACGGTGCATGCCAAGAACGTCGTTCGGGACGAACGCGCGCGCCTCGTCGCGCTGGTCGATCCCCGTATTGAGGCGGCGGAGCACCTACGGGGGCAGGTCGATTTGCCCGCCGACAGCGTCCGCGTTACCGCCTCGGCCGAGGAGGCGCTGGCCGATCCTGCCGTGAGCGCGGTAGTGATCGCCACCCACCATGACCTGCACCCGGTGCTGGCCACCGCCGCCGCCCGTGCCGGCAAGCATGTCTTCTGCGAGAAGCCGCTGGGGCTCACCAACGAGGCCTGCGCGCAGATCGCCGACGCGGTGCGCGCTGCCGGCGTGCAACTCGTCGTCGGCTTCCAGGCGCGGCACGCGGCGCTGGTGCGGCTGGCGGCTGAGCGGATTCCCGCGCCACGCATCCTCTACGGCCAGATCATCGATCCCCGCTGGTCCGACCGTAGCTGGGCGGTAGACCCGCTTGAGGGCGGCGGGAATGTGCTCTCCCAGGGCGTCCACACCTTCGATCTGCTCTGCCACCTCGCCGGCGCCGAGCCGGAAGCCGTCTTCGCCGGTGGCGGGACGCTCACCCACGATCCGGCGCGAACCGCAGTGATGGATAGCATCGCGGCGACCATCCGCTTCGCCAACGGCGCGACGGCCTCGCTGCTCATCGGCGACTTCGGACCGAGCCCCTGGACCGGCAAGTCCTTCTACGAGTTGTTCGATGCCAACGGCAATAGCGCCACTGTCTACGGCTATTACGAGCGCGTGCGCTTCGCCAAAGGCGAGCCGCAGGAAGTCGGCAAAGACGACCTGTCCGAGGCGCAACGCGAGGATTATCAAGGGTACGGCGGGCTGATGCGGGAGTTCATCGGCTGCGCACTCGCCAACCGGCCTCCCGAGATCGGGGCCAGCGTCGCCGATGGTGTCCGCGCGACTGCACTCGCGCTTGCCTGCTTCGAGAGCATTCGTAGCGGGAACGTCGTCCGGCTGAAGGCGTAGGGCACACCGTACCGAGTCTACGATGAAACTCGCCTCGGGCCACGCCGGCAGGTTTCATTGTGGCTTGAGTGTCGTACACACGTACTACCAAAGAAGTACAGGAGGTTGGCGCCTATGAATGGAATTCGCGGCAGCGCGGCGACCGCGTGGATGGCGGGGCCGCAGTACATCCGGCACCTGGACTACTACCTCTCCGGCGATAGCCCGGACGCCTTCGCCGACTACGACCCCGATCGTCTGGCCGACGAACTGTGCTCGGCCAAACCAAACGTCGTCGCCATCTTTGCCCTGAACCAGCACGGCTACGCCTACTATCCTAACGAGGCTGCGCCTCAGACCGACGAGTTGTAGCGCCGGTGGTATCCTTGCTCGTACAAGAGCGGCAGATCTGGTCGCGCGCCAGCAGGCAGAAGCACGGCAGAAACGGGTCGCCACGCTGCGGCCCTCTTTGGCGCCTGATCTTCAGGCCCCGGCAATCTCTAGCCACCCGCTGTCGCCAATGGCACGCACCGGTTCCGTCACCTTGCAGCTCAGCACCGAGCCCCTTCACTGGGGAGGGGGAGTTTATGTGCCGCGTCAACATCACGGCGAAAACTTGACTCAATCGCAACGACTTTTGGACACCTAGTACAGGATTCTGGAAGTCACTATGCGGTTCGGCTGGCGTGCTGCAAGGGAGAATATGCCTGCCTAACCGCCCAAGGACTTGCAAAACCTCGTACTAGTCTTCAAATCTTCTGGACCTGTACGACATCATTGTGCTGGAGCACGAGTAGTGCAGAACTGCACGGCAAATGTGGCTGTCAATGAAGGCGCCCTTGGCGCCTGGGTCGAAGCGCTGGTGGACGTCGGCGCCGTATGAAGGACGGGAAGGTACAGGGGAGGGGTCGGACGTGGAGTATGTCAGCTTCGGCAGGGCGGGCATCAAGGTCTCGCGCCTGGCGCTGGGCCTCGGCCTGCGCGGTCAAAGCGACGAAACGGCGGCGGAGCAATTGACCTACGCCGCACTGGACAGCGGCATCAACCTCTTTGACTGCGCCAACGTCTATGGGTTGATGGACGACCGGGCCTACGCCGGCCGGTCGGAGGTGATTCTGGGCCGCGCGCTCAAGAGGCGGCGGGACGAGGTCGTCATCACCTCCAAGGTCTGCAGCGCCATCGGCAATGGCCCCAACGATGCCGGCGGCTCGCGCTACCACATCATGCGCGAAGTAGAAAGGTCCTTGCGGCGACTCGCCACCGACCGGATCGACATCTATCTGCTCCACACCTTTGATGCTTCCACGCCGTTGGAAGAGCAACTGCGGGCGCTGGACGATCTGGTGCGTCAAGGCAAAGTTCGCTATGTCGGCGTCTGCAACTATGCAGCCTGGCAGGTCTGTCAGGCACTCTGGGTGCAAGACCACATGGCGGCGGCGCCGTTGCTCACTGTACAGAATCCCTACAGCCTCCTGAACCGGGATCTGGAACGGGAAATGTTCCCGCTCGTCCGCGCGCTCGGCATCGGCGTGATGGCGTACGCGCCGCTGGGAACGGGCCTCCTCAGCGGCGCCTATCGCCCGGGTGTGGCGCCCTCGCCAGAGACATTGTGGGGCGGCAGTCGGCGTCCTAGCTATGAGCGGACGCTGCGCGGCGCCGTAGCCGACGTCGCGACCACGCTGCAGCAGGTAGCCGAACGCTGCGAGGCCACGATCGCCCAGGTCGCCTTGCGCTGGGTGCTCTCTCACCCGGAAGTGACGGTGGCGATCTCCGGCGCCGACACCGCCGTCCAAATGCGAGAAAACGTCGGCGCCCTGAACATCGAGATCGCCCCGGACGACCTGGTCCGGCTGAGCCAGGTCTCGGCGGGCCTTGATCTCATCCTTGATGGTCCGGGTATCGGGTCATCATCTGCGAGTCAGCGCTGAGGTGACCGAGGCGTGCCTGGCAATGGATATCATGAGCCAACTGGCAGACTTGAGCCGCTGCCGCGCACGATGGCGGCCGCCGTCATCGCCGGATAGTCGAGATCCTCGACCTGGGCATCCTTGTAGGTGCAGATAGCTGCCCAACGCTCCCTGCCACTGGTGTTGGGATAGGAGGCGTGGAGGGTGAGGTCGTGGAAGATGACGACCGAGCCGGCGGGCACGGCGGCCGTTACCACCTGCGCTTCGTCAATATGCCGGGGATCGACCCGATGGACGAAACCGGCGCCCGGGGCCGCCCTGCCGTCGTGCTCCGTCGACCAGCTCTGGCTGCCGGGGACCAGCTTCAGGCAGCCGTTTGCGGGATCGACATCGTCGAGCGCAATCCAGGCATTGAGCTTGTGGCAACCGTGCCAGTAGGCCCAGTCCTGGTGCCAGGGCGTATTCTCGGCGACCTCTTCCGCTTTGAAGACCACCTTGTCGCTCCAGAACATAATATTCGGGCCGATGAGCGGCTCCATCAGGTCGAGCAGTCGCGGATCGCGCGCGAAGGCGCGGCACAAGGAGCTGTTAATGGACAGCCCGACGAAGACGCCGGACTGCCGGAACTTCGGCAGAGCTGCACCGCGCGCCTGCGCCTCAGCCGTCAGCCGGTCCAGCAGGCGTCGACACTCCTCTTTCCATGCCTGCGCCTCCTCCCGAGCGAAAACGCCGGGCACGACCAGCACCCCGTTACGGGCAAACGCTTCCGCCTGCTCACTCACCGTTGGCGTAGTGCTCTGCATCGCTGTCTCCTTTCGCTGCGGACGCGGCGCTTCTCTGCCGCGGTTGCCCGGGGCATCCTCGCCTCCTGGGCACTCCAAAGTGTATAGTCTGTGGCCGGTATGTATGGAGAGGAGTGTAGCGCGAATGTGTGCGCAACGGCTGATTGATCCCCTGGACGGCATCCTGGCGCGCGCGGCGACCGGAGCATCGCTGACGCTGCCGGAAACGCCGACGGCCTGGCAGGCATGGCGGCCCCAGGCGCTGGAGCGGGTGCGTCAGGCTCTGGCGCCGTGGCCGGAGCGGGTACCCCTGGCAGCCGAGGAAACGACGCGACACGATGCCGGCGACCACTGGCGCATCCGCGTGCTCTACGATAGCGACGCCTTCACGACAGTTCCGGCCTGGCTGCTCCTGCCCAAGGATCTGTCGTCCGGTGAGCGGCGCCCAGCACTGCTCTGCGCGCACGGGCACGGACGAGGCAAGGATGACCCGGCCGGCGTCATTGACCCTGCCCTGCCCGAAGAAGAGCGGCAACGCCAGGAAGAGAGCCTGCGCCGGCAGAACTACGATTACGCCCGGCAGTTCGTGCGCCGGGGCTACGTCTGCCTGGCGCCGGATTGGCGCGGCTTCGGTGAGCGCACGCCACCGACCGAGTGGGTTCGGGGACGGCGCGACCCCTGCAACGTGTTGTACCTCGCCTACGGCTACCTCGGCTTCCAACTGCTCGCCCTCGACCTCTGGGACGGCATGCGCGGTATCGACTACCTGCAGTCGCGGCCTGAGGTGGACCCGGAGCGCATTGGCTGCGTCGGTCTCTCCTTCGGCGGCACCATGACAACATACCTGACCGCCCTTGACAAGCGGATCAAGGCGGCCGTCGTCGCCTGCTACTTCAGCACCGTCCGCCACGACGCGCTGACGATGCGCGGACGCGCCAACACCTGCGGCAACCAGTTCCTGCGTGACCTGCTGACCTTCGGTGACATCTCCACCGTCGCCGGCCTGATCGCGCCCCGTCCGCTACTGGCCGAGAGTGGCGAGTACGACGATTGCTTCGTGCTGGACGACGCGCTGCGCTGTTACGCGGAGGTACGCCAGGTATACACCGCGGCCGACGCCGCCGACCGCCTGCAACACGACGTGTTCCCGGGCCCCCACGCCTTCAGCGGCCGCATCGCCTTCGACTTCTTCGCCCACTGGCTGGGCTGAGGCGTAGAGTAGTTACTGGTAGCGAACCTCCAAGAGTGTGCGGATGGCACGTGTACCCGCCCCTGAACGGGCGGGCTAGCAGGACGAACCCTGCTAAACAGGCTGCGCGGTCTCCGAAACGGTGTCCAGCCTGCTTCAGCAGGCTTGTCGATCGTAGCCCTACGATTTATCGTAGGGTGCGGACAGGCTCTGCGTCCATCCGTTGTGCGGCCCGAACTGCACAGCATGGTAGTGTCTGCCCAGGTGAGGAGCAGGAGCACCGGAGACTATATGGACTTGCACGCCGTCATCGCAGCCTTGAAGATCACGTCCGAGGCCGAAGCTTTGGAGCCGGACTGGACGGCGTCGCTAGCGACTCTGCCCGTCGGACCGCTGGCCTTCCTACAACCGGCCTTCGTCCGCAACGCTGGCGAGGCAGCCGGACTGCCTGCGGAGATCATAGACAGAGCGTGCGCGACCGCCGCCAAAGTTGCCGCGACTGACGCTCTGCGCGCCCTGGCTTGGCATTGTCACTACTGCGTCTATCGCGCCCCGCACTATCCGCGAGCGGCGATCGCCGCCTGGCCCTCGCTGTCGGCTGCGCTCGGTGAGCGGGATACGCTGTTCTATCTGCTCATCCTGCTCTCCGGGATGCCCGAACTGCAGCGCCTGTATCGGGAGCACGGCGTCCCCGCCGACGTGGCCCGCGCCACATTGTTCGACATTGAGCGCTGGATGCATGTGCATCACGAGCGGCACGGCGACTGGGGTCTCGCCCCCGACCGCATCAACTGGCTGCGCAACCACATGCGCGGTGAATTGTATCAAGTCGGCCGGTTGCAGTTTCAATTCGGCGCCTTTGCCCCTGGCTTCCCCGTCTTCCGCCACCGCCGCACCGACCATGTGCTCGCGCTCGCCGGCGACGGCCTGCGCTTTCGCGCCGACGGTCAACTCGATGGCGCGGGCGGGGTCATCGACCCGGATACTGCCTGGATCGCCCATTTCGACCTTGGCGAATCCGATATTCGCGGCGTCCCCATCTCCCCTTTCGGCGCAGCACAGCGAGAGGAAGTCAGGCTGTCTCGGGCGGACTGGCAGCCTGCCCTGTCGCCGGGCGACCCTGTGCTGCACCTGCACATCCCCGCCGGCGGCCCGATGGACTTTGACGCCTGCGGCCAGTCTCTGCAGCAGGCCCTGGAGTTCTTTTCCCGGCACTTCCCGCAGCAGCCGTTCGTCGCGTTCGCCTGCAGTTCCTGGCTGCTCGACGCGCAGCTCGAGCAGATGCTGCCGCCAGCGTCGAACCTCGTTCGTTTCTTGCGGGAGACGTACCTGCTGCCAGCACGCTCCGGTGGCGCCGGCACGCTGGAGCGCGTCTTCGGCGCCGCCAGCATTGATCCGCACACGGCGCCGCGCGATACGACCCTACGCCGGGCCATCGCCGACCATCTACTGGCCGGCGGCCACTTGCGCGGCGCCCGCTGCTTCCTCTTCCCGCGTGACCTGGACTGGGGCAGCCAGGTCTACCGCCAGCGGCTCATTCCCACGCCTGCCGATCTCAGATAAGTCGATAACCAGCGGTTGTGCGGTTCGGCGTCACCCGGCGCTCAAACACCGGGATCTATGTGTCAACCTTCATAAGCCAGCGCTGAAACCAGGCCAGCAGTTCGGTGCGCATCTGGGGCGTGACGGTGTGTCCCGTGTCGGGGTAAAGGACGCTGCGGAAACGTTCGGGCGCGCCGAGCGCCGCGTAGACGGCGCTGACCTGCGTGTCAAGTTCCCGGACGCCGTCCGCCGGCGAGCCTGCATCCAGTTCGCCGGTCAAGGCCAGGAAGGGCCGTGGCGCGATCAGGGCCAGCACTCCTTCCGTGTCGAAGTGCTGGAGCAACGCCTGCACGAAATAGTAGATGCCGTGCTGACGCAGCTCGCCGTGGGCGATGAGGTTCTGGTAGCGGGTGAGGCAGGCGATGGCCACCGTGGCGGTGACGCGCGCATCCACGGCGGCAAGCCACCAGGCTCGCGTGCTGCCCATGCTCATCCCCGTCGCGCCAATGCGCCCGGCGTCTACCTCGGGACGACTGCACAGGTAGTCCAGGGCGATCTGGTCATCGCGGACGAACATGCCCCAGAGTGTCCGCCCAAACCAGAGGTGCAGCTTGAAAAGACTCTCCTGTTCCGCCCGCCCCGTCTCCAGCGGGCCTGCCGGACCAGTACCCACCCGGTTGCCGTGCCAGTAGGCGTCCGGCGCCAGCACCACGTAGCCGGAGCGCACCAGGGCCTCGCCCAGCGGCACGCTGCCGCCGTTGGTGTGCGGCATGAGCACCTGCGTCTTGTCCGGCGTCGAGGAATGCAGCCAGAGTACCGCTGGCGCCGGCGTTTGCCGGCGCTCCGGGATGAGTAGGAGCGCCGTGACCTCGCCATCCACGCCGTTGTCGAGCGCGACCACTTCCACTGCATAGCCGTCCCGCAACTCCCGCGACACGAGCCGGGCACGGGGACGGGACGGCCTCGGTGGCAGGTCGCCCAGTGAGGCCAGCACCGTCTGCAGTACCTCCGGCCGACGCGCCTGCCAGGTAGCGGCATCTTCCGGCGTGAGGAAGGGAGGCGTCTGCAGATCCCGGTAGGCTGCCGGGACGGCGGCACCGCGCTCCATCTGCCGGCGGGTGTAGGCGGCTGCGCTCTCAGCGCCGCCAGCCGAGGCCGGCGCCGGCTGGGCACGGCCGATGGTCAACTGGCGCAGCACGCAGTCGGCCACCGCTTCGGCCAGCCGTTCGTAGCCCGCCGGTGTGTAGTGCGTGCCGTCAGCCATCAGGAGTTCGGCGCTTCCCGCCTGGGTGACGATCCCGTGCAGGTCGTCGACAGTCATCCCCGCTGCCCGCATCACGGCAATGGCGGCGGCATTATAGCGCTGCACATCGTCCTCGAAGCGATCAAAGTCGGCGCCACGGCGGGCGTGCCGGTCGTCGAGGATGGGGGTGGTAGTGGCGAACAGCAACGTAGCAGTCGTTTCGGCGCGCAGGCGCCGGACGATCTCCGTCAGGTTCGCCGTATAGGCGTCGAGTGGTACCTGGTACTGCCGGCCGTCCCGCGAGCGCTTGAGATCGTGCAGGCCACAATTGAAGTGGACAAGCTCCGGCTGCTCCTGCACCACCCACGCGACCAGATGCTCCAGCACATTGCGACTGTCACCGCCGTTGGCCGGTGGAGGCAGCACGACGGCCTGCCCGGTGAGACGGTCGACGACAAGGGCGGCGTAGCCCAGGCAGACGGAGTCACCCACCAGCACCACTTTCGGCGGCATGCTCGTTGACACAGGTACCGCGCTCGCCAGCGGCGCGGAGATCATGTTCATGCGCATCCTCCTTGCCCTAGAACGCCGGCTAGAGCTCCTGATACGGCCGAGGCGCCATCATCCCACCTCTGCACCCTGCAGCAGGGTATTGATGCGCGGCACCAGCCGGGTCACGCCATCCTTGGCGGAGCGCTGGCCGAGGAACACCGGCGTCAGTTCCTCCGCGTTCGCCTTTTCCATGTCCGTCCACACCGTCGTGTACTGCGTCACCACGCCGTACTGCGGCAGGTCCAGATAACTCGCGATGCTGGCCGGCAGCTTGTCCGTCTGCAAGAAGGCAGGCGAGTTGGCCACGCTCTTGAGCACTGGTACGCCGCGGCCCAAGGTGGTGATCGTCGTCTGCCCCTCTGGACCCACGACGTAGCGCAGCAGCCCCCAGGCGGCATCGCCCGCTTTCGTGGCGGCATTCATCGAGATGGAGTCCGGCCAGAGCGGGGCGGCACGCTTCTTCTGCATCGGCATTGGGACGACATCCCAGTCAATGTCTTTGATCTGACTGCGCAGATCGAAGAAGTACGGCGGCGTCGCAATCATCGCGGCCTTGCTCTGGGCGAAGAGGGTGGTATCGTCGGCGTTGTTGGCCGCCTTGCGTTCCTCCGGCGTCGGGCCGACGTGGTGGACATTCGGCAGATCCGCGTAGAACTGCAAGCCTTCGGTCGCCGCTGCCGTATCCAGCACGCACTGCTTGAGGTCCTCGGAGAGCACCTGGCCACCGTTCTGCCAGACCCACATGCGCCAGCGCGTCCAGGAGTAGCCGGTGAGCGGGAAGCCCCACTGTGTCGTTTTGCCGTTGCTCTTGACCGTTAGCTTCTGGGCGGTGTCCAGAAAGGCGTTCCAGTTCCAGGATGGGTCCTTCCAGTCGACCGGCGGGAAGGGGATGCCGGCGGCGCGGAACAACTGCTTGTTGTAGGCGATGCTCTGCGTCAGCCAGTGCTGCGGAAAGCCGTAGAGCTTGCCGTGATACTTGAGGCCGCGCTGAACTGCTGCCCTACCTTCTCCCAGATGGCCTTCTCGTTGTTGTCGCCGAAGAACGAGAAGCGGATACCCCCATTCGCCTTGGCCACGGAAGACACGCTGGCCGCGACCGCCGTCGTGCTGGCGGCAGCACTCGTGGTGACGGTCCCGGCGGTTCGGACGGCGCTGGATGCAGTTGCCGGGACGTTACCGCCGCTCGCGGAAGTGGACTGCTGCACGCTGACGCTGGCCGCAGTGGCGGTGCTTACTGCGCCGCCACCGCAGGCAGCGAGCGACAACGCACCGGCCAGCCCGGCGAAGCAGATCAGCGCTCGCCGCCGGGACATACCGTTGGGTTTCTCCGCCCCACGATCAGTCGATGCTTGTTGAGGCATTCATCCTGCTCCTTCTGTTGACGGGTCGTTAGCAACTACCCAGCCCCAGTCTATCCGCCCGCGGCGATCACCGCCTGGCCCTCGCTGTCGGCTGCGCTCGATGAGCGGCAGACGCTTTTCTATCTGCTCACCCTGGGGCGGCTCGCCGCCACACCTGCCGATCTCTGGCACAGTATAGACTATGGTCCACAGATGAGGCGATAGGAGCAAGGCATGGACACAACGCAGTGGCTCGCTATGCCGCAACAGGTTGAAGCCCAGGTTTTGCGCTGGGAGCGCGCCTTCTCTCACCTGCTGCGCGTCGAGTATCTCACGCAGTACACCGGTCAGCGCTGTTTTGCGCTGACCGTGGGCCCGATGGGTGACGCTCCTGGCCAACGTCCTGCTGCCTGGGTCTGCGTGCCGCATGCCCATGAGCCGGCCGGTACTGCCGCGATCATGGATATCATCGAACAACTCCTGACCGGCCGCGACCTGGCCGGGCGGCCAGCGGACTTCGACTACCTCGCAGCGCGGCAGCGCCTCTTTGTCACCTTCAATCCCGATGCCAACCCTGGCGGGCGAGCCTGGGCTCCCTGCCTCTGGTGGGACGGCTCCAAATACACCAATGAGGAGTTCTGGACCTGGATGCGCGGCGTGGATCCTCAGACACTCGGCATGTGGCAGCGCGTTGCCCGCTGGAGCCTGCACGAGCAACAGCCGCTACGCCGCGGCATCGTCTATGAACAGTTGAACGCGCACGAGTTCGTCGAGCCGAACCGTGATCCTGGTTCGTCACTGGTACGCCTGTTCCGCCGTATGGACGCCCAGTACCAATTCGCGCTTTCGCTGCACCTGCACCAGACCGAATTTGTGGGCTCGACGCACAGCTGCATGATCAACTTGCCGGTGCTGCAGGCGGAGCTACCGGAGCAAATCCAGGCGGAGAACGTGGCCTGGGGCCAGGCTATCATCCAGCGCTGGCAGCGCCTGGGCGCAGCAGCGATGCCGGAGCCCCGCTCCTTCCCCTACCAGGCCGACACCGAGTCGATCCGCTGGTTCCGGGAATGTTGGGGGCATGCCCAGCACCGAGCGCCCGAGCTCGTCGTGGAAGTGCAGAATAATAGCCCCCGCACGCCGCCGGAGCAGCAACTGGCGCTGGAACAGGCGGCGGTTAAGGTCACCATCGAGCGACTGCTTCAGATTGGCTGAGGCCAAAGGCGCTCCGACTCCGAGGCACGGACAAGGCGCCTCAGGATCAATACGTTTCGGCTAGCGCCGTGAGAGGTGAAGAGCAGGGCCGC
>DHIZ01000290.1:14265-20825 GCA_002404055.1 Chloroflexi bacterium UBA4733
GCAGACTGCAGTCGCGGCCCTGCTTGGTCCGCCCGTCACGTTCAGCGCAGGACGGCGCGCGGGTCGTCGGTCTCCAGGAGCACGGTGCGCTCGTCCAATCGGCTAGCGCCGCGTTGCAGGTAGCCATTGAGGCTCGCTTCCTGCCCCGGTAGGACACGTACTTCGAAGTGGTAGGGCGGCGGGACGCGGACGGGGGCAACTCGTCCGGCCTGGACCTGCCGGCAGGCCGTCGTGGCGCCGGCTCGGATCAGCGCCCGTGCCCGCACCGGCGCCAACGATTGCGCGGCTTCCAGGCCGAGGCCGACCTTGGTGGCCACGCCGATGAGTTCCGGCGCCAGGGCCTGCGCCTCCGCTACCGCCCGGTCATCGCCGGAGAGGAAGGCAGTGGGCACGCCGCAGAGGGTCCCGGCCATCGTGGCGCGCAGACCAAACTCGCCAATCGGCACGCCGTTCAGTTGGTAGTACTCGACGGTGCGTGACGAGTAGGTGTGCGCCAGCGGGGCGTTCGCTGTGCCCGCCATGGCATGCTGGCCCACGAAGAAGAGAGCGTCGAAGCTGTCGTCGAGCCCGTAGGGCGCCCGCACGCCGCGCCCGGCCACGAGTTGTGCTCGCTCGTGAAAGAGTTCGTAGTCGATGCCGCCGGAGCCGTGGCCATCCCAGACCACCACCTCCGCCTGCGGATCAGCGTCCAGAATGCCGTCGACACAGGCGTTCACTTCCAGCGTGAGGAGGCGTTTGGACTGCGCCATGCGCTCCACCGCCTCCGGCAGACGGGTCTGGTCGAATCCGAAAATCATAGCCGGACCCTCCAGATCCGTCAGGATGAAGATCTTCAACGACGCTTCCCTCAAGACTTCGCAGCGGCGCTGGTCTTCTTGATGACATCTTGAGCGGCGGCAGTGAGCGACTGGATGGCGGTCTGTGCATCCTGCTTGCCGCTGAGTACATCGCCCATCGGTTTCTCAATAATCAGGCCAAGGTCCGGCCAGTTAACGGTAAAGTTGTCGGCCGAGACATGGGAGACGGGGATGGCATTAATGGCGACCTGAAGGACTTCCGGGGGGACTTTGTTCGAGTCTTGACGGAGCTTGATCCAGTTCGGGGCGAGACTCTTGAGCGAGGGGACGGCGCCGGACTGGAGCGGGTAGAGCACCTGGGCCTCCGGGGTCAGCATGTACTTGAGGAGCGTCCAGGCGGCATCGGGATCCTTAATGCCCTGAAAGTAGCACCAGTAGTCCGCCCAGATGAGGGTGCGGCGCGGCTTGTCGGCCGGCTGCGGGATCGCCGCGAGGGCCCAATCCACCCCTGACGTCTGACGGCGCAGCGTCTCGATGAAGCTAGCGTCGGAGATGTGCATCCCGATGAGGCCGGACAGGAACATCTTGGAGATGTTGCCGCCGTTCGCCTTCTGTTCGTCGCTGCTGGGGCTGACGTGGTACTTGTGTGACAGATCGGACAGGTACTGGTAAGCCTGGATCACCTCCGGCGCGTTCCCTGTGAACTGCTTGATCCAGCCGTCAACGTAGGAGTCCTCCGGGAACCAGTCGCCGCCGAACAGCATGGCGGAGAAGCGAGCGCCGCTGAACGAGGCATCGCCGATACCCCATTGGGTGGTCTTGCCACCGTTGCTCCGCGTCAGCGTCTTGCCGGTCTCCAGGAACTTATCCCAGGTCCACGTCTTGTCGGACCAGTCGGTCGGCGGCGGCGGCGCGCCGGCCTTCTGGAAGAGCGACTTGTTGTAGTAGACGTTCCACGGCTACTCGTCGACCGGCAACGCGACCATCTTGCCCTCAAACTTCATATACGGCAGGTACTGCTCATAGAAGCCGCTCAGATCGTACTTGTCGCGCTGGATGTACTGGTCCAGAACCTGGATCAGCCCTTTCGCCGCCCAGTGCTTGACCCCGGTGTCGGCGGCTGGGAACCAGAGCCCGGGCGGCGTCCCCGAGGCGACAAAGGTGACCGTCTTGGCGTCGTAGTCGCCCGTCGTATAAATGGCGTCGACTTTGAGCCCTGGGTTCTTCGCCTCGAAGTTGGTGAAGATCTGCTTCCAGGCATCCACCTCCTGCGGGTCGCCGCGCAGCAGCGGCTGAATCACCCCCTTCGCGCCGGGCTTGGGCGTCGGCTCGGCGGGCGGGACTGTACTGCTTACGGCAGCGGCGCGGCTCGTGGCGCCACCGGTTGAGGTGGTCGACGCGCTCGCCACGGCGGTGGCAGCGGCCGTGCTACTCGTCGCGCTGGCGCTACTCGTGGTTGGCGCGCTCAATGTGGCCGCGCTGGAGGCGGCCGGCAGACCGGTATTTGCGCTTGCGGAGAGCGCGGCCGTTGTGCCGGCGGTGGATGTGGTCACCGAGCCGCCGCAGGCCGTCATGAGCGCCAGGGCGGCCGTCGTGCCCGAGAAGCCAAGGGCGTTGGAAAGGACAGCTCTGCGCGTAACGCGCGAAAACCGGAAGGCCATGGAACCACTCCTCTCTCTAACCAGCGTTGGCGGAACTAGCGAAAGTGTACCACGACTACGCGTTTGCCGGCCGCGCCGACCAGGTCTGGAGGTGGGCGAGCTGGATCAGGCGCGGCGCCTCGAACTCCGGCGCGAAGATGCTCCAGGTGTTGCGGAAGTGCAGGCCGGCCACGTCGGGCCGCCGCGCCAACTCGGGCAACTCCTCCCGCCCCTCCAGCCGCAGCCGCTCCGGCGCCGTACTGATTACCTGCCCGAGTGCGCGCAAGAGCGCGGCCGGTCCCACCAGGTGAGCGCCCACGCCAACGGCAGCGGGAACGCGGCCGCTCTGGCCGACGAGTAGGCTCGCGGTAGCGGCAGCCTCCAGCAGGATCGCCCTCTCGACGTCGCTCGGCTCGGTCTGGAGTGACGGAGCAGTAGGCCCGAGCAGGGGGCGCACCGGCGTCTCCTGCGGCAGCGTCCCGTACTCGCGCTGCCAGGCCGCGCCGAACAGCAGCACGCCGAGCTGCTCAGCCGGACTGAGCCACTGGCCGCCGATCTGGCGCGGCTGCAGCGGCCCGCGCACCGCACCGGCCAGTTGTTGCACTGCCGCGCGGTCCAGCCAGCGGCTGCCGGCCTTGCTGCGCTGCCAGAGTTCCCGGTAGGTAATCACCCGCGCGTCGGTCTCCCGCGCCACCCAGCCCAGGAAGTCGTCGAAGTCCGCCATGAGCGCCTCAATCTCGGCACGCGGCCGCAGCGGCGCCGGCCCCCAGCCCGAACGCGGTCGGTTGACGCCGCCGCGAAAGGTATCGCTGAAGCTTGCCGTGATCAGCCGGCAGGGGTGCGTGAACATCACCAGCACGCCGCCGTCGCGATGGCGCTGCTCCAGGTGGGCGAGGAAGTCGGCCCGCATGCGTTGGCGGCGGTCGCTGGCAGTGAAGTAGCCATCGAAATGGGTGTGGTACTTCAGGCAAACCTGGCCGCAATACTGCAGGGGCTGCCCGAGAGACCACTCGAAAGGGGCGTCGCAGAAGACGGGGATATCCAGTAACGCCATGGCCGCCGGCACCTGGGGGGCCCAGCTATTCCCCGGCTTGCAGTAGGCGCTGGGCTGCTGGCCGGTGAGGCGGCGCACGTCGGCCACGCCGCCGGCCTCTCGCGCCAGCACTGCCGCCACGCCCTCGTCCCAATCCATCGCCTCCAGATACTCGGCATGGACGGGATGGGCGGAGTGCAGATCGGAGTGGTAGGCAATCTCGTGCCCGGCTAGCGCCGCCAGCACGTCGCGCCGGCCCCGCGCTTCCAGTGCCCGCGCCAACTCACCGACCAGGCAAAAGCAGCCGGTGAAGCCGTGGCGACGCAACGCCTCGGCCCACCACAACTCCCCTTCGTCCGCCGCCGGCGTCTCGTAGTCTTCGCTATCGAAGGAAAAGATGACGTCAACGGGCACGCCGCGCCTCCTTCCCGGTCAGCGCGGCGATTCGCCTCGCGGTCACGGCCATGGCGGTCACTCTCCGCCCTGAACAGTCAGGGTGAGGCTCCGGCTACCGGCCGGCGGATCAAAGGCCACCAGCGTGTCCGTTCCCTCGCGGAGGAAGGAGCCACTCTGGAACGTCGCCCGGCTGCCGGCTTCGCGCAGAGGCTGCTGGCCCAGGCTGATGCCACGCGCCTGTGTACCGCGCAGGCGCAGTGTCAGTTCCGGCACCGACCGGGACAGGTCCAGGCTGATTGTGTCGCCTGCAACGGTCACGGTCGCCAACTCGCGCACGCAGGCATAATTGGTGATCTCACTGCAGGTGCGCCAGCGCGTGTATTCCCCCCGCGGGTCACGCTGCCGCAGGCGTTCCACCACGGTCTGCAGGGTGCGGAAGCCGCGCCGGTCCTCGTCGTGCAACCCATACATGCCCTGCCAGTGGCTGCAGAGGACGCAGGGGCTGCCGGCGTCGATCACTTCCGGCAGGCGCCCGCCGGCAAGGTCTTCGGTGATGTAATAATCAGCGTTGACCTCGCCGTAGCCGGTCCAGGAGCCGGTGTGGTCACCGGTGCAGGCGATGATCTCCCCGACGGCGGTACCGGCCGTACGATCGGCGTACCAGACGGGGGTCTCCACGTCTGTCCCTTTGGACGTCACCCGCTGGAAGAAGAACGGCGTGGGATTGCCGGTGACGGAACGGACACCCTCACCGGTGACGCGGGCATAAAGATCAAGGCTCTTGCCGCCGAAGCCACCGGGCGAGGTGACGCCCTCCGGCGGCAAGCCAATATTCGCCAGGATCTGGCAGGACAGGGCGATGTAGCGGTCGACGTGGTCCTCTTCGCTGAACTGCCGCCACTCCATCTGCTCCCAGATGCGCGAAGGTAGCGGCTGTAGCGTGGCGAGGTCAAGCACGTAGGTGTGCGTCAGCATCTCCGGCGTGATGTCGAAGGAGGGGACGATCACCTCCCGGCACATGCGTAGCCAGCTCTCCAGTTGCGCCTGGCCGAACAGCGCCAGACCCTGGTCGAGGCGGCCGATGTTGGCCGGGTTGGGGACGACGCTGAACTTGCCGCGCACGCCGTGCTCGGCGCACCAGGCGCCCCACTCGCGCGTGAAGGACTCCGGCGTCACCACCGGCACGTCCTCCCAGCGCTGATTCTGGTCAAGGTGCAGGTTGCGGTCGCGCAGAAAGAAGTAGTTGAGGTTGACCAATGCCGTCGAGTCGTCGATGATCAGTGACAGCGGCACGCGGTCGAGGGCGTACCGGCAGATCTCAGCGTCCACCGCTGCTCCTTCCGAAGCTACTTTTTGTTGGCTTTGGCCGCCTGCATGATGCCGTTCATTTGCGACTGCAACGCCGTCAGGGCATCCTGGGCGCTCATCTGGCCATCGACAGCCTTCTGGCCAGCCGTGGCCATATTGTTGTAGGCGTCGTCTTCATTGACATACGGCGTGCCATCCGTCGTGGTGCCATCCAGAGCCGGCCTCAGGGTGGTGCGGCCGGCTGGTGGACCGGCGACCGCCGGCACCAGATAGGTCTTGCCGGCCGAATCCATGCGCATGGGCACCTCCGCCAGCGTGGCGGTGATCGTGTCCTGGACCTCCGTGCTGCCCAGATAGCTGAGGAACTGGAAGGCTTCGTCGCGGTGCTTGGGGGTCGGCGGCATCACCAGGCCGCGCAGGTTGGACCAGTTGCCCACCTTGCCGGTCTTCGGCGCGTAGGGCAGGATGGTCGCGTCCCAGTTGATGGTGGTCTTGGACTGCAGGATCGGCTTGAAGTTCCAGTCACCGGTGTACTGCATGGCCACCTTGCCGGCCAGGAAAGGCTCCATGGATTTCTTGTATTGGGCGGTGATCGTCTTCCACCAGGTTGGCGTGGCGATGATGCCGGCCTTCGCCATGCTCACGACATAATCCAGCGCCTCCACGCACTGGGGGCTGCCGATCGTGCATTGGTCGAGCGCCTGGTTGTAGTAGCTGCCGCCGTTCGCCAGCGCCATGCTGTACCAGCTATTCTCGTAGCCGCCCCAGGAGAGGTAGGCGCCAACGCGGTCGGGGGTTGCGCCGGTCTTGAGCGTGAGCTTTGTCGCGTACTGCTGCAGGGTATCCCATGTCCACTGCTTGGGATCCTTGGCCAGTTCGGCTGGCGGCGTGAGGCCGGCGGGGTGGAGCAGGTCGAGGTTGTAGACGACGACACCAGCGCTGTAGTCCCAGGGCAGGCCGAAGCGCTTGCCCTGGTAGGTGTACCAATCCACCGCCGCCGGCAGCATCTGCTTGAGGTTGTCACTGGCCGTCTTGTCCTGAGCAGCGAGGTCGTCGATCGAGCCTTCCAGACCGGCATAGGCGCGGTTCTTGAAGCCATCGCTGTCCGAGAGGTAGGCGTCCGGCCCCGTGCCGCCGGCGATGGCGACCGTGATCTTCTGGTTGTTGTTCGTCGCGTACTTGGTAACGTTGACCTGAACGCTGCTATGGCGATCGCTGTAGGTCTTGGCCCAGCCTTCGAAGCCTGTCTGGTAGCCGGACCCCCACTGCCAGAACTCCACGGGCGTCTTACCCTTGCCGGGCGCTGCCGCTGCGGCGGATGCCGTTGAGGTCGTAGCCGGCGCGACGCTGGTCGATGCCGCCACGCTGCTCGTGGCGAGGACGCTG
>DHIZ01000290.1:20899-30057 GCA_002404055.1 Chloroflexi bacterium UBA4733
GTGGCGAGGACGCTGCTCGTGGCGGCGACGCTCGCTGTCGACGCAGGGGCGCTGCTTGCGGTCGAAGCCGCCGCGCTGGTGGCAACGGGCAACGTCGCGGCCGCGGCTAGGGCCGATGACGTGCTGCCGGTACTGACGGTGGCGCTCGCGGCGCCTCCGCAGGCGGCAAGAAGAGGAATGGCGAGACCACTCCCTAACATGGCCAGCAAACGACGCCGAGGTAACGATGCCGCTGTTGCAGAATGCATGAGACTGCTCCTTCCCCGTTGGGCTGTCCTGTGGCGAGGCGTCACGAGCGACCGCCTGTGCAGACATTGTAAGCACTCTCTACAAATATGGCAATCGCGGCCCTGCACTATTAGCCACACACGTCGTTCGCCTGCTAAGTATAAGGCCGCGTATGCTACCATCCTACGATGCGCCGACGCAGCTTGCCGGTCGCTCCCGTTGCCCTTGCATCAGCGAAGGAGCATGCTCTTGGAGCCGCTTTTCACTCGCCGCGTCGCGCTGTGCGGCTGCGCGCTGACGACGCTTGGGCTGGTCGGCGGCGTCCTGCTCGCCGCCTGCGGCGGATCGACCGTCGTGACCACGGCGCCACCGGCCGCTACGAGTTCCCAGGCGACGGGCGCAGCCGCATCCTCCACAGGCAGCGCGTCCAGCACACCGTCGTTGGGCGTCTCCGCTGTGGCGTCGACGACGACCGCGAGCCAAACCGCGTCCGCCGCCACCAGCGCCGGCCGGACTGTGCCGAGCGTTGGACCGAAAGGCGTGACACTCACCTATATGTCGCCCGATACGTCGGGGCGGCACGCCGTGGAGCAGGCCATCTACAACGACTTCACCAAGGTCCATCCGGGCATCGCTGTCGAGATCATCTCGGGCGGCACGAGTTGGACCACGGTTACCGAGAAACTCACGGCCATGATCGCCAGCGGCACGCCACCTGACTTCTATCAAAACGCCACAGGCAACTGGCTGAGCGTGCAATCTGCTCTGGTAGAAATGTCCGGCCGGCTCGCCCAGGCGAAGTTGGACCCGCAAAAGGTCTTCCTTCCCCAGGCGATTCAGATCTTCACCGACCAGGAGGGGAAGATCTGGGGCCTGCCGCTGGTCGGCATCTCGGTGGATGCGCTCGCCTATAACCAGGGCCTCTTCGATTCGGCAGGGCTGTCGTACCCGCCGGTCGATCCCACCGATCAGAGCTGGACGATGGACCGCTTCCTGGAGGCTGCGCAGCGGCTCACGAAGGCGGACCAGTCCCAGTTCGGCTTCGGCGGCACGGTGGGCGGCGCCGACACGGGCGGCGACGAGCGGCCAACCTACTTTGGGCAGGGGCCGTGGGACGACCAGGCCAAGAAAGCGCTGCTTGATCAGCCGCTGGCCGCCCAGGGGTTGCAGTTCTTCAAGGACCTGCGCGACCGCTATAAGGTCGCGCCCACCGCCGCACAGGTCAAGGGCATCGGCGCCAAAGGCGACGTGTTCACCAGCGGCCGCATCGGCATGCAAGTGGTCTATGGCTACGTACCGAAGCTGAACTTCACGTGGGGGCTGGCGGCGCTCCCGCACAGCAGCTCGCAGAACGTCTCCGGCCGGCAGTTTGCCCAGCCGCTCTACACCGTGCAGACGCCGCGAGCCGACCTTACATGGCAACTGATGCAGTGGCTCATGGTCCCCGCCAACGCCGCGCGCTTCCCACCGAGCGGCCAGTACGCGGTGTCTCCGGTAACCGGCGCCTCCGACCTGGCGATGCAAACGTACAAGCAGCAGATTGGCGTCGATCCGCAGGCGTTCCTGAACATGGCCCAGCACTCTCACGTCTCCTCCTGGGGCATGCCGAAGTATCCCGGCTGGAACAAGGTCAACCTCTGGCTGACCAACAATTTCCCGGCGTTCGACCAGGGCAAGCAGGGCGCCGCCGACTACGGCAAGGCCGCCACCGCCTATATCGACGCCAACCTCCAGCAGGCGTGATGACGCCGAGGCGCGGTGGAACCGTCCCTCGCCCTGTTAAAGATGGAAACGGGCGGCGCTGACGGCCGGCGGATCGATATGGCGCTGGACAACAACACAGAGAGGAGCAACTCCATGGGAGATGTCTGGGCAGGATTGGCGCGGACGGTCATCACGCCGCCGGTGGAAAGCACGTGGCAGGCGGGCTATGCCGCCCGCCGGCACGCCGCCGAGGGCATACACGACGACCTGGTGGCGACAGCGCTGGTGCTCGACGACGGCTCCGGCGAGCCGGGCCGGCGTATCGCCTTGATCGCCGTCGACATCATCACCTTGCGCGATGAGCAGGTACAACGCATCCGTGGCCTGCTGGCCGAGCAAGGGGCCGTACAGCCGGAGCGCGTGCTCATCTGCTCCTCGCACACCCACGGCGGTCCGGCGGTACTGCAACGCGCTACCCTGCCCAGCAATGCTGAATACATCGGCGCCCTGGAGCAGCACCTGGCGGGGCTGGTCGCCGCCGCGGCTCGCCGACTGACGCCGGTCGCCATCGGCCTCGGCTTCTCGGAAGCGCGATTCAACGTCAACCGCCGTCTTGCTCAACCCGACGGGCAGATGGTGATGCGGCCCAATGCGCAGGGCATCGTCGACCGCTCCGTCACGGTGCTCCGGCTCGATACCCTGTCCGGCGGCCACCCGACGCCCGGCGCTGCGCCGCTGGCGCTGCTCTTCCGGTACGTCTGCCACCCCACCTCGATGGGCGCGCAGAACTACCAGTTCACCGCGGACTATCCCGGCGCCGCTCGCCGCTTCGTCGAGCGCGCGTACGCCGACAGTACGAAAGCCCTATTCCTGCCCGGCTGCTTCGCAAATATCCGGCCGAACCTGACCAACGACGAGGGCGCCTTCCGCAGTGCCACCTGGGAGGAAGTCGAGGCGCTGGGCCGCCAGCTCGGCAGCAGCGTGGTACAGGCTGCCGAGGCCGTGTGCGATCCCACCGCGCCGCCCGCAACCAACCTCGGCGGCGTGCTCGGCGCGGCGCTGGAACGGCTCGACTTGCCCATCGAGACCAACGATGGCGGCGTCACCGGCTGGCCGGCCGAGGTGCAGGTGCTGCGCTGCGGCGAGACCTATATCGTCGGCTTGCCTGGTGAGATCTTCCTCGAGACGGGGCTGAAGGCCCAACAGGCGGTGGCGCGGGCAAGCGGTGTCGAGCCGGCGCGCGTGTTGGTGCTGGGCTACTGCAACGGCAGCATCGGCTATCTCCCCACCGCGTCAGCCATCCCAGAGGGCGGCTACGAAGTCGGCGCCTGGCGCAACAGCGAGCGCCCCGGTGGCTTCACGGCCGACGCCGAGCGGCGGCTGGTGGAATGCGCGGCGCGCCAGGCCGCGCGCCTGGCGGTGATGTCGGCTCGCTGACCGGGTACGAAGGCTATGGCTAATCTACCAAGCGCCACTCCGGCGGCGCCTTGTCCAGCAGCGTCTGGAATTGCGGCTGCACCTGCTGCATCATGTCCTTGGCCGTGATCTTGCCGGCGAGCAGGTTGTCCATGACCTTGCCGAAGGCCGTGTTCACGTCCACATAAATGTAGGGGATGGGCGTGGGCCGGCTGATCTCCAACCCATCAATGAACACCTGGCGGTTGACGTGGCCGGTGGGCTGGAGGAACTCCGGTGACTGCTGCGCCGCCTTGAGCACCGGCACGTAGCCGGCCTGGGCCAGCATCTTCTGCCCGGTGAGCCCCGTTATGAACTGGATGACCGTCATCCCGTCGTCCGGGTGGGGTGCGTGGTTGACCATGCAGCAGCAGTCGCCGGGGGCACGGGTGAACACCCCGTTTTTGCCGGTCGGATAGGGAGCGATATCCCAGTCGGTGCCCTTCATGCGCACGTCCATACCGACGGTGCCATAGGAGCCGGTCGACATCATGGCGACCTTGCCGTTGTTCCAGGTCGCCTGCTTGGCCTGCTGGGAATCGGGCGCGACGTGCTGGACGTTGCGCAGGTCGGCATACCACTGGTAGGCGTCGGAGAAGGCAGTGTCGGTGATGGTGATCTTCGTGCGCGCCGAATCGCTGAATTCGCCGCCGTTGCTCCAGGCCCAGGGGTTGTAGTACACCCACCAGTTGGTCTGGCTGTAGCCAAAGGTGGCGTCGGCGCCGCTGCCGGTCGTCGTCCGCTTGGCCGCCTGCAGGAAAGCGTCCCAGGTCCAGCTCGGGTCGCCCCACTTCTTGGGCGGCTCGGCGACGCCGGCCTTCTGGAAGAGCGTCTTGTTGTAGAAGATCACTGCCGGTGACGTATCCCAGGGGATGCCATACCACTTGCCATTAAAGATGACCTTCTGGAGCTGGGAGGCGGTGTAGTCGGCGGCATTGATCTTCGCTTTCTGGACGTAGCTGGTCATATCAATGTCGGCCTGCTTGGCCACCCAGGACGGCAGTTCCTTCGTCACCGGCTCGTGAACGTCTGGATAGGTGCCGCCAGCGATGGCAGCCGTATACTTGTCATTGCTAGTGCCGTTCGTGAACTGGACCTTGAGCTTGCCGTTCTCCTTCTCGAACTGGGCGAAGATACCCTTCCAGGCGTCCTCTTCCTCCTTGGCCAGGCCGTTGGTGGCGAACCACCAGATGGTGTTGGCGGCAGTCGGCGGCGCGATGGCGGCGGCGCTCGAGGCGCTGGCGCTGCTCGCCTTCGGCGCTGCCGTCGTCGTGGCGCTGGCAGCCGCAGTAGTGGCGTTGGACGCCGCCGCGCTGCTGGTCGTTATGGCGGCAGCGCTAGCGCTCGGCGTGCTGGCCGCCGTGCTGGCCTGCGCCACCGTCGCCGTGTTGAGGCTGGCGGTCACGGCAGCACTGGTGCTGCCGACCGTGGTGGCGGCGGCCCCACCGCAGGCGGCGAGCAGTCCCCCCGACGTGACCGCAGCAGCGGCTGCGCAAGATTGGAGCAGGGCACGGCGACTGAGTAGACGATGCAGCATAGAACCCTCCTGGCGATCACAACACTCAAGACCGAACGGCGTCGCTCTTAACCGCAATCTGGCGTGCGCTGCCAGGTGTGCCACGATGCCGTGGCGCGGGCCAGGCTGATTCCTGCCCCCTGGAAGGCTACGATAAAGAAGCAACGCGCCCGTTGGCAGGATAGTACCCGCGCCTCAGCACTTTGTCAATGACGCAATGAAAGTATGAAAGTCGTTCGTCCGTTCGAAAAACTGGCTTGACTCCGGGCGAACGCCGCGGATACAGTCAAAGCGTGCCGCGCTCGGACGAAGGGGACCGGGAGCGGTCGCAGACGGAGGCAGCGACCTGGCACGCCATCGCGGTGGCTACCCTCGCGGCGCTAGCATGCGCGGTCCCAGTCTGCGTGCTGCTCGCCAAGCTGGCATGGTGGCGCATGATGACGCGCTATTGAGCCGCGCTGCGGATAGGACGAACTTCGCTAACTGCTCGGTTGCTCCAGCCTGAGCAACCGAGCAGCGTTGTGCTCCACGATGTCGTCGTAGGTCGCCCGGTCGGCACACAGCTCCTGCAACGCCACCAGGCTCTGCGCGGCGAAGCATTGCCGCGTCCGACCATTCGGGTAGGCGCCGCGGCCATCCAGGCATGGGCAATCTGTCGCCCACATGAGCTTCGCCCGATGGCGGTTGACGAAGCCGCGGGCGAAATCCCGGTCTCGGGTGAGCGCGTTCAGAGCGGAGCCGGCGGAGAGATCGGCGTACAGGTTGGGGAACTCGCTGAGCCAACGATCAGTGAGTCCGCCCGCTACTACCGGGCCGGTCGGGTAAGCGGAATACCCCGACGCACTCGGGTCACGCGGGGCATCGGCGCTGATGTTGGCCCACCAGGCCTGGGCGTGGCCGATGAAGGTTGTCTGCGGGTGCGCTCGCACGACCTCGCCAAACGCCTCAAAATTGAAGTTATAGTTCCGGTATTCCAGGTGCAGCAGCACCGGCAACCCCAACTCGCCACAAAGCTGGTACATCGCCACCGCCTCCGGCGCGTCGCACGGCATATGGAGCTTGTGCTCACCGAAGCCACGCGCGCCCTCGCGATGGTACCGGCGGACGGTGTCCAGAGCGTCTGGCCGCCGCGGATCGACGTGAACAAACGGTATCAAGCGATCTGGATGGGCCTGGCAGGCGGCCCAGGCCGCGGCGAGTGGGAAATCGTTCGCGGGTAGGCCGCGAGCAGCGTCAGCGGCGCCATCAATGGGTAGGACCACTGTGAACCGGTGACCATGCACGTCCTGGTGCGCCAGCAAATGGTCGACGGTCCCGTACTCCCACAGATGTTCGTGCATGTCAATCACGGTAATCCTCGCTCCTTATTCCATGGACCGGTCGATCATACCTTAATCATTAGTCAGTGGGTCGCCGACAGGGGAACCGGCTTAGAGCCGGCTCGGTATCAGCACCAGTTCGGGTACGTGAGCCCGAGCAGGAAGCGCCGCCACAAAGACGCAGGCGTCGGCGACGTCATCGGGCTGCAGTGCCCTGGCGACGATCTCCGGCGGCGTGGGTGTCGGCCGTTTGAGCAGGAGCGGCGTGTCGGTGAGGCCGGGGAAGATCACGGTCGTGCGGATGCCGCGTTGCCGTTCCTCTTCCATGACGCCGTGTGCCAGCCCAACCATTCCGCGTTTGCTGGCCTGGTAGGCCACGCCGGAGACGTCCGGTCGGTTGGCGGCGTTAGAGGAGATGTAGATAATCAGCCCATCGCCCGCCGCCCGCATCCCCGGCAATACCGCCTGGGTGACATGGAAGGCGCCGGTGAGATTCGTGTCGAGCAACTCGCTCCAGACCTCGGGCGTGAGCCGGTCGAGCGCGCGCTCCCTGGTGTTGGTACCGGTAGCATACACCACGAGGTCGAACTGCCCCCATTCGGCGCTAACGCGGGCAACCGCGGCGTCGATGGCCGTCCGGTCGCGCACGTCGAGTGGGCAGACCAGCACCGTAGCCCCTCGCCCGCGCAGTTCTGTCGCCAGTTCGTCCAGGAGCGCCGCATTCCGCGCTGCCAGAGCGACCCTGGCTCCCATCCCGGCAAAGCGAGCGGCGATGGCGCGTCCGATGCCGCTACTCGCCCCCACGACCAACGTTACCCGCTGGGCCGACCGGGACTGACCTTGCCCATCCAATCTATTCCTCCAGCCCTCGTTCGCGCCGCGATCATCGTAAGTCGCCATCGGCCGGTGCCGACGGGCCAACGGAAATGCCGACCTGGCCCCTGCTGCATGGCGACGGCAAGTGTAGCCTCTCCGGCGGCCAGCCCTAGGAGCGAGCTGACCGCGCGGCAGTGATCGTCTGGCAGGCCGCGATGTACTGCGCAAAGCCGATGCTGTCGCCGACCTTGAGTTCGAAGTATTTGATGGCGATGCGGGTTACCAGGCGGTCAGCGAAAGTCTCCGGGTACTCCACCCCCAGGGTTGCCTCCCGGATCAGGAAGATGCGGTAGCCGTAGCCCAGCATCTCCCGTGTGGCGGCGGCCGCGTCGAGGATGCACATGTTCGTGGCGAACCCGGTGAACACCAGATTCTTGATGCCCTGGCTCCGGCATATGCGGTCGAACTGTGCGCCGGTCAGAATTACCTGATCGCCCGGTTCGGCATCGCAGGAGGAAAGGATGCGCATCTGGCCCCAGCCCGCCCAATCCATGTAGCCGCGCCCATGGGTCCGCTCGGCCCGTTCCTTGTTCCAGCCAGTGTTCACCTCGGCTGGCCGCGGCCGCACCGGAGCCGACGGGGATCCGCTCTCCTCCTCCAGCATGTGGTGCACCGACTCGTATTGCATGGCGATGTTCGCCGGCTCGACGTGAAAGATCGGCAAACCCGCGGCTCGCGAGGCGGCGATGGCCGGACGGATGTACCGCTCGGCAATGCGTACCGCTTCCTCCTGGCTCTCGCGTGTGCCCATGTCCACCAGGAATGCGTCCGGCACCGCCGGGCCGCCGGCATCCCCCACATTCCAGAGGTGCAGCGCGACAAACCCGGTCTCCCGCGGATCAAGCGTATAGGGCGTCTCTACCCAACCCGCGCCGTCGAGGCTCGGCGTCTCCCAATGCCGCCCGACGAGGCGCAAGGCGACCGCCGCTTCCACTGCCATCAGTTACTCCTGTCGTTACCCGCCTGCCTACACGCGGTTCGCCTCCGCTACCTGCCGCACGATCGCAGCGGCCAGCGCACAGTGCTCCGGCTGGTACTTCTCACAGAAGGAAGACCAGCGGATGAAGGTCTCCAGAAAGGCCTGGGCCGTCGGGCAGGAGTCGCCGCCATAGGCGTAGTCGCGCGAGGCCGGCGGCTTGCTGTAGGGGTAGACCTGTGCGCTGACCTTCTCCTGCAAGAACGGCAGGGCAGCCGGCATCAGGTAATAGCGGCAGGTGCTTGCCCCCGGAATGCCGCCGGTGGCGCACTGTTGGCCGAACTCGTCAGCGCTGCAGCGGAAGGCCGCCGGATCAATGCTGAAGCCCACCATCCAGGCCGAATAGACGTCTACATAGTCGGGAATTGGCAGCGGCGTAATCCCCGGGATGCGCGCCAGCTCTTCGGTCAATAGCCGAACCATCCGATCCCGCTGCGCCACCTGTTCGTGGATGATCTCCAACTGCGCCAGCGTGATGGCGGCGGTACATTCCGGCATGCGTAAGGCGTTGCCTTCAGCGACGTGCATGCGACCGAAGCCAGGTTTGTTCAGCCCGCCCCGGCTCTGGCCGAGGAAGCGCGCGCGCTCCGCCACTGCATCGTCGTTCGTGACCAGGCAGCCGCCGGTGTCCGAACCCATGGTCTTCTCCGCGTCGAAGGAGAAGCCGGCGGCATCGCCCAGCGTGCCGGCGATCCGCCCCTTGTAGCGGCCGAACACCGCCTGGCAGACGTCCTCCACCACAAACAGGTCGTGCTGCCGCGCCAGGGCGACAATCGGGTCCATGTCGCAGATCAGGCCCGTCTTATGCACCGCCAGGATCGCCCGCGTGCGATCCGTGATCAAGGGGGCGATTGTCTCCGCGCTGATGTTGACAGTCCCTGGCGCTGTGTCCGCGAAGACGGGAATGTAGTGCTGGTTGATCAGCCCCATAACGGTGCCGTAGTCGGTGATCGGGCTGACAATCACCTCGTCACCAGGCTCGAACGGCAACGCCATGGCGAGCAGCAGCAGCGCTGGCGTGCAGCCGGGCGTGGCAATGCAGTGCTTGACCCCTATCTCTGCGGCGAAGCGCTGCTCGAAGCGC
>DHIZ01000057.1:0-430 GCA_002404055.1 Chloroflexi bacterium UBA4733
GAGCCCGGCGTCGGCAAGACGGCCATCGTCGAAGGCCTGGCGCAACGCATCGTGCGCCGCGACGTGCCGGAGGGCCTGAAAGAAAAGCGCGTTGTGACGCTCGACCTGGGCGCCCTGGTGGCCGGCGCCAAGTACCGTGGCGAGTTTGAAGAGCGCTTGAAGGCGGTGCTCAAAGAGGTCACCGACAGCAACGGCGAAGTGATCCTCTTCATCGACGAGTTGCACACGGTTGTCGGCGCCGGTGCGGCGGAAGGGGCGATGGACGCCAGCAATATGCTGAAGCCGATGCTGGCGAGAGGTGAACTCCATACTATCGGGGCCACCACCTTGACCGAGTATCGTAAGCACATCGAGAAGGACGCAGCGCTGGAACGCCGCTTCCAGCCGGTGTACGTGGGCGAGCCGTCGGTGGAGGACACCATCTCCATCC
>DHIZ01000057.1:491-73093 GCA_002404055.1 Chloroflexi bacterium UBA4733
GAGGACACCATCTCCATCCTGCGCGGTCTGCGCGAGCGCTACGAGCAGCACCACAAGGTGCGTATCAAGGATGCCGCGCTGGTGGCAGCGGCGGTGTTGAGCAAGCGTTACATCAGTGACCGCTTCTTGCCCGATAAGGCCATCGACCTGGTGGACGAGGCTGCCTCCCACTTGCGCATGGAGGCGACGAGCAGGCCGGCGGAACTGGATGAAGTCATGCGCCGGGTGATGCAACTGGAAATCGAGCGCGAAGGGCTGCGCAAGGAGAAAGACGAAGCCTCCCAGGCGCGCCTGGGGCGGCTGGAGGCGGAACTGGCGGGGCTGAAAGAGCAGGCGACAGCACTGACGACGCGCTGGCAGCAGGAACTGGGGCAGTTGAACTCCGTCAGCCAGATCCAGCAGCGCATTGACGCCGCCCGCAACGAGTTGGACCAAGCGGCACTGCGCGAGGCATGGGAACCAGCCGCCCGCTTGAAAGTCGAGATCGCCCAGCTCGAACAGCAATTGGTGGAAGCGCAACAGGGGCAGCGGGAGCGCCGCGACGACGGCCGCAGCCTGGTGCGCGAAGAAGTAGGCGAGGAGGACATCGCCGAAATTGTCAGCAAATGGACCGGCGTGCCCGTCAGTCGCCTGCTGCAAGGTGAAGTCCAGAAGCTGATCCAGATGGAGGAGCGGCTGCGTGAGCGTGTCGTCGGCCAGGATGAAGCAATATCTGCCGTGGCCAATGCCGTGCGGGCGGCCCGCGCCGGGTTGCAAGACCCCAACCGACCGCTCGGCTCCTTTCTCTTCATTGGTCCATCGGGAACCGGCAAGACGGAGACGGCGCGGGCGCTGGCGGAGTTCCTCTTCGACAGCGAACAGGCGATGGTTCGCATCGATATGTCGGAGTATCAGGAGAAGCACACCGTCTCCCGGCTGATCGGCGCCCCTCCCGGCTACGTTGGCTACGACGAGGCCGGTCAACTGACGGAAGCGGTCCGGCGGCGACCCTACGCAGTCATCCTCTTCGACGAAGTCGAGAAGGCGCACCCGGAGGTGCTGAACATCCTGCTGCAACTGCTGGACGACGGCCGCCTGACGGACGCCCAGGGGCGCACTGTCGACTTCAAGAACACCATCGTCATTATGACGAGCAACCTGGGCAGTCAGTGGATCACGGAGCGCGGCCTGAGCTGGGAGACAATCGGCGATCGCGTCATGGAGGCGGTGCGCGAGCACTTCCGTCCGGAGTTGCTCAACCGAATCGACGACATCATCATCTTCCGCCAGTTGGGCCTGGAGCAGATCAAGCAGATCGTGGAGATCCAGTTGCAGGGGCTGCGAGCCCGCCTGGCGGAGCGCAAGATCGCGCTGGAACTCACACCCGCTGCGGCTGAGTTGCTGTCCCGCGAGGGCTTCGATCCGATTTACGGGGCGCGGCCGTTAAAGCGCACGATCCAGCGGGCGATCGTCCAGCCGCTGGCCATGCGCCTGTTGCAAGGGCAGTTCCACGATGGCGACACCGTGCTGCTGGACGCAGAAGATGGCCGGCTCGCTTTCCGCGCGAAGGAGGTTCGGGAACTGGTCGAGGTGTGAGACTACCGACCGAGCGTTGTAGGGGCAGGCCCCCGTGCCTGCCCTGTTCGCCTTCGGATGTCCCTACCACCCGAGCCAGGGCAGGCACAAGCACCCAGAGGGTACCCGCCCCTACGGGAAAATGCGGTGTGGCAACGGCGCAAAACGCTACGTTGGCCTCCTTTTACCGCCTGCTCCTTGGCCAATTCGGCGCTAGATGCTACGCTCCTGGTATTGTCGTAGTGCTGCGCGTCGCTGTGTGCTACCGTCGGAGTGACGGTAGCGATTGTGGCGTGAACACGGAGGAGACATGGAGCGTTGGCCCTTCCTGTTGCGGGAAGGTCGTCGGACCGCAGCATTGCTGGTCTGCACGTTGTTGCTCAGCAGTTGTGCCTCGCGGAGTGCGCCGGCGGCGAGCTCCGGTGGCGGCGGCCAGGTGCCCCCGCCGGCTACCCAGCCCACCTTCACCGTCACCCGGGGCACCATTACCGACATCATCCAGTCGTCGGGCCGGGTGGTCGCCGCCCAACAGCAGGTGCTGTATTTCCGGCAATCTGGCCACCTGAACACGATCTCGGTGCATTTGAACGACAAGGTGAAGGCCGGTCAGGTGCTTGCCACGCTCGATACGAGCGGGCTGCAAACGCAGATTCAACAGGCACAGGCAGCCGTGGACGCGGCCAACCTGACGCTAGAGAAAGACAAGGAACTCCAGGTGACCCAGGCGACCAGCGGGACCCAGGCGACCAGCGGGACCACGGGTGGCACGGTGGTCACGCCGCAGGACGTGGCGTCGGCGGACGCGGCCGTCAAGAGTGCGCAGGCGGCGTATGATGGAGCGCAGGCCAATCTGGCGGCTGTGCAAACGCCAAATGCGCAGGCCGTCGAGCAAGCGCAAGCTGCCGTTGTGCAGGCGCAGTCAGCTGTGGGTAAGGCACAGCTTCGCTTGCAAGCGCTCACGGCCGGCCCTAGCGCTACTGATCTGCAGCAGGCGCAGGCGGGGGTGCGCAGCGCTCAGGCCAAGGTAGACGCTGCCCAGCAGCAATTGAAGGTAGTGCAGGCCGGGCCGACGGCCGTCCAACTGGCCAAGGCGCGCGCCACACTGGAGCAGGCTCAGGCTCAGTTCCAGTCGGCGCTCGCTGCCTATGACGCCTTCCAGAACGGACCGACCGATGCGCAACGACAGCAAGCGACGCTGGCCGTAACGCAGGCCAAAAACGCCCTGTTCGCGGCCCAGACGAAGCGAGACAGCGTGTGCAATAACGCCGCCAACAAGACCGCGAGCCAGGCCTCCTGCGATGCGGCGAACTCGACAGTGAATACCGCCCAATCCAACCTTGACGCGGCGCAGAGCGCCCTTGGCCAACTCAGCGACGTGTTACCGACCGATCGTCTCGCCGCTGAAGCCGCCTACAGAAAAGCAGAGGACACCTTCACTGCCGCTCAGCAAACCTATCAGGAGATGCTGCAGGGGGCGTTGCCCGCGTCGTCCGGCAGTGGCGCGAGTTCGAGCGGCCACATCAGCCATGCGACGCAGGTAGCGCAGGCGCAAGCTACCGTCCAGCAAGCACAAGCGTCGGTTATCGCCGCCCAGGCAGCGGTTACCGCCTTGACGCCAACAGCCAACCAGGTTGCCCAGGGTCGCCAGGCAGTGGTTAGTGTGCAGGCTGGCCTGCAAAGTGCGCAGGCGCAACTCAACAGCCTGCTTAGCCCTCCGGCGACGCTCGTCAGGCAGGCCCAGGACCAGGTGACCCAGGCGGCGAATGCCATAACAGGCGCACAAGCGCGGGCCCAAAAGTTGCGGGACCTGGTTGGTTCGGCGGATACCGGCGCTCTGAGTCTCGCCATTGACCAGAATGCTGTCCAGCAGGCGCAACTTGGAGTGGAAGCCTTGCAAGACCAGCTCTCCCAGATGCAGATCGTGGCGCCGTTCGACGGCGCGGTGATCGGCTCCTCCGGCCAGGCTGGGGCCCAGGTCGGCGCGTATACGCCAGTGCTCACCATCGCCAATCCGCAAACCCTCAAGGTTGCTGTGGACCTCTCGCCAGACCAGATGTCCCGCGTGGCGATTGGGCAAAAGGTGAATCTCACGTTGCGAGAGTTCCCTGGCCAAAATATCAGCGGTGACGTGACCGGCTTGCCGAGCGCGGTCCTGGCGGCCAGCAATCAAAACCCGAATAGCCCCGGCGCGGCAGCGGCGGCCGGCGCCGGGGCTGCATCATCGGCGGCGGCGGTTGATCCTGCGGCGGTGATCATCACGCCGAAGTGGCCGGCCAGCGGCGCCAACATCGGCTCCGTCGCCAAGCTCAGCATCAGTGCGGAGACTCGGAGCGATGTCCTGCTGGTGCCGACGCAAGCGATCAATAAGTCTAACAACCGCATCTTCGTCCTGGTGGATCAGAACGGCCATGAGGTGCCGGTGAATGTCCAGATCGGTATCCAGAATACTGATCTGACCGAGGTGCAATCAGGGTTGCAGGCCGGGCAGAAGGTCTTCCAGCGCGCCGGCTGACGCGGCAGCGTCCTTTCATTTCGCCCATGCGTCTGTATGCCGTAGAGTATTGAGTGTTGCGCGTCGAAAGCCGGTCGAGGAGGGCTGTACATGAAGGCACAAGCGATCAAGGATATGCCGGTAGTCAGCATGGACGAGGGTACAAAAATCGGCAATGTGCAGGAGTTGTTGTTTGATACCGGCAAACTGCGCCTTGCCGCCCTGCGCCTGACGGCCGCCGGCGGCAAATCGCTTTTACCATTTGAGGCAGTGCGGAGTTTCGGCAACGACGTCATCACCGTGGAGAATGTGTCCGTCACCCAGGGTACCGAAGGGAACGCCACCGCCGATACGTTCCGTAGTTTGAGCGACCTGGTTGGCTTGCGTGTTATCAACGGCGAGGGGACCTGGCTCGGTGACGTGCGCGACATTGAGCTCGCTGTCAAGGACGGGGCGATCGAATTGATTACTGTGCGCAAGGGCGGCATGCTCGGGCTTGGTGGGACGACCACCAACGTTGCGTCTGCAACCATACGTGGCATTGGCCCAAAGGTGATAACCGTGGACCTGCCGCCGGAGGCTTCCGGTACTCCGGCCGGGACATAGCGTGCGCGAGATCCATCGTTCTGGAGGCGCTATTCCGGATCTGCCCTGGCATGGATATTGCGTCCCGGCAGGACGGAACACCTGAGAGCCGGTCGGCAGCCGGCGCCTTGCCGTGAAGAAACCTTAAGGAGTTGGAAGCGCATGGGCGAGTTGTTTGAGGCATTATTGGGCGGGGCCGGCTGGGGCGTTGGCCTCGGCGTGGTATTGGGAGCGGCGTCAATTGCCGGGAAGGGCTTGCGACCGCTGGCCAAAGAGGCAGTCAAGCTTGGCATGACCGCCGGCTCACGAGTCCAGGAGTGGACCGCCGAGATGCGTGAGCAAGTCGATGATATAGTGGCGGAGGCACGGGCCGAACAAGACGGTGTGGTCGCCGCGGACGCGTCGTCAGCGCCATCGAGCGAGACACTGGAAGCTCCGGCGGGGGAGCCGGCGGTCACGACGGTGTCAAAACGTCGCCGGGCAGAAATTAACTGAGTGGTGGCCGCCTGCGGCCACCTCACACTGTCGTCCAAACGTCCTCCGGCGCCCGGTTGAGTTGTTCCGCCAGCGTTGCCGGGTCGCCGGTGGGCGCCAGGCAGACGAAGTGTTCGCACACGTAGGCGGTGGCTGCGCCGTCGAGCATCGGCCGTCCTGCCAGCAACGGGATGCGGGCCGCAGCGCGCACGTCGTCTGGATCGGCCACTGCCAGGACGTGGTTGGGCAAGTAGTTGCCGTAAACCTGCTGGACGAGCGCCTCCGTCGCGGCGGAAGCGAGCGGGCCGACGATAGCTACCTCTTTCGGTGTGCCCAGGGAGAAGTCAAAGGCACAGAGCAGGCGACCGAAGGCGCTGGGATATTGCTGGGCGACGTCGGCCATAGCGTTCAGCCACAGGACAGCGCGCTCCTCAAGGTCCGGTTGTTGGGTCAGCGTTGCCATGCGGAGCAAGACGTCGCAGGCGACCGAGTTGCCGGAGGAAATGGCGTTGTCCATCACGTCCTTCGGGCGCCGGATGAGTTCCTCGTGGTCGTCGCTGGTGTCGAAGAAGCCGGCGCCGTCGGCGTCGTGGAAGTGCGTCACCAGCTCGCCGATTAGCGCCTGGGCTGCTTCGAACCAGCGGAGATCAAAGGTGGTTTCATAGAGCGCCAGCAGCCCATCGGCGTAGTTGGCATAGTCTTCCAGGTAGCCGTTGATGTGTACCTGACCGTTGTTGTAGGCATGCAGCAGCCGGCCGCGTACCAGCATATGGTCCAGCACGAACTCGGCGTTGCGGATGGCGGTTTGCTGGTAGTCGGGACGGCCTAACACTGCGGCGGCTTCGGCGAAGGCGCGTAGCGTCATGCCGTTCCAGGAGACCAGCACCTTGGTGTCGAGGCCGGGCGGTACGCGCTTTTCCCGAGTGGATAGCAGCAAAGGCCGGGCACGCTCGACCGCCGCCAGTACATCCGTCTCCGGCAGGCGCGCCATTGCCGCCACCACATCGAGGTCGCGCGGGCAGTGCAGTATGTTGGATCCCTCGAAGTTACCGCCGGTGGTTACGTCGTAGTACGGCGCCAGGATGCGCGCATCGGCTGGGGTGAGCACGGCCTGCAACTCATCCAGGGACCAGACGTAGAATTTCCCTTCTTCGCCTTCGCTGTCGGCGTCTTCGGCGGAGTAAAAGCCGCCTTCCGGCGATGTCATGCGGAGCTGGACGTAGTCCAGTGTCTCCTCGGCGATGCGGCGGTAGAGAGGGTTTTGTGTCGCCTGCCAGGCGTTGAGATAGAGGCGCGCCAGTTGGGCGTTGTCGTAGAGCATCTTCTCGAAGTGCGGCGCCAGCCACTTGGCGTCGGTGGAGTAACGGTGAAAGCCGCCGCCCAACTGGTCGTAGATGCCGCCGCGCGCCATGCGCTCCAGCGTCTTTTCGACCATAGCCAGCGCTTTGGCGTCATCCTTGCGCTTCCAGGTGCGCAGCAGGAAATCCAGGTTCATCGGCTGGGGGAACTTCGGGGCCTGGCCGAAGCCACCGTTGGCAGCGTCGTAGCCTTCGGCCATCCCCACGGCGCAGCGATCCAGGAAGCCGCTATCCAGTTGCCGCTCTGTCGCTTGCCCGGCCAGCCGCCGGCCCAACTGGCCGCGTATCTGCTCGGCGCTCTGCACGATCTCGTCGCGGCGGCTGGTCCAGGCGTCGTGGACGCTCTCCAGTACCCGCCGGAAGCTGGGTATGCCACGGCCTTCGTTCGGCGGGAAGTAGGTGCCGCCGAAGAAAGGGACACCCTCCGGCGTGAGGAAGGCGGAGAGCGGCCAGCCGCCTCGACCCGTCAGCGCCTGCACCGCCTCCATGTAGATACTGTCGAGGTCCGGCCGTTCTTCGCGATCCACCTTGATGTTGACGAACTGACGATTCATGATCTCGGCGGTATCGACGTCTTCGAACGACTCCCGTTCCATGACGTGGCACCAGTGGCAGGCGGAATAGCCGATCGACAGAAAAATAGGGCGATCTTCTTTCCGCGCCAGTTCCAGGGCCTCGCTGCCCCATGGATACCAATCTACCGGGTTATGGGCATGCTGGAGCAAGTAAGGGCTGGTCTGCCCTGCCAGCCGGTTGGTATGCACGGGCGTACCCCCGTTGGTCTCCTGCGTTTCCGTCATCACTGCTTCTCCATCCGTCCTGGCAACCAGAGGCATGATAACCGTGAGAGGCAGTGGCGCTGCCGTGACCGCGGGCGGCATCGCTTACTGTCGACCGCTCGCCTCACGCCTGCCCGGTATGCTGGTGCAGGAACCTGCGTGTTTGCCGTTGACCCATTCGGGACGGTCGCGGTGACAACTGGGAAGGAGCCACACGTGGCGATCGCGGAACACAGTGCGCCGGTACTTACGCGCCGTCGCTTTAACGTGACGGAGTATTACCGGATGACGGAGGTCGGCATCCTGCGGGAGGATGACCACGTCGAATTGATAGCAGGAGAGATCATCCAAATGAGCCCTATCGGCGCGAGCCATGGGGAGTGTACCAGCGCGTTGGAGGAACTTTTGGGGCCACAGGTCCGCGGGCAAGCCCGTCTCCGGGGACAGACCTCGATGCGTCTCGACGATGCGAGTGAGCCGCAGCCCGATCTGGCATTGGTTCGCTACCGCCGCTATCGGCAGACGCTCCCAACTGCCGCCGATGTCTTTTTCCTGGTCGAGGTCGCGGACTCCTCGTTGGACTATGATCTCGGCGTCAAACTGCCATTGTACGCTGCGGCGGGGATCGGAGAGGTTTTCGTCGTGGACACGATCCACGATGTGGTCGAGCGGCATACCGAGCCACGCGATGGGCACTATCGGTGCGTTCTTCGCGCCGGACGCGGCGAGTCGCTGACTTCCACCGTGCTGCCGGCGGTTACGTTGCCTTTGGATGTAGTCCTTGGCTATGAACTGCCAGAATGATCTCCCGGTGGCTCTTTCTGCTTTCGAGGAAGCCATTGGTCCACGCGCTCGTTCGCTGGGGCTTTGGGCATCTGTCAGCAGTCTTGCCGGTCCATCGGATCGCCACGACGGAGCGGGTGATCGCGTTCTATCATCCGCGGCCGGCCTGGTCTCCTCATATCCTGCTGGTGCCGAAGCTTGGCATCCCAAGCTTCGTCGCCTTACGCCCGCCGGACACCGCGGTCATTGTCGACATCGTGCGGCTCGCGACTGAGATTGTGGCGACATACGCGCCCACAACCGCGCCCGCCGTGCTCCTGGTCAATGGTGGAGCTTATCAGGACGTCGGCCAGTTGCACTTTCACCTTACCTGGGGGATGGACTGGTCGAGCTATACCTGTCCAGGCGAGATCACTGACGATCCGATCTTCCAGACTGAACAGGTGACTGTGTACCAGCACCCGCAACCGGTGCGGGCGATCCATCTTGTGCTTCATCCCAGCACAGAAAACGTTGACCTGAACGTGCTGATCGTGGCGGCGCAACAGGTAGTCCATGCCCTGAATTTGCTGCCCACGGGCTTCAGCGTGGTCCTGAGCGACAGCCGGACGGGGCCTACGAACACCTGGGAATGCTTCCATCTCGTCTCAGGCGCATTCCTGTAAGGCAGTGCGGACGTACTGTGCGCGTGAAGCCCTCCCGTTGCTGGTGTCCATTGCCCTTGTTCTCTCGCTGTTCGGGACCTCCGGTACTCGACGAGATTCTTCCTGTTCTCGACTCCCCGCAATGTCAAGGGTACACTTGCTATATCCGAATTTCAGAATATCGGATGCGGGGAAAGGCACGGCATCGTGACAGAGCAATTGCGGATAGGCAAGCGAGGGGCAGTGGTCATCCCGGTACAACTGCGGCGGCAGTACCACATGGAGGAAGGTAGTCGATTGGCAGTGGAGGAGCGAGACGGTGGCCTCTTGCTGACGACGTTGCCGGTCAGTCCCAGTGAAGAAGAACGGCGTCGTTTCTTCGCTGAGTTGACTGACCAGGTGGCTGCGACCCGAGCCAATCCGGGAGCCTGGGAGGAAGAAATGGCGGAGCGGGCAGTACTAGAGGGCACGCTACTGGATGGTCTGTCTGGCCCGGAAGACGCCGCCGGTGCCTGACTCGCGACCGACCTACGTACGGGGCGACCTTTGGTGGGCCAACCTGAACCCCGTGCGAGGGCATGAGCAGGCTGGACGGCGGCCGGTGCTGGTCGTTTCCGATGATCGGTTCAACCAAAGCCCATTGGACATGGTCTTTGTCGTTCCGCTGACACGTACAATTCGGCGTTGGCCGACTCGAATCAGACTTGATCCATCCGCTGGTGGAGTCCCGTTCGCCAGCGACCTCATGTGCGATCAATTGCGTGCTGTTTCTTTGGAGCGGCTGGAACGTCGGATAGGCGCCGTAGATCGCGAACTCCTGGAGCGCGTAGAGAATGTCCTTCGTCTGGTACTTGTACTCTGAGTCATACCAGGAGTGCTGGGGATTGGCACCTGCGTTGTAGGTCTACTTCCGTCGATAGTCCACGAATCGATAGCCCAGGCCGCGCTCTGTCAGGATGTAGCGGGGATGCGGCGGCTCCGGCTCAATCTTCTTGCGCAAGTAGGTGACGTAGAGGCGCACGTAGTTGTCTTCGTCGCGGTACTCCGGTCCCCAGACTTTGCCCAGCAACTGCTCGTAGGTCTGCACCCTGCCGGGGTTGGAAGCAAGTTGATAGAGAAGGCGATACTCCGTGGGACGCAGTTGCACCTTCTCGCCGCCGGCAAAGATGTCGTGCCGCACGAAGTCAAGGGTGAGGTAGTCGTCGACGACGATGGCGGCCTCCTCGTCGGTTGTCGCCGCACCGGTGCGCCGCAGGACGGCCTGGATGCGCGAAGCGAGCTCCGCCTGACCAAAAGGCTTGCGCACGTAGTCGTCGGCCCCCAGGCGCAGCCCCTTGACAACGTCGCTTTCATCCCCCTTTGCTGTCAGCATCAGTACCGGTGCTGAGGAGAAGGTCCGCAAGCGGCGTAGCGTCTCGAAGCCGTCCATGCCCGGCAGCATGACATCCAGTAGGATGGCGTCAGGCTGTTCCTGGCGGACCTTTTCCAGCCCCTCTTCACCACTGGCTACGGTGACGACGCGGTAGCCCTCCATCTCCAGATAGAGGCGCACGGCGTTGCGGAGGCCCGCTTCGTCTTCGACCATCAGCAGCGTGCGCGGCTCACCGGCCATTACCTATCCCCCATCCGAGCGGGCATGTCGCCGTGGCCGGCAGGCAGCGCCGGTCCGATGCCGCGCGGCAGGCTGAAGGTGAAACGCGCCCCCTGGCCCCATTCGCTGTCTACCCGGATCTGGCCGCCGTGCGCTTCGACGATGGCTTTGACCAGGAAGAGGCCCAGCCCCACTCCGGTGGTCTGGCGGTTCGGGTCACCCTGCACTCGGTAGAAGCGCTGGAAGAGTCGACTCTGCTCGCTGAGCTTGATGCCCGGCCCTTGATCGCTCACTGACACCTCGACACTACTCGCCGTCACGCGCCCTTCTAATCGGATCGTACCGCCCTTAGGGGAATATTTTATGGCATTGTCGACAAGGTTGGTCAGCACCTCCTCGATCCGCTCTGGATCGGCCTGAATCGTCGGGAACGTTCGTGGAAAGTCGACAACGAAGCGGTGGCGTTCGCTGCGCGCTTCCAGGCGCTTGACGACGCGATGCGCCAACTCCGGGAGCTCGACTTCAACCAGACGGACGGGCAGTGAGTCCGCCTCCAGGCGTGACACGCGCAATAGGTTGTTGATGAGGCGGGAGAGGCGGTCGGTTTCGGCGTCGATGGCCTCCAGGGCTTCCTGGAGCAGCGGATCACTCTCGCCGAACTTGCGCTGCAGCGTTTCGGCGTAGGCCTTGATGATCGCCACCGGCGTTTGCAGTTCGTGGGAGGTCATGGAGAGGAAGGTCGAGCGCAGCTCTTCCAGTTCGTGCAGCCGGGTCATGTTGCGCACGTAGAGGATGATCTGGCCGTCGGGCGCCCGCTCGTCGTCGGGTACGACAGCGACGAGCGCCACATGCTGCAGCGCGCCGTCTTTCGCCTGCAGGACGAGGTCCACCTCCCGGTTAGCCTCGGCGGTGGCGTCGATCTCTGCGAACAGGCGGACGCCGGCAGTGCCGCGCGCCGGACGCAGGGTGAGCGCCTCGTCCAGCCGCCGTCCGACCAGTTCGCGGCGGCGATAGCCGCTCATATGCTCCAGCGCGGCGTTGACCGACAGGATGTGCCGTTCGCGATCACAGACGATGATGCCGTCGGTACTCTGTTCGATCACGCGGCTCAGGTTTTCCTTTTCTCGCCGCAGCGAGGCGACCAGGCCGGCGTTGCGGACGGAGATGCCCGCCTGATCGGCAAAAGCTCCCAGCACGCGCTCTTCCGCTGCGGAAAAGGCGCTCGCCGAGCGCAGCACGCCAATGATACCGAACGTCTGCGCGTCAGCCGAGAGCGGCAGCAGGGCCAGGTGATGACGAAGCAGGCCGATGTCGGCGGTGATCTGGGTGGTGAACGGCCGGGGGATGGCGTGCTGCGAGCGCGCCACGCGCTCCAGGTCTGGCCGTGCCGTCGTCAGGCGCCGACTGATCTCTGCTGCCGCCTGGCCATGCAAGCCGATGGTCACTTCCTGCTCCGGCGCGGCGCCGCCCGTGCGCCAGAGCACCAACATGCCGGCGCCACCGTCGAGCGCGGCGATAGCCTGGCGCAGGATGCGCTTGAGGATGCCGCGCAGATCGGCGGCGCGCAAGCTGGAGAGTTCCGCCGGGTCGAGCGGCCCGGGACGCTCTGTGCCGAAGTCGGTCACCTGACCGCTCCTGCCAGTTGATCCAGGGAGAGCGTGCGCAGATCACCAATGTGCGCGACCGTGAGGTCTGCGGCGTACATCGGTACTGTCGGCTGCTGCGCATAGTGGCCTTGCGTCACCAGGATGGTGTGGAAGCGCTGTGGCTCGCGGCGTTGAATCGCCGCCAGGATGCCCGACTTGTCGTCGATCATCACATAGCGATCGGCGGGATAGGCGGCGTAGACGTTCGGCAACTCCGTTTCCTTGTGGGTCGTGATGACGACGCGGCCTTCAACGGCAGCGGTGATACCGGCGCGCACGATCTTGGCAGGCTGAAAGACCGGGTCGCCATCGGAGACGATCACCGTGGTGCCCAACGTCGCCAGATGGGCCAGGGCTTCTAGCGCACCCGGATAGCGATACCGCTCAAAGGGGATACCGTTGACGAGCGCGCTGATGTGTTCTGCCACCGGCTCTGCCACCGCGTCGGCACAGAAGCGGCGCAGAACTTCCGGGAAGTCCACACGGTCGAGGTCGCGGCGCACGTCGTCGTAGATGGTCCAGAACTCCTGCTCGACCTCCGGTCCGACCTCGCGCTTGAGCGCGCGATCCAGGTCCGCCTTGACGGCATCATTGTCGATCAGCGTGTTGTCGACGTCCAGCAGGAATGCCCAACGCAGCGCTGCCAAGGTGTGGTTCCTCCAGTTGTGGCACGATTGGCGAACGTTGCTGCTAGGGTACCGCATCTGGCGACTAGAGGGGCTGGCGACTGAAGTCGCGCCTACAACCGAGCAAATGGTCAGCCTGCGGCTGCCGGCACCTTTGCGGACTGATTAGTCCGCGCAGGCGGACTTTGCAAGGTAGGCGCGACTTCAACCGCACCGGCGCCTTCCAGGCGGTGCAGCACCTGCTGGGGCTTGGCCATCGGGAGATTGCCTCCGTCGGGGGACCAACACGCGACACTGTCGAGGTAAAACGCTTCGACGGCTTTTGTCAAGCGCTAGCCGCCAGTGGGCAATTACGCAACGATGCCTTGACGTTCTTCCCCGGCGTCGACTGCGCGAACGGCTATGCCGCGATGAGTCAGGTGCTGCAGTTGCCGCGACGCCCCACCGCCGCCTTCGTCGCCAGCGACATGGCCGCGATGGGCGCCCTGCAAGCGCTCGGCCAGCACGGACTGCGCGTGCCGCAAGACATGGCGCTGGTGGGCTTCGACGACACCCTCGGCGCAGTCGCCAGCCCGCCATTGACCACGGTCGCCCTGCCCATGTGGGAGATGGGGGCGGCAGCGGTGGACCTCATTGTCCGCCGCACCACGGCAGATGCCGCGTCGCCGGCGGAACGGATCGTGCTGAACACGCGGCTGGTGATCCGAGATTCCACAGGGTCTGTAGCAGGGGCGCGGTAGAGAGCGCCGCCCTGCTGGCGACACGCAGCGATTCCTTGCTCTCACGGCAGGAGTTGGAACCGATAGGTGTCGAGGATATCGACCAGCAAAGGCAGATGCACCTGGTCAGCGAGCCCGCCTTGCACTTGAGCCTGCAAGACCCCTTGCGCCCGGTCAAAGAGCACGAGGCTGCCCCGTTGTGGGTCGTGCCGCGACGAGTAGTAGAGACCATCAGGCTGCTGCGGATGTCGCCAGAAAGCAAGCGCCCACCTTCCGCACAGCGCATAGTCGCGTCCGGCCCACAACCCCGCATCGGCGCCAACGTGCGCGAGTCCTGCCCCAGTCAGGTCGACGAGATCAAGCGGTCGCGACGTTTCCAGTCGCACGAGGCACATGTCCCCTATGGTTCGCCTATCCACGCGATTGTTTCCAGTGTCGCGTCCCAACGTCTCAATGAAAGCGCCATGGGCATCAGCCGCAGCGTACAGGGCGCGATAGGCACCCTGGGGGCAGCCCGGCGCATCGAAGCGATTGTGTCCGGTGCAGCCGAAGTACACGGCGCCCGTTTGACAGGAGTGCAAGCGCCACCAGGTCTGCCCGAAGGCGGTCAACGGCAGAGATCGTTGCTGCAAGTCAGCGGGAGGCTCAGGATGAGGCGCCGGCGCCGAGCTGGCGATTACCCTGCTCCATGCTCGCCAAAGGCTCGCGCCGCGCGTCGCACGTCCTGTATCCGGCCATCACGCAACGCATGGAGCGGAGTCACACCTTCCAATCGGCGGTCACCCGTAGTCATGAAGTGTGCTTGCATCCAGGGGCTAAAATGCTTCAGGTCGCCCAGTACATCCTCAAGACCCGTGAGGGCGCCACTTTCGGCGAATTGCCAGACGGGATAGGCATAGCCACGCCGCCCCAGACTGAGCCCGATCAACCGATTGCCACGCCGTCGGTTGTCGACCGACTGGCGCGTCACGTGCAGGAGGCGCGCAGCCTCACTGGCGGTAATCGTCCCGCCCTCGGCTTGTAGCAACTCCTCCCGTCCCTGCAGACCACGCAGCAGGGCGGGCGCCAGGGGACTCTCTACGCGCAGCGCGGCCAGAACTTCGGGCTGCTCCAACAGACGGAGGAGCACGCCGTAGCTGGATGCTTCGCCAGCAGCGTCTCCCGCGGCGCGCGTATCCATGCGCGGCACAGCGTCCGCGACAGCGTTGAGCGCTCGTGTCACGAGTGCTTGCTGGGCTGTATTCTTGCTGGCGCGCAAGACGCGCGCGATCGCCTGCGCCGTGCTTTGCGGTGCTTGCGCCAGTAAATCCGCTGCAGCGCTCACTGTTCTCGCCCCTCTTTACGAGGTATATCATACCGGAGAAGGATATAGCTCGTCAAAAGGAGGACAGGCAGGCAACGAGGAGAGCGAGACTGCCTGCCACCGTCCCTGCCGTGCCACGCACGGTGGTTTCTCGCTGATGTCCGTTCGCGGGGCACTGCCCACCCACGCTGATCCCAGCCCGACCAAAGACCTCTTCCGCGACCAGGGATATTTTGCTCAGCCCCGCCCGCGCGACATGCTGTTCGACCTGACCGTCGATCCGCTGGAACAGCACAACCTCGCCGACGACCCGGCGCACCAGGCGATACGGACAAAGTTGGACGAGGAGCTGGAGCGCTGGCGGTGCGCGACTGACGACCCGCTGCTCCAGGGCGAGATCCCGGCGCCGCCGGGAGCACGGCTCACCGCCCTGGATACCTACGGGCGGTGATGAGGCGGCGCGCGCTGGCGTTCGCTCCGCACCATCGCCGGCACTGCGACGGTAGCGAGCACGCCGCTTTCCCGCCCAGCTCACGGCGTCGTAGGCTATGTCTGGCTTGGCACACTGGTCGTGCCTTGGGGGTACGAGTACGGGAGCGCATACACTGTCACCACTTTGTCTCACCGGCGTCCGCCTGGACGGCGCGACGCTGTTCCTGGACGCGAAAGCGGTGAAAGATGGGGCACCGTGCTCCGCCCCGCCGCCAACCACCGCGTTGACCTCTCGATGCTTGAGAGTGGTGCCGCTGGCGCCGCCAGCGAGATGCCACCCTGGTCGGAACGCAAGGAATCTTTTGCGATTGTAGACCGTTCGCAAACGCAACTTTGCGCCCGCTTGCCGTATAGTCCCTGCAGTCCTTCACACTCTTGCTGGGCACCGTGGAGTTGCGGTGGAGAGAAGCCATGGCATCGAATACCGTCGCGCAGGTGCAACTGGTGCTGCGGCTGACGCTGGGTTTAATCTTCCTGGCCTCCGCGCTGGCGAAGTTACGTCATCCAACGCTCTTCGTGCGCGGCGTGCTGGACTATCAGGTGCTGTCAACACCGTTGGCGGGGGCGTACGGGCGGCTGCTGCCGTTCATCGAACTTGGGACGGCACTACTACTGTTCAGTGGCTTTCTTCTGTTGATCGCCATCGGGCTTTCGATACTGATCCTCCTCAGCTTTGCTATCGCCATCGTGGTAGTCCTGACGCACGGGCGGCAGTTGCGCTGTCACTGCTTCGGTGAGGCTTCCACCGGATATGTCGGCTGGCATACCCTTGGTCGAGATGTGCTGCTCTTGCTCGTTGCCCTGTGCCTACTGGTCCTGGTGCACCTAACAGGTGGAAGCGCCCCCGGTTGGCTGAGTACTGACTTTGGCTGGGACGCTGTTGCGTTTGCCACTGCAGCGCTCATTGCGCTCACCTATGAACTGATCGCGCAGGGACTTGATGTGCTCATGAGCTTGCGGCATCCGCGGGCCATTGGGGAGCGGTGGTAGCAGGAACAAGAGGATGGAATGGGTGCCGAAATGTGGTGGCATGTGGCTACGATTATCGCCTTGGTCCTGGCGGCGGCCGAGGCCATCTTACTGCTCGGTTTGACGCGGGTGGTAGCGCCGCTTGTGACAGGATCTGGTCCACGGCAATCGGCCGAACGCGGGGTGGCCGTGGGGACAATAATGCCGGCAATGCGGTTGCCGGCGGCGGATGATGGGTGCCTGCAACCCGTGATCGGAGACGGCATCGATCGTGTCGTGCTTTTCATTTCACCGTCCTGCCACGTATGTACCACCGTGCTACCAACGCTGCAGCCAGCAATTACACAGAGTGGTCGCCGTTGGGAGGTCGTCGCGGTAGTTTGCGGTCCACGAGCGGCTGCTGAGGAATACGCGCGCGCTATCGATCCACGAATACGCACCTTGCTTGATCCAGACAGCGCGGTCGAATCAGCCTTCGCGACCGGTCGCGCCTACCCCTTTGCCTTTGCCGTCAGCAGCGAGGGGATTGTTCGCGCCCGAGGTGTGGGAGGAAGTTGGGAAAGGCTGAATCACCTCGTGGCTGAGGGCGCAGGTGCTGGAAGATTTACATCCGAGGCCGTGATAACCAGCGTCGTGGCGGCGGATCGGTCCGTTGTCACTCGTGGTTAGGTGCAAAGGACAAGAAAGGAAGTTGGGCCATGACTGATCTCAGTGGACGTTCGGCGATTTGGATAGGAGAGCAACTGAATCGGCGCGGGTTTGTCGGCCGCTTGGGCCGGGCAGCGACGCTAGCGACGTTTGTGGCGGCTGGTTTGGCGCTGGTGGCACCGGAGATTGCCAGTGCGGACTTACCCTGTTGCTCTAGCTGCTTGGTGTCGTGCTGTGATTCCATGTCCTGTTATTGTTGCTCCTATAACACGGGGCAGTGCCCCAACGCTTCGTGCTCCGGCACGTGTAATCCTACCTGCTAGCCGGGCGCGCATCCGCTAGGATACGTCCAATGGAGGGATCGTTAACGACACGCCGAGCCGTCCTGGGTGTGCTTGCGGGCGGGATCGCGGTGGCGCTAAGTAGCTGTGCTGCCCCAATGCCGTCCCTCCCATTCCGTCCGACGCCGCTTCCGACCCGAGTCACCGTTGTGGTCGGTGACGCCTACGTACACGCCACCGGTGATCCAGCGCACCGCGAGACGCAGGTCATTAACCTAGACGACTCAGTGCCCAAATGGGTGACAGCGGCCGAGGAGATGCTGCGTGGACGGGTAGCGATGACCGTTCAGACCGCCGACCTTCTCCATGCTACCTTCTGGCAGGAAATTACTGCCGGGGGCGTGACAATGGAGCAGCGACTGTATCTCACTAGCCACGCCATGCTCTGGCGTTTGCGTGCCGGGGGCCTCGTCGCGGACGTACATGGGCAGATGGCACAAGACAAGGGCCTGGCGGGAGGGCGCCTCCATCCAGATGCGGTCGCCGCGCTACAATGGCAAGGACAGCAAGCGGGACTGCCGGTGGCACTCTGGCCGATGCTGGCGGCAACGGATGCGCGGCTGCCGGCGCCACCAGTTGATTGGACGTGGGAGGATGCCGCCAGACTTCCTGCGGGCGCCGGGTGGCCGGTGCAGCTCATGCCCAATGCTCCACCACTGGAGGCGTGGCTCTGGTCCCATCAGGCTGACCTCGCCACAGCGGATGGGTCCAAGCTGTTGATTAACGAGTCAACGGGAATAGCCGCGCTCGCCGCCTACGCGCGAGCGTTCGGGCCGACTGGGGCCTTGAGTCCATTGCCTGGTGGCACAACGCCGTTCGGCGCAATGCCTCAGGTGATTCAGGCTTGGACAGCGCAGGCAGTGGCCATGCGGGACCGACAGATACAGAACCGGCAGGTCGTCGCGTGGTTCCCCGCTGATGAGTGGCCGCCCACTACCACCGGCGCGCATCGTTGGCAGGATGCCGTTGGCTCGCTGCGTCGTCTTGCCTCACCGGGCGCGACACAGTCTGGCCTGCCCATGGTCGTATACGGGCTGGGCATCCCTAACGCTGCCCCCAAGCCCGATCTCGTGTATCAGGTGGCACGGGCATTGCAAGATGCGGCGCCCAAGTTCCTTGCGTACTCGCCGTTCAGGCTCGACCAGGGTGCGGACGGGCTGCGACGCCAATGGGGCCAACTCGATATAGACCAGGCGGCGATGCTGGCGCAGCTCCTCACGCTTCACCTTCGCCCGGTCTGGGGAGTTCCCCGTCCGCCGTTTGCCTTGGGTAACTGGCCGCTGGGCGATCCGTCCACGATCACCGATGCCATGCAGTTCACCGGCACAGGACCGACTGGCATGCTTTCCAACCAGGCAGAAACCTCTGCCATGTTCGACGCGCTGACCAAGAGCGTGAGCCTGGTAACGGCGCTCCGCATTCTGGCACCGGGAGCTACTGCTGCCAATGCTGGGCATCTGCTCTCCGTCATCTTCAGGCTCATGGCGCAGCCGGCTTGAGGTAGGTACTGGGAAGTGGAACGTTTTGCATCCCCCGCCTGAGGCACGCCATAGCAGCAGGGATAGGAGGTCACCGCCAGGCTACATACGTCGATTCGACCAGGTAGGCTACCACGCTTGCTAGCCGGATGTTGACAGTGCGTCCCTACGGTGCGCAACTGCAGCGCTTGCAAGGGGATGCGCCAGAGCAACTGGTGCTCTTTTTCCACGACAGCCACGGCTATTGGGTCGCCCTGGGACCACCAGCCGTTGGAATGCAAGGAATCTTTTGCGATTGTAGACCGATCGCAAACACAAATTTGCACCAACTTGTCGTAGTGTGGTTGCAGTCTTGGCTCCGTAGCAGAAGGCCCCAGATGACTGGAATTTGGCTCACCGCATTCGTGGCCCTCTGGCTAGTCGTGCTGCTTCTCGTAGCCATCGTGATCGGGGTGCTTCGCCACATCGGTATTCTCTATGGTCAGATGGTCCGTTCTTCGGGACCTCCAACAGAGTTGCGTATCGGGCAGTTGCTGCCAGACCTGAATTTACTGACGTCCAATGAGACAACAATGACCATCGGCCAATTCGCAGGAAGAATCTCAGATGTCGTTTTGATTAGTCCCGGATGCACCGAGTGCGAAAGGCTACTGGATCTCTTGGTAGAGGGCGATGTAGCCGGAGATCCAGCGGATAGACGAGTGATCATCAGCATAGGAGATATGCTGGCGACACGCGAGATCCTGCAGAGTCATCAGGTTAGTCTGGATGATACAGTCTTGATCGATACAGGGGACAAGATTAGAAGGTTGTGGGGAGCCCACACAACGCCCGTGACAATTGTGGTTGACGAGCATTTAATGGTGGTGAGACAGGTCGTAGGTGTGGTCGATTCTCGGCACCTTCTACCTTTACCACAGCAGATTTGTGTTTAAGAATCTTGTAGAAACTGGGATTTAGGCGAAGCTACGCTCTATATCTGTAACTGGGCGATAGAGAGAGGATCGTGGAGCCATGCCAGGAGCACCGTCGGTCAATGTGCGGCCGTTGTCGCCAAAGCGGGACATTCCCGGTATCCTCTGGTCTTATACGCCGACATTGGGCGACGTTGGTGACGAGGCGTACTTGGGGCGCATCGTAGTGGAGGTTACCGATGACGCAGAAAGGGTCGTGTTTATCGGTGTGAATGAGTCGATCGCTCGGCGGGCTGCAGCAGCCCTACAAGGAGGACATTCGTTTCCGCGGTCGGCCACCATTTGGCCGACAGTACCGATTACCGGAGCGGTACCCTCCGGGCAAATATATCGAGGGAGGGTGATTCTGGAATTCTGGAGTTCTACTATGAACATCGCGGTCTCAGAACTCGGCGGAAGAGCCGCCGAGTTGGTACTGCGCGCAGGCAAGGTGCTGGAGTCCTTCCCGGCTGCGTAGTACTGGATGGGTAGACACCGACGTGAGTCGTTGCGTGGCCGGTGCATGCGCAACCGATGCGGTGGTACCTGTGTGCCGTATCTGTTTGGCGAATGCGGCAGTAAGAAAGCGTGGCAAGAGTGAGCGGCCTGGCATTGGGCGGTGGCAGGATCGGAGGAACTTCGATGAACGAGAAGCTGACTGTGCTGGATCGACTGACGAGGTCTGCGGCATTACGGCTGTCACGTCGTCGTCTTGGTGGGAAAGTGCTGACAGCTGGTCTCCTTGCAGCGCTCGTACAGTTATTCGGGTTGGGTGTGCTGCCTGCCTATGCCATCACCTGCTGCGGTGATCCCTATTGCAAAGACTGCAGTGTGACATGCAGTGGCTGTGCGTGCGGCGGCACGTATAGCGGCGTGGTTTGTAGTCCAAACGGGCTGTACTGTGCGGATGACACTTGTCCCGATTGCTACGGTTATCTCTATAAGTGCTGTGCTTACGCGTGTAATAGCGGCTGCACAGGCGGATATTTGTCGGTATGCTGAAGATGGTCCGTGGAAGGAACGGGATGTCGCGCCGATGGTGATCGGCAGCGCCGCCATGAGTGGCATGAGCAACTGCTCCATCTGATCTTGGGCTGTTGTCACACTGGTGCTGTATGCTCCACATGCCCCCGTACAGGAGCCTTTGGAGATATCGTGGTGAGAAGAAGCATGAAGATTTCCGGTAGGTTTTCTAGAACGTCTCAACCGGGTAGTTGCCGAAGTGCCTATGTCGTTATGGCGTCTATATAATGGCAATATTCTTCCTAATCAGCCATCTAATTAGTGGGATATTATTTCTGGAAGCTGCAGACGAAGCCACAGTCGCGGCTTCGTTGACTACTGCGACAATGTCAGCCACGACAACGTCCGCCCAGGTTGCAAATGTCTATCATTGTTATGTATCATCCTATGCGTATTCACCAGGGGAAGCGGAAAATTTTCCTCCTCAATGGAGAGGGCAGCCGCCTGTGAGTATCGATCATGAGCACACTGTTGTATCTTCCTACTACGTTTTGCCTCTGCCATCGACCAGCGAGTGTGTCTGGAGAGATTCGCGGGGCGCACATGTCCAGTTGAGACAGCTTCGGGAGGCTCCTGGAGACTAATACTCGTTGCTGCTGCGAAATGAACGTGGCCTGCGACGATATACTTGAGATTGCTGGCTATGAGTCCCCAGCCGACATGAGGAAAAAACGCCAGGGCTGCAATCGTTGCATTCGCGGAAGGAGCGTCGGCAAGGTTAGAGCATGCCACGTGAACGTGTTCACGCGCGGTTTGCGCAGCCTGCCGGCGCCGGATCCGACATGGAGGCGTGTTACGCCGGCGGTACTGTACCTTTCACGAACTCGGTCGGGCTCAGGATGGTGCGATCTTCCGGCGTTGTCTTCGCGCACATCTCTCGTCCACGGCGCTTGAGTTCCTCGACGACATCTTGACGCGCCTTCCAAGGCAGCAGCTCCAATTGGCGCTGGAAGAGGCTGACGCCGTGGACGAGAAACGCCACGGAGATTTCGGGGTCCAGCAGCCGCCAGGGAACGTCGCGGAGGATCGTCTGCACGTCCTGCAGCCCCGCCTCCCGGAAGCACTGCGCCGTCTCGCCGGGCACTGGGAGACGTCCGGGGAGGAGCGGCGGCGAGCCGCCCTTGCTATGCTGCCGGGCGAGGTCCAAGATCGGAGCGAACCACTCCCGGCACCAGGGCTGATCGAGGGAGAATTGGCATGCTGACCACACCGCAACAGCACCACCGGACTTCGTCACACGCCGCATCTCCGTCAGCGCTCGCGGCGCCTCCGTGAGGTGGAGGAAGGACGTGCCCACGGTAGCAGCGAAGGCGCCGTCGCGGAACATGGGCAAGTGCTCGGCCGCTGCCCGGGTGAAGGTGACGTTACGGGCGTGCCGCTGCTTGGCCTTCGCCTTTGCCCGCTCCAGCATGCCGGGGGCGGGGTCTGTGGCGACGATCGAGCCGGTCGGTCCGATGGCCTCCCACAGCCCGCCCTCGAAGGTCTGGGTGGCCATGCCGCAGCCTACCTCCAGCACCTTGCCGCCGATGGGCAGCGACGCGAAGGCGGTAAATGCCTTGCGGCCTTCCAGGGCATCCGGCACCATTTGGGCGACCCGGGTGTCCCAATCCGCGAAGAGGTTGAACTGAGACAGGTAGATCAGCTGGAGCCGCCGCTCCAGGTAGCCGGAGGACTCCAGGACCTGACGCACCTCGTGGTAGTGCGCCTCGCCGAACGTGGTCTGCACCACTACCCGCCGCCCATCTCGCACCTCCATGGCGAGGAGGCCGGCGGCGATGCCGCCCAACAGTTCATCGTTGAGGGCATAGCCGACCCAGGGGCGGTGCAGTTTGCCGCGTACGAAGTCCTCTTCGGCGATAGCCCCGTAGTGGCGGACGGCGGTGTGGTTCTCGGCGAAGGTGACGACGCCGTAGACCCGCACCAGGGCCCCGAAGCCGCGCGCGGCGACGAAGCGGCGCACGCGGGCGATCGCCATGGCTGCGAGGTCGGGACTGACGCGGATGCGCCCGAGTGTCTCGTGCGCGGCGGCTGCGGCCGTGGAGACGAGCGTCTCGTGGGCAGCCGTCCGCCCCATACGGATGGGGGCGGGGTAGCCGTCGAGAACCTGAGTGCGCAGGGGCTCCTTCCAGTGATCGACAGCGAGTTGGGCCGCCTCCTGAGCGAGCTGGTCCTGGCTGTCGAAGGCGATATATTCCTGTTCCAGCCCGGCGAGCCAGGGATCCACAATCAGGCCGTCCGCCAGGAAGGCGCGCAGGTCGTCCTCCAGGCCGACCAAGAGCGGCGGCGGCATCAGGCACTCCTTCCTCCTGGGGAAGACGTGGGCGGACGCTCCCCGATTATTGCGAGTGTATGCTATCCTCGTTGGCAAACCTCGGGGCCGGCGGCGCCACTCCCTCACGCAAAGCCGGTTCTTGCTCACCACGAGTCGGCACTTCCGGTCGCTCCTAGATGAGATCCTCCTGCAGTACGACCTCACGGCGACGTCGGCCACGTTGCGGGCGGCGCTGGAAGACCGGGAGCAGCCGGTCGTGCTCCTGCACGTCGAGCGCTGGGATACGGAGGCGGCGGGCCTCGTTGGGCGTCTGCTGGAGAGCACACCGCACGTCTACGTCATCTGTCCGCAGGCGGCCGATCTGCGCGTCGTCATCACCGTCTTGAAGACCGCCGCCGCCGATGCAACCGCTGACACCCCGCTGGCATAGCATGCCCTCGCGCTCAAGATTCGGCGGGTCGTGCGGGAACCGGAGCCCTGGCAGTGGCAGCTTGGTAGCCGCCGCTTCGTCCCGGCGGAAGGCCGTCTGTACGATCAGGGAAAGCGTATTGCGTTGACGGCAGCGGAGGTGCGGCTGCTCCGGCGGCTCTGCCTGGTCAGCGGAACGGAACCGCCCGGACGGTTGACGGTGGAGCAACTGGCATGGGAATTGGGCGGTAAGGCGACCAGCCGCGTGTCTTCGGCCCGCAACTACATCACGCAATTGCGGCGCAAGCTGGGCGATGATCCCAAAAAGCCGGTGATTCTCCGGCGCGACCGGGACGGGTATTGGGTCATCCTCGGCCTCCTCCCGGAACCATTGCATTGACAGCACCGGGCCACCCCAACGCAACCCCCAATTGCAAATTTGTCGTTATTGCAAGGCCAAAGTTGCAGCATCCTGTCGTAGACTTCTGGGAACCTATCCCCTGGTACGGGCCTGATCGCAGATCCTGCGGGGAGGACCGGGTATGACGTCGAGTGGTCTCACCGAGGTGCAGCTGGCGCTGGGGCTGATCTTTCTCATCTCCGCCGGGGCCAAACTGCGCAACACGGCCGCTTTTGTGCGCGGACTGGCGGATTATGATGTCAAACTCTTCTCGATGATGGCCACATAGTGCGGTAGTACTATATGTTGAGGAGCATCTATGAGCGGTCTTTGGCTAGTCTCGTACGTTGTCATGTGGATCACTATTCTGCTCGTCGTTGCCTTGCTAATTGGAATCCTAAGGCATATTGGAATATTGTACGAACAGAGCGGCCGGCACCGAGCGTCGACTGATCTTCGTGCAGGTCAGGTTCTTCCTGACCTCACCTTGAGTACCTTCGACGGAAGTCGTCTCCGCATATCTCATTTTGCGGGACATGCGACACATTTCGTGGTTGTGGCTCCTAACTGTTCAGCTTGCGGCGAGTTGCTGAGTCGCTTGCAAAAAGCAGCCAGCGACGACAGCGGTGCCATGGAACGACACGTCATCGTGAGCATGGGAAATCGGGCGGCCACGGCGGAATTACTTCAAGTGGCCGGAATGGTGCCTAATAGCTCGGTTCTAATTGATGAAGATGAGAAGATCAAAGGGGCTTGGGGAGTTCGGGCTACTCCGGTCACACTGGAAGTTGACGAACAACTGAAAGTACTTAGGCAGATCATAGGTGCCGCCGACCTACGTCAACTTCCTCCACTAGTGCAACTCAGCGGAGCGCCGCAAGCAAACTAGCATCCGCTCCCGTAGAGCGAGAGGTGACTCAACAGCCAGATGGGCAGGTATTGCAGATCCTGTGTAGGCGGAAAGTTGAGGTGAGGCGATGGCTACCGGTTCAAGTGGCCTAATCCCGGCGGTAGTCCCTATGCCAGGTTCCGGCCGGTCATCACCGGTTGCAGCTGTTCCAGGAGTCTGGGCGCACTTCACGACCCTTGGGACTGTAGCCGGTGAGCAGTATCTGGGACGCATCGTGGTCGAACTGTTCGATGGGCGTGATCCCCCCGCGGTGGCCTTCATTGGCGCAGATCGACAACTCGTTGAACGCGCAGTCGCCGCCTTGGGTGGGGGGGATGTGCCAGGGCCGGAACCTGCTATGTGGCCAGCCGGATCAATCATCGTCCCCAGCGAGCCAGCCGCAGCGTATCGCGGGCGGATCATGATGGAGTTTTGGCAAAGAACGGTGAAAGTTACCGCGTCGGGATCTGCTGGCAATACGGCGGATCTTGTCCAGCGAGCACTTCAGGCTTTGCAACGGGTTGGAGCGAGGTAGCTGCTCTTTGTCGCCTTCCGACTTCGTACGAGACTAGTTCAACTGGAGCGTCCTTCTGTAAAGACAAGTGGTGGGTGGCGTCGCTTAGCTCCTGATGTTCAATTGCCAAAACGCAGCGGAGTACCGCAAGCAAACAAGCATCCTCATTTAGTCGGGGGAGAGGCCGGATGGATATGACCAGGCACGACGTGACAGACAGACTCGGCGATCAACGCGCGGAACTGGGAGCATTCGATCGACTGACCAAAGCAACAGCGCTAGCATTGTCTCGGCGGCGAGTGCTAGTCGCTGGAGTGGTTACCTGGGCGGTACAACTGCTCGGCGTCGAGATCGCCAGCGCAAACGCATGCGAGTACGGGTGCAACACTTGCTGCTTCGCTGCATGCGGGAATTGCGGCGTTTGTCCACCGGGAGGTGCCATGTGTTGCAGCTCAGGCGGCGTTTGCCAATCGGTTCCTTGCTGCAGGTGCGGAAGTTGTGGCGCATGTGGCTACTTTAGTCTTTGCTTCAAGGTCTGTGATGATGGCTGTAGTGAGACTTGGTGCCCCGCATGCTAGGCGACACGCAGTGTTATGGCGATGGAGCGGCATGATCATTAGCAGAGGAGGCTTGGTCGGCGCCTGGAAAGAGTCCGCTCGGATGAAGACACTCCATCAAGTTGAACGCCCTCGCGGTAGCGCGGGGAGTGTTGTTCCACTTCGGATGCGCGTCTCTGAATCTGGTGGATGAGCGGGAAGCACCCTGTCTCTGCCGATCTGGCCAACCAAGCGCAGGAGGCACCTTGAATGGTGGGATCGTGGAAAAGATGGTGACTGAATTGCTCGGGCAGGCGAAGTACCAATGCAACGGCGCCCAAGTACGCGCCGACGCAGCGAGATTGAAGCCGGGGAGTCTGCTAAGAGAATCACGCTGATGATCGGTCGCCGCTCATTGATGGCGGAAGGTGTGCGTGTAACCAGAGAAGCCATTGAGATGCGACAGAATTGACAGTTGGCACCAATTGGCCCAGCGCTGTTGGGCGATTGGGCGTCACCGCCTTAGAAAGGAGCGATTACCATGGAACCCGATGCCGCGGCCACGCAATGGAGCGCGGCCCTTCGCAAATCCGGTACCTTCGATCGGCTGATCAAGGCTACGGCGATCAGGCTGTCTCGTCGCCGCTTCGCCGGGAATGTGCTGGCCGCGACAGCGGCCGCCTGGGCGGTGCAGCTATTAGGCTTCCCTACGCCCCCCGTATATGCATTTGACTGCACCAATTGCAATTGCTGTACCGGTGTCTGTAGCTGCCTATACGCCCCCGCGAGTTGTTGTAGCCCGAATGGTGTCTACTGCTACTCGGGAGATTGCACTTGTCAGGGTCGAGACTGTCAGTGCGGATGCTTTGCAATGTTCTTCAACGTCTGCAATGACGGATCACATGCCACGAGTTGCCCGGCCTGCAACTACCCTTGTCCAACCTGCAACCCTTGTTGAGACAAGTCTGACCTCTTACGAAAATTCTCGAAGTGGGGGAAGTGTGTTTCTTCTCGCGAGAGAGCAAGCGGGTTCTGGGTTGACGGTTACAGCAGAGCGTCAATGAGCGGTGAGGTAAAGCTTCGAGGAGGTGGCATAATGTCAGGAGTCGGTTATCAGCCAACATTCGCGCCAGTACGAGTGCCCCAACAATGGATCGCCCGAATAGGCCCGAGTAGTAGTCCCGCCGTTTGGTCATTGGTTCCGACATTGGGGCGGGTGGCTAGCGAGAAGTATTTGGGCCGCATCGTGGTAGAGGTCTTCGACACTGGAGGTAAAATCGCCCTGCTTGGCATCGGGAAGGAATACATCCCACGGGCGATCGCGGCTCTGCAACAGACGGGGGCATTGCCGCACGAGACGACAGTTTGGCCTTCCGAACCAATCATGGGCCACCAATTACCCGACCAGACCTACCGTGGCTGAGTTGTCGTTGAGATGTGGGAGGTGGGTACTAAAGTGAATGGATCGTCCAGCACCGATGCGAGCGTAAGCTTGTTGCATCGAGCCAGCGAGGCCTTGAGGATTTTCCCTATCCTGTGAGAACGACTTCGGCCATCCCCACAATCCTGGGCCAAGTGATGACCAGGAGGACAGCATTGGCGCGCCAGAGTTCATTCACCTCGGGCTGAAAGGCGGACGTGCGAACGCTCCTCCGAGATGGAAGTCCACAACGGGTCGCGTCCCGCGGAACTGTGGTCATGCCGTCCGCTTGGATGTTGGCTGGTACCTGCGGCGTTTGCGCGGCGCCGTGCAAAGGAACATGGACCAGATGAAGCAACAGGCCCGCCTTGCTTCGCCCGTGCGCTGCGTTGGTTGCATGCCTTCCGCGAATGCCGGTCCGGGCGGCCCCTCCGAGCTCAGCGGAGCCGTGGGCGACACCGCCCAGGCGGTGGCAGGCCTCGCACTTGACAACGTGGCCGAACAGGAAGGCTCCGGGTCAGCAGCAGGAACATCCACATCGGCCAGTGCGCATGCGGTCGCGGTAGCTGCGCCGAAAGGCGGTGACGTAGCCGGGCAGGCCCACCGCATGGCAGTGCATGTTCCCCTGCCCGATCGGCCCACGCAACTCACATTCAGGCTGGTGGCAGAAGTGGTCCTGCCGGTCCAACGCCAGCTCCCCATGCTCCTCATGGATACGTCCTTGATGGATACGTCCTTGCAAGCGCAGCTGGGCCGGACGGACCCAGCCCTCTTCAACCGATCAACCGCCGATTACGGTTCCACGGAATGCTGCCCGACTACCGCTGTCTGAACCTTTCGCCATCGCGAGAGATATATATTAGGGAGTAGAAAGGACGGGAACGTCGTGCGACTTGACTATCTCAACGAGCAGACGGCCGTTCGTCTCTGTCAGCGAGGCGATCCTGCAGGTCTGGCTTCGCTCGTGCTGCGACAACAGGCTGAAGCGCTCAGAGTGGCTGCGTTGATCACCCGAGATCCGCAACTCGCGGAAGATGTCGTGGCGGATGCCTTTCTCACCGCGTTTCGACGCATCCATAGCTTTGATGCTGAGCGCCCGTTCCGGCCTTGGTTCCTGCGCGTGGTTACGAATACGGCGCTGAAGTCGCTCCGCTCTCGTCGTCGCGAGATACCCTGGCTTGCTACTGCGGATCATGGGTCGTCTACGGTACCCGTGCCCTTCGGTATCGCTGCGCGGGCGGAGGAGAGCACAGCCAAGGACATAGCGACGGTAGACGATCATGAAACCGTCCGTTGGGCACTGCGGGCACTTCCACCGAAGCAACGCGCTGCGATCATTCTCAGGTACTTCGCTGATCTGAACGAAGGGGAAATCGCGCTGGCACTGGGCATTCCAAGGGGAACGGTGAAGTCGCGTCTTTCCAATGGAATTGCTCGCTTGCGCGTCAAACTCGTCGAGACCTGGCCATCCTAAGCACTTGGAGGTTCCAACATGGATCCGTCAACCATTCGCCAAGTCCTGGAAGAGGAAGCCGAAGTATTGGTTCCTTTCCCTGCCGATCTCAGGCCACGCGTTCTGCTAGCGCTCAGCGCTGAGCGCGCCGCCGCGCAGAGACGGCGCTTTGGTGTCGTTGGAGCCATCCTTGTGGCGGTTGTCGCGCTTGCCGTCACTCTGGGGCCCGCCTACGCGGGCGCTATCGGCCAAGACGTGGTCGCGCGACTGCAGGTAGCGCTTGGTGGAAGGACCGAAGTGCAAATGCAGCGCGACGTGCAAGCGCCAGTCGCTGTCGCTCCCAGTCCTCCCTTTTCCGTATTCCAGCCGACCGCCCTTCCCGTGGACCTGCCGCGTCGTGGGGTGACCTATGACCCCGGCGCGATAGACCCCGCTACGGGGCTGCGCTTACCCTCGGTGGAGGGAACAGGTGACGTCGACTACGTGCGCCTTGGTCTTCGCATCGAGCGGCGGGATGCGTTTCTCCTCGTGCGCTACGTCGGCTCAGCCGACCGGGGCACCGGGGGTCGCGAACTCATTCTACTCGAGCGCCAGGCGACACACGCGGAGCAACTTCCCGCTGGCTCCCGCATGCAAGTCCTCGGTCAGCCAGCGTCACTCGGAAGGACAGCGAACGGGCTCCTGCTGTCCACCATCATGAGTGGTACCTGGCTACAGGTCTGGACGAATGTGAGTCAGATGGAGCTGGATCAGGTTGTGCGAAGCTTACAAATGACTTCCCCTGGCAACGGCGCACCGGCACCTCCGACCTATCCAACGGCGACACCCGCTCCCAGCCCTGTTCCCGGCAGCTATCCTCCCTTAGTGCATCCGACATATCTCCCGGCCGGCTTCGACAACGCGAGTATCGGCTACTTTACGATCCCTCCTGAGGGCCAGAACCTCAGGCTTCCACCGTTGAATTCCGGGGTCTCCGGGCCGGTCCGACGATCGGACCTCAAGCCGATTCTGGAGCGGCTTGACTGGCCGCAAATCGAAAAGGCCTGGAACGCCGTAGGAGGCGGCGTGTTCGGAGGCTTCTTTACGGGCGACACCAAGTTGGACTTTCTTGAGATCGGACCGGTCCGTCTCGATGGCAGCCCGGATGGCACTGCTATGACCACCGACGGAGGCCGCACCGTCTGGATGGTCGGGAGTGAGGCAGGCGCCGGGTTCAAAGCCCGCTGGCGAGACGGTTCTCCTTTGGATCTCACGGAGAGCTACCTTGCCCAAAACCCCAATCCCAGAGCGCGAGAGGTAGTCATCTGGGTCGATGGAGATCGCGTCGTGTGGCTACGCTCCGACCTACCGCAGACCGAGATGCTCAGATTCATCGACGGGCTGACGACGAATCGCTGACACTTCAGCAGGTTGGCATACGTTCTGAATGTCGGCGGCGACAATCTCGTGAATCATATCCGGTCGCATGCTGGCGCAACCGAACATTGCAGAATCGCCCTCATTCACAGAGAATAATTGCGCCGAAACGCTGTAAGATTTCCACACTGATAGTCAAAGGGCATGGAGGCAGGGCATGCCGCTCGCGATCACGTCAGCGGTTCAAGCCGGTTTAGCATTCTTTGTCGGTGTCGTTCTCCTGCTCTCCGGCGCTCCAAAAATCGCGGCTCCGCGCTCGTTTGTCCGTGTCGTGGTCGATTACGAGGTGCTTCCTACCGCACTCGCGCGCCTCTATGGCGTTGCATTGCCTTGGGTGGAGTGCGTGGTTGGTTTGCTGCTGCTGACCGGCTTCTTGTTGCAGGTCGCGGCCGGGCTCGCCGTCCTCACATTCGTGAGCTTCTTGATCGCGGTGTCCATCAATCTGCGCCGTGGGCGCGACATGGACTGCCACTGTTTTGGCGACGCTCTTTCTGATCGCATCGGTCGGAGTACGGTCGTGCGCTTGGTGTTGGTTCTTATCCCTTCCTTGCTTGTGCTGCTGTCCGCGCCGCCGGGAGTAGGCGGTCCCTGGATCGGTGGTCAGGCCTCACGCCTCGGTGGCGATCTTGGGATTCTCCTTCCGCTAGCCTTCGTGTCCCTCACGCTGGTGTTGCTGTACGTCCTAGTGACGCAGGTGCTCGCCATGGCCGAACAGCGGGCGAGTAATGCCTGATACGCCATTGGGGTAAAACACGAAAGGAGCGTTGATCGGTGAACGGCGCCTGGCTGGCTTCGTACGTCGTGATGTGGGTCCTTTTGCTCGTAGTCGGCTTCTTGGTGCTTGGTTTACTCCGCCAAGTCGGGCTACTCAACGAGCGCCTCGTGAAAACCGATCAATCCAGAGTTGCAGGGCTTGATCCTGGCGCAACTGCGCCACTGTTCCACGCCATTGGCTTGAACGGTCGAGAGATCTCGCTCGGCGGGCTCATGGATCAGGAGAAGACCGTCTTGCTCGTGTTCGCCAGTCCGCGCTGCGGCCCGTGCGTGCAGATGGCCTCGGTGTTCGAGGCGTTCTATCAGCGGGTAAGCGACCGCGGATGGGAAGTGCTTATGGTCGGTGTCGGCACCGGCCGCGCCGGGGTCGAGGCCTATGCCAGAGATACGGGCGTGCATTTCCCGCTCATTGCTCAGGAGCGTGACGAGATCTCGTTGCCTTATAAGTTTGCGGGGTCGCCGTTCGCTTTCGTTCTACATGGCGGCATCGTTAAGGCGCGACGGAAGGTCGAGGACGAGCAGCAGTTTGCCGTGCTATTGCGGGAAGGAGGGTTCTCATCGACAGGGAATGCACTGTTACCGGCGGTGGCCAACGGGAAACGAGCGCTCTTTGCAGGGCGTTGAGCACGCTCCAACTCGGGAGTATTCGAGGCAGAGTAAGAGGGAGTGGCGGCGATGAATAAGATATTGTGGGATGAGAGCTTTCGGGATCTTACGGTGCAACTTGCGCGCGCGGAAGCGCGCCGAGGCTTTCTCAAGATGGCAGGAAAGGTGGCCGGGCTAACCGCTGGTGCCCTATTCGGCTCAAGCACCGTCGCCTGGGCGAGTAAGGGAACACCGGATTGCGTACCCGACTGTAGCTGTACGATCTCCTGCGACCCGGGTTCTGCTTGCAATTGCCATCCTGGCGATCACAGTTATTGTGGGTCATGTACAACGAGCCATGGCACTATTGGCGTCACGACTACTGTTGACTGTTCCTGCACAACGTACGTCAACTGCTGCACAGGGGTGCCGTGTCAGACATACTGCAATTCAACTACTGACTGTCCTGATTGTCCGTGATGACGGTTGAGGACGCTCGCCGACAATATGAGGAGGCGTCCGTTCTCGCTTCGGCGGCGAATGCTATTCACTCGGGGGATCAGCAGAATGGTCGATCCTGGATTTTGCGTACGATGGCCATGACCGTGTTGACGCCATTCCAGGCCGCGACGATGATGCAATCGAAGCCGGAGGAACTGCAGGAGATAGTCCCCCATGATTTGCACGACACGCCGGTCGGTACTCCAGGCAGCAGCGAGCGCCCTCGCCGTTGGCCTGTGCAGCGCCTGTTCGGCCCCGATCTTCTCCAAAGGTTCGGTGGTCCGGGCGCTCCCCAAGCTGACCATCCTCGCAGCCTATCCGAGGTCGTCGTCTGGCGTCGCCAAGCCGGCCTGGCTGACGCCGCTGCGAGAGGCGGCCGACCATCTCAACGCCACCCGGCAGGACCAACTCGGCGCGGTATTGGACCTTCGCACTTTTACCGTTGACCAAGCACCGGGTGCCGTCGCCACCGCCGGCAACGGCCAAGTCAGCAGCTTCAACATGACCACCTACGACAATGCCCTGGCCGAGGCCGTCAGCGAACAGGCCGACGTGCTCATCTCCATGGAGACGCTTGGACTGGGCATGCTGACGCAGTTGGACCACGCCAAGGTGCTGGCGGCGTTGGACACGTACTTGGCGCGGGAACGACCCAGCCAGCAGGTCGACTACTACCCGGGCGTCCTCGGCCTGGGCCGCATCGCCGGACGGCAAGTCGCTCTTCCCCTGCAGGTGCAGCCCTGGCTGATGCGCTACGACGCCAAGCTGTTCCAGACCATCGGCGTCGGCTCCCCGCCGCCCGACCGGCCTTGGACCTGGCAACAGCTCATCGACCTTGCCCCCAAACTCGTCCAGCGCGATCCCAAGACCGGCGCCAACCTCCGCTGGGCATGCCGGATCGAGACCTTGCCGGTGGAGATCGCCATCTGGCAGGCCGGCGGCGATATCGTGAACGCCCAGAATGCCGTCGTCTTGGACCAGCCGGCGGCGATTCAGGGCGTCACCTTCTGGCGCGACCTGGAGGTTGCCGATCAACTTGATGCGCCCAACACCCTGCCGCCCCGGCTCACCGGCACGCGCTCCCATCCCTACGCCATCGCCACGCTCGGCGGGGGCTTCGCCGCCACCACCTTCGAGCCAACCACCCGGTACAGTTACCATCTGGCGGACATCCCCAAGAACTGGGACGCGGGCCTGGGCTTCGCTCCTATCCCCGCCGGGGCGCCGGCCGGCAACGTGCCGGTGACCAAGCTCGATCTGGAGTTGGCGGGTGCCGTCGCCGCTCACAGCCGGCAGCCCGACCTGGCCTTCACGGCGCTGCGGGCGCTGGAGCAGGCCATCGGTCCCGCGCTGCTGCTCTCGGCGATCCGTCCGCTGGCGTCTCGGCGCTTGAAAGACGGCAGTATCGATCCGCGCCTGGCGACGGCGCTGGGCTGGGGCATGGCCCTTGGCCGCGCCAGTAGCGCCGATGCGCTCGGCGCGGATGCCCTCAATCGGCTGGTCGACGTGTTCCCCGGCCTGCCGAGAGCCGATGCTCCCGGCCTGCCGCCACAGCAACTCTGCGCCGACGTGGCGAAGCTGCTCCGCTACCGGCAGGTATGCGGTCCGGTGCCGGCCTACTGCCCTGCCGCCGCGCCGTGAACCGCGCACGGCCCTGGTAATAGGCCGGGTGAGACGGAGGCTGTATTGGACTGAACCCAACTTTGGCCATTCAAGCGACGCCCTGGCGTTGCCACGCTTCAACTGAGTAACAGCTTCCCGTTCCTCCACCCGCTGCTCCTAGTAGTCTGTCAAGGCCGAAATGGACGGTAGCACCGCACTCAACCTGGACCCGGCAACTGTTCAAAGTACGCATGACGGACTACTAGTCTCGATCGAGGATACTCACCGCCTTCATCATCAGTACTATCCGCGAGCTGCCCGAACGGTTTGATCTTGGACTATAGAGCCTCTTCTCCTGGTCCCCGGCACAGTATGAACGGAAGCATAGCCAGGTAGTGCAACGGTGTATGCGGTTTCCTCCTTGGGCGGCCGGACCAGTCAAGGCGATCTGCTGATCGGATTAGCAGGCCGGTCGTGACTTTTCCGCGATGCCGCTGTTTAACCGTATGTGAGCGATATGAGGGACCGAGCGTCTCTGGTTTAGGGGGATCGGACGGAGAATCTCGTGCAGGTCCTTACCAATAGCGTCGCACCAATCAAGGCGGAGTGCTCTGCGGCACCGATGGGGGTCGAGGACGATCACTGGCTTGTCGAGCGGGCGCGAACGGACCGTCGAGCCTTCGCCGTCCTCTGCACCCGCTACGTCACGGCGGTCTATCGCTACTGCTACCGCCGTCTGGGCAGTCGGGAGGCCGCTGAGGATGCCACCAGCCAGGTGTTTGTCAAGGCGCTGGCCGCTCTCTCCACGTACCGCACGTACTCGTTTGCCGGCTGGCTCTTTGCGATCGCCCGGAACGTGGTTGCCGATGCGTACCGGTCGCGGCGGCCCACCGAACCGTTGGACGCCGCGCTCGCCGTGGCGGATCAGGCGCCAACTCCTGAGCAGAGCGTGCTACGGGTGGAGGAGACGCGCGAGCTGCAGCGGTGGCTCGCCGCCCTGACGCCGGAGCAGCGGGCGGTCGTGGAACTCCGCCTCGCCGGCCTTTCTGGCGCCGAGATGGCCGCGGCGCTGGGGTGCAGCCTGGGGGCGGTGAAGATGCTGCAACTGCGGGCCATCGCCCGGTTGCGGGCGGTGTGGCAGGCGGAGCAAACGGGAGAGGAGGCGCAGGATGGCGCGCGCTGAGGACGAACTGGCCGAGCGGCTCAATAGGCAGTGGGATCAGGTCGTCCGGGGCATGCCCCTGGGAAATGCGGGGCTGGAGCCGGGTGTTGTCGCGACCCTGCGGCGGTTGGGGGCGCTGGATGCTGCGCCGGCGCCGACCGCCGCCTTCCTGGGCCAGTTGGAGCGCAACTTGCTGGAGGCCGCACCGCCAGCGCAAGCTCGACCGAGCCTGCTGGGGCGGCTGCAGGTCCCGCGCTGGCGTCGACCACCGCGCTGGCTCCTTGGTGCTGCTGCGGTCCTCCTGGCGCTGGTCGTCTCCGGCGGCGCTGCCCGGGCGCTGGTCGCGCCGACGATGCCGCTCCATGTCCAGGTCGTGCCGAAGGAGCGCATCATCTACGGGCCAGAGTCCGCGCATCCGACGCCTCTGCCCCCAGGAGTTGCGCCGCCGCTCCACGTGATAGTCGGCCCTGGCCCACGAGACCCGGGAACGCCGATGTCCCTGGACGACGCCCAGCGCGCTGCCGGCTTTCACCTGTTGCGCAGTGTGGGCGATCCGCAGGCACAACTGCAGAGCGTTACCTACTTCGCGCGGACCAGGGAGATCGACGGTCGCTCGGAGAGTAATCCCTCCGCGCAGGTGCAACTCATCTACCGCCTTGGTAAGGGCATGGCAGGCGTCTACCTGCTGCCCAACCCGGCTGCTGGGCAACCGCTTAAAATCTTCCAGTTGGGGGTGAATCCCCACGAGCGGGTCGAGCAGCACGATGGGTCGGAGTACCTCGTGACGCGTACGCCAGACGACCAGCGTGTAGAGGATGTCTGGTTCGCCACCGCGAGCACCGCAGCCGACGTACACTTCTCCCCGCCTTATGTGGGCTGGCCCACCGCGGCGGACTTCATTGCGCATCTTCAGTGAGGGCGGACGCTTGCAGTCCACGTTGCCGACCTGACGCCTGGCGACTAAAGTCGCGGCGACCGTGAGCAAATGGTCAGCCTGCGGCTGCCGGCACCTTTGCGGGCTGATTAGTCCGCGTAGGCGGACTTTGCCAGGGTAGGCGCGACTTCAGTCGCCAGCCCGCCGATCGCCCTTACGAACCAACACCAAGGTGGGCGAGTGTGCCCTGATCCAGGGTCACGCCGAGACCCGCACCTTCCGGCACACGCAGCATCCCATTCCCTGTCCACAGCGGCTCGGTGAGCAGTTCCTCCCGCAATGGATTAGGGTTGATATCGTACTCTACGAGCACGCGGTAGCGCGTCGGCAAGGCGGTGAACAGGTGGATCGTGGCGGCCAGGCCGACCGCGCTGCCGAAGAAGTGCGGCGCTAACTGGAGGCCGCGCTCGGCGGCAAGAGCGAGAATCTCGCGGCTTGCGCTGATACCGCCGCATTTACAGAGGTCCGGCTGTACCACGTCCAGTAAGCCCTGATCGAACCAGCGCTCGAACTGGCGCCGGCCGTAGAGGTTTTCGCCGCCCGCTCGCGGCAGACCGAGGGATTCCTGGGCCGATTGCCAGGCCGGATCGTCGTCAGCCGGGAACGGCTCTTCGATCCAGGCAGCCCGTGCAGCCGCCAGCGCCGGGCGCATTGCCGCCGCCGTGTCCGGCGTCCAGCCCTGATTGGCGTCGGTGAAGAGCGTCGCCTCGGCGACGGCGGCGCGCACTGCCAACAGGTTGCGTTCATCCACCTCGCGGCCAAAGCCGACTTTCAGCTTCACGGCGCCGAACCCCGCTGCCATGGCATCTGCCGCCTGCTGCTCGACGTTCGCGGGACCAAGGCCGCTGGCGTAGGCCGGTACGCTCGCCTGCTGTGCCGCTCCCAACAGTTGCCAGACTGGGGCGCCGGCAATCTTGCCGGCTAGGTCCCAGAGCGCCAGGTCTGCTCCGCTGATCGCCTGGTAGATGGGACCGATCGCGCCCCACTGCAAGGCCAGATGGTGCAGGGCGCCGACGCATTTCCGCCAGAGGCGGACGGGGTCGTCGACCTCCTCACCGATCAACAGCGGGCGCAGGCCGTGGGTGATGGTCGCCAGGCGTTCGGCGGGTCCCCAGCTTGGGTAGTTGACCCAACTCTCGCCGATGCCCGTCAACCCGGCGTCGGTGTCGATCAGCACCAGCACCGTCTGGCGCGCCTGCAACTGGCCGACGGCCATACGCACAGGCGTGGCGATAGGCGCGCGCAGTAGGAGGGGACGGACATCGGTGATGCGTGGTAAGCGCTTGGCCATGCGGTCAGCCGACCCTGCTGCCAAAAGCGGCGATAGCGTCCAGCACGATCTGCAGCGACTTGAAGTTGTCGAAACAGGTCGTCGCCGGTGGTTGCCCGGTGGTGATCGCCGCCACGAACTCGTGCAGCAGATACGGTTGGGCCGCGAGCGGCAGGGCGACGAGGGGCATTTCCTGCCGTTCTTGCGCCTGGCGGCGGGTCCAGACGTGGTCCTCTTCCAGGAGCACGACACCCTGCGAGCAATCGAAGCGCCAGTTGCCGTTCCAGGGGGTGTCGCCGCCCTGCCCGCACCAGGTGCCACTGTAGGTCGCTACGACCGGGTCGAAGTCGATGACCACCGTGGCCGACGCATCGCCTTTGAACCAGCTCCAGGACGGATTCCAACTGCGCCCGGAGATGCCCACTGGGTCCATGCCCAGCAGGAAGCGCAGCATGTCGAAGTGGTGGATCGACATGTCCATGATCAGCGGATAGGGCATCACCTCGCGGAAGCCGCCGAAGTGCGGACCACGATAGAACCGGACATTGACCGCCCCGATCGTGCCGAACTCACCGGACTCCAGGACCTGCTTCAGCGTCTGGACTGGCCGGCTGTAGCGGTAGTTCTGGGCGACCATATGCAAGACGCCGGTCTCACGGGAGACGCGCACAATCTCCTCCGCCGCTTCGCGCGTGTCAGCGAGCGGTTTTTCGGAGAGGACCGGCATACCGGCGCGCATGGCGGCTACGGAGATGGCGCGGTGCGTCTGCGGCGGCGTAACGACGATCACGCCGTCGGCCCGCACGGCAGCGAGCGCCTCCTCCAGCGAGCCGAAGATGAGCCGGCGGTCAAGGCCGTGCTTCGCTGCCTGCGCCTCCGCAGTGGCCGGGTTGATCTCCACCAGGGCTGCATACTCCACCTCGTCCGACGCCGCGCAGGCGTTCAGCCAGGTATTGCCCATGCCTCCGATGCCGACCTGAATCAGCTTGAAGTGCGCCACAGAGTTTCGCAGTGCCTGCTTGCCTCCCTCAGGGGGATCGGCCGCATGCACTGTATCGCCGTGAATCGCTCCACTGGGCAGCAACCGACCGGCGCGAAAACTTGTGGCGCACTTTCGCTTGACCATACGATGTAGGCTCCTTCATTGTCTACTATATTGGGAGGTTATAGCACGCGGGAAGGAGGAGGGGTGTGATGCTCAACCGCTAAACACGTCGTCGTGCGCGGCGGTGCTCGTGTCAAAGGGCTTATCGACGGGAACAACAACGACGCGATACCCCAGGTCGGCCAGCGCTTCGCGCTTGAGCAGGTCGGTCTGGCGTTGCGACTCAGCCTGATGGGCTGGGCCGTCAATGAAGACGCAGACGCCGCGCCGGCCGTCGCGCTTATAATAGAAGTCCGGTTGAACTGCAACTTCTTCGGCTGGCTGGTGCTGGGCTAGGTCGGGGAGGCGCAGCTTGCGCTCGTGGAGGTGGCGCAGGAAGTCGCGCTCCAGGTTGGAGGCGGGGTCGGTTCGCTCCAGCAACCAGTGGTAGTGCGCGTCGTAGTCGCGCGTTTCGGTTCGTGCCAGCAATTCAGCACGGCTCAGTTGCAGCAGGTAGTCGCGCACGAGATGCCGATCCAGGTGGCGATGGACCGTCTGATGGCGATAGCTGAGCAGACAGTCGTAACAGGCGGCGGCGCAGCGACGGTTCCATCCCGCAAGCTCTGCGCCCGTTGCTGGATCGATGTGGCAGATGCGCAGGGCTTCGCGGGCGATGGCGGCGATGGAATGGGTATCGCTGCGGATGCGCTCCCAGATACCGGTGCCGCCTTCGGCCTCTTCCCAGAGGAGCAGACGGCGCTGCGGACCCTCGCCGATCAGGTCGACGGCGACCTCATTCTCCATCACCTGGTAGACGGCCTGGATGCCGCGCTGGAGGGCGTAGGCCAGCGTCTGGAGAAAAGGAGTTTCGTCGCCGGGGAGCTGGCTGGGCCGCAGCAGGAGCACGTTGCGATGGTCGGTCACATAGGGGCGGATGCCGGACATTCTGGTTCGGGCAGCGACTACGGCGTCTGAGACATCATCGTCGGCGGGGGCGTCTTCGTTGCCGCCCCAGGCGCCGCTCTCGGCATCGATGGTGAAACCGCGCGGCGGGTTGGACCGTCGCCAGCCGTTGTTGATGCGCCAGAGCTCCGTCTGCGCGGCGACTGTCACTTCCAGCAGCGTCTGACCGGCCAGGCGCGCTTCAGCCCGTTGCATGGTCTCCTCGCCGGGCAGGCGCAGCGCAAGCTCGATAGCGAAGCCCTCGCGCTGCCGTTCTTCCTCATCCGAGGAGATACGGGTCCACTGACTCGCTCGCGTCACCGGCTGATCGAACAGCCGCTGCGGGAATGAGGCAGCGGGTCCTTCCAGCAGCGCGCCGCAGTGTGTACAGCGGTCCAGTTGGGCGGCTTCGCCGGGATAAATTGCGCCACAGGTATGGCAGATCTTGGCCTGCGTGAGTCGCTCTTCCACGCCGCCCACCGGCAGGATACAGCTCGTGACGCGGTGCTTGCGGCCCTCGTGGTAGACGACGTTGAGCGGGCCGAACTCGGAAAGGCCGAGGAAGCGCGGCCGGTCGATAGCCTGCACGCTGCCGTGCGATGAGACCAGCACGCGCAGCGGCAGGCGGGGGAAGTTGTATCCGGGTAAAAAGCCTTCGTTGGCGAGGTGGCGATAGGGGTAGAAGTCCGACTCGGTGATATCGCCCTGGTTGACCAACAGGGCAATCTCCCGTTTCGCTTCTTGCTCCTGCTGCTCCGCCGCCTCTCGTTCCTGCCGTTGCAATCTCGGCAGGTTGCCTTTGCGGTAGGCTTCGTCGCGCCGGCGCACAGCCGCCTGGTACAACTCCCGCCAGCGATCCAGTGAATGGTCAAATGCTTCCGGCGCTTCACGGACGGTGCGGAGCAGCCAGTCCTCGTTGAACCAGCCGGCCGCCGCGATGGCCGCCGAGTCGACAACTTCGTTGAAGGCGCGGGCCACCTCCCGCAGCCGTGTCTCGGACAGCTTGAGTTGCGCCGCCACGTCGGGCAGCAGGGGACAGCTCGGGTCAGCCAGATCGAGCACCTCGGCCAGCGACGAAGCCAGCGCCAGGCCGACCGTCGCCAGCCAGACGGAGCGCAGGTGCGCCTCGACCAGTTCGCGGTTGGTCAGGTCGAGACGCGGCGGCGCGACGGCACCGGCGACCATGTCGACGCGCCGGCGGAAGAAGTACTCATCGTGGGCGTTGCCCTGGCTACAGAAGGCCAGCACCAGGGCGGGCCGGCCGTTGCGGCCCGCCCGCCCGCTGCGCTGGGCATAGTTGGCCGGTGTCGGCGGCACGTTGCGCAGATGGACGACGGCAAGGTCGGCGATATCCACGCCGAGCTCCATGGTCGGCGAGCAAAAGAGGGCCTTGAGCTTGCCGGAGCGGAAGTCGCGCTCGCGCTCAATGCGCTCCAGCATGCCGACCTGGCCGGTGTGCTCGCGCCCGACGACGCGCCGAAAGTGACCGGCGCCTTCGGTGTAGAGCCGGCTGAAGTAGTGGTTGGGCTGCTGGCTCCGTCCCTCTGGTCGGCGCAACTGCAAGGCCCGGCTGCGCACCGGGTCCGGACCCGGCACGCTGCCGTCACCCTGCTCCCAGCGCAGCGCGCCGGGCTTGATCTGCACGCCGTAGGGTTCATCCAGGTGGCTATGGACCGTCAGGATGTGGCCGCGCAGGGCGGCTACGATGGCCCGCACCAGCGCGTCGGCTTCGTCAGTGCTCAGCCGCTCCGGTACGTCCCAGGTTTCCGCTGCTCGCAAGTAGCGGCCGACCGTAGAGCGCCAGCCCAGGCCGAAGGTGGCGACGCGGCTGTTGCGTGGTAGTTCGGACTCGGGGAGCAGGGCGATAGTGCTCCAGCGCAATCGCTCCTGCCCGTCGATGGCCCAGGGTGGCCGCAGCCATTCCCCGGCCTGGCGCTTCAGGCGTTCCGTCTTCTCCGGTTGCAGGCAGGCCGCGCCGATGGCGAGTTGCCCGCGCAGATGATCGAGCACCGCCTGCAAGACGGCCTCACGTCGCTCCGGCGAGGCCGCCGCCATTTTCGGGACGCTCGCCCAGGGCGTGTCCTCGGCGGCGATCTCGGCCAGACCGCTGTAGCCGATACGCAGCAGACCACACTGCTCCAGGTTCGGTTGGGCCACGCGCCAGGCGCGACGCAGGTCGGCAAAGGCCCGGTACTCCAGGACGGCCTGCATCGCGCTGACGGAGGCTTGATAGCCGGCGCCGGACTCCACAGGTTCCAGCATGTAGTCGGCGGGCGCCGGCGCCATGGCGTCGAAGATGGCCTGCCCCAGACGCTCGAAGCTGAGCCCGGACCCCGTCGAGACCGCCCGGGTCAGCGCGCCGCGCAGGAGTGTCACCTGGGTAAAGTCGTTCAAGTGGCCGGCTTGCAGGGAAGCGTCCTGGCGATTATCGGTGAAGCTGAGCACCTTCTGCGCGCTGTCGTCCAGTTCGCTCTGCTGTAGACCGAGCAGGGTGCTGCCGACCGTGATAGTCGTCGCGGTAGACCGCCCGATCTGACTGAGTGTCGCCAGTTTGCCGAAGTCGCTCTTCTCGCGCAGATCGTAGGCGGTTCGACAGCGCAGGCAGAGCATGAGCGGACGCAACTGGAACCAGCCCGCAAGGGCGCTCGCCGCCGGCTCCTCGCTGCACTGGCCGTCCGGCTGCACCCAGAGTCGCCGGGGACGGTGGGGAGCGTAGCCGGCCTTGAGGCGTGTTTCCTTCCGGCGCTGCTCCAGCCAGTAGTCGGGCAGCGGCTCCTCGTCGGACCAGAGGTCATCGTGGTCGAGACTGAAGAAGCCCAGCTCGCCGGCATCGTCGTCACCGCTGGGGTTGAGCAAGGGGGAGCGGGGAAGCAGGCGCTGGCTGAGCCGGTTGTCCAGCGCTTCTCCGCTCTCGTCAAGCTGATCATCGTCCTGGCGGACGAAGGAGACGAGGTAATACTCTTGGCCGCACTCCCGGCAGAAGGCCAGGGGATAGAGCAGGCGGCGCTGTCCCGAGCCGTCGTCCGCTGCGACGTACTGTCCTTCAGTTGTCCGCTCGCGGACATCGGGCGCCTGTACTGTGGCGTAGACACTACTGCCGGAGCCGAGGAACTGGTGCAGCCGGAAGGCGAACACCGGCTCACCGGAAGGCAGGATCGCCCCGGCGCCGGCATCCAGCACGGCCTGGAGGCGCTGCCGGCACAGCGCTTCGTCCAGGCCGGTCTGCTGGACGAGGGTACGCAGCCCTTCCTGGAAGGTGATCGGCCGCCGCCGCACCAGGCGGCCGTCATCCACATCCAGGCCGAAGGTCTGCTCGACCCAGGCTGCTAAAGGATGCTCCGTCACCGCGGTTACCGCCGCCGGCCCACCCGCTGTGGTGTCCGGCGGGCTGACGGATACCGCCGCACGCAACGCTGCCGGCGTTGGCGGTGGCGGCGCTGAACAGACGCGGCGCAGCGTCTCGTCGACAACCGCATCGGCCGCTACCTCGACGCCGAACAGGGTAGTGGCGGCCTCGGCGATGCGTTCCCGGCGTTGCCGGCGGTCGCCTTCCGAGGCCAGCGTCGCCGAGGTCCCGACAAAGCGCAGGTCGGGGTTCTCGGCGCGCTGGCGGACGCGGCGCAACAGCATCGCCACGTCGGCGCCCTGGCGTCCCCGGTAGACGTGTAGTTCGTCCAGCACCAGGAACTGCAGGTCGCGTGTCGCCTGCTGGACCAGCGTGCGCTCGTGGGGACGGATCAGCATGTATTCCAGCATCACGTAGTTGGTGAGCAGGATGTGCGGCGGGTCTTCCAGAATCTGCGCGCGGTCCTGGCGGTCCTGGCCGGTGTAGCGGTCGAAGCGAATGGGGCAGTCCGACCAGTTGGCCTCACGGAAGCGCTGTAGCGCCTCCAACTGGCTCTTGACCAGCGCGTTCATGGGATAGACGATGATGGCGCGCACGCTGTGGCGTTCCGGCTGCCGCCGGAAGACGGCGTCGACGATGGGGATCAAGTAAGTGAGGCTCTTGCCGGAACCGGTGCCGGTGCTGACGACGTACGGCTGGCCACGCTGGGCGATGCGGATCGCTTCTTCCTGGTGAATATGCAGCCGCAGCTTTTCGCCGAAGAATCGCGCCGTCGCCGACGTGATGACGCCCGCGCGGGCCAGTTCCGCCAGCGTGGCGCCGTGCTGGTAGGCCGGGTTGAGCTGGAGCACGGCATCGGGCCACCACTCCGCCCGCTCCAGGCACTGCTGCACGAACTGCCGCAGGCGCTCATCCCGCACGTTGAGGAAGCTGGCAAAGTAGTCGCGGTACTCCGCCACGACCTGGTCACGAAGGGCAAAGACGTCCATCAAGACCCCGGCGACCGACGAAATGCAGGTGTGTGATTCGGCTGGATCTCAACCCGGTGGGCTCCCAACAGCGCCAGGGCATCATCGCGTCGCACTGCCTGGCCTCCTCGTCGCCACCTTGCAGACCACAAGTGTATGTTGCCGCGCTGTCGAGTGCCAGAGCGAGCAGAAGCTGCTGGACCTGCGTACCTTCGTGAACACCTACCCGAACACCTCTGGCAATCGCTAGTTGGGACGTTTTGCGTCTGGGTCAATGCCCAGACGGCATAGTGCCGAGACACATCGTATTCAGGTGTGACACAAAGTTTCGCAGTGTCTGCTTGTCTTCAGGGAATCTTCACAGGCGTATGCTAGCATGCGCTGATGGCGACAGCGAGTCGTTGCGGTTCGGTTCTGCAGACAAAGGGAGAGTCCGATGCCATCGTCCCAACCGTTGTGATCGATACAGTGGGGGGTGTGCTATCGTGATGGGTAGTGCCATTTGAATGGACAAAAAAGGGGGGGCGGGATCCCGATGCAGGATGAGATTGAACTGCTCGACGTGAGCATCATCTTGCTCCTCGACCAACCACCGGCCGAATTGGACAGGGTGCTCCACCTCTTAGAAACGGATGTGTTTTCGAAGATTCTCCGGAGGCCCGTGTCGTATGCCCAAGGTCTGGTAATAGAAGCCGGCGTTGGCCCCCGGGCGTCACACCAACTCGAGAGCATGAAAAGTCAGAAGAGCGTGACTATCAACCCTGGGCGCCTGGAAGTTCATGATCGTTCTGGGGTGTTGGCTCCTGATCAGAGCGACCTCGCAGCGACGACAGCGGAAGTTGTGCGCATCCTTGGTATCACGGGGAGTAAGAGCATCGGGGCCAACTACGAACTGCTGTTTTCTGCGCCCACCGGCCAGACCGCTGCACGCTACATCGCCGACACGCTATTCCCATCCGGCCTGGGCATGCTCCCGGAAGGGTTGAAACTCGTCGGCGGCCAAGCGCGGTTTGTCTTGGAACGCGATGTAGACACGAGTCACATCCTCGCCGTGGAACCGCGCGCGATGGACCCCGCGACGACCAAGGTATGGGTGCTCTGCAACACCGAGTTCAAGGGCCAAAACGCGAACGCTCCCGAGACGTTCGCGACCCTCCTCCGGTACGGTCACGATTTGGTGAACCATGTGCAGAAGCACCTTATAGGTCTCCTTCTAGATTCGGTGCGGCAAAACTTAGGCACGCGCTCGATAGCGGCACTAGAACATGCGGAAGATAAGCATGAAGACCGCGACTTTGAGCTATGCGAACCTCGTGACCGTGCCATGATGGCAAGTAGAGGCAGTGACCGGCTTGCGCGTATGCTCATCGAACGATCAGATGTTGTCGAGATCGATCTGCCGATATAAGCAGATCCAACGCTTCCGTGAGCTACACTATCTTGAACGATGGAAGATTACGTCAGGGAGACATCATCACGGGTGTCTATCTCTTTCGTAAGTCTCCAGGCGTTTATGGTGTTTCAGGCGAAACACAGGCATTCACCGTTATGGTCTTCAGTCGAGGGTGCGAGATTGACAAACTAGATAGACCACCTGCGTCCTCCGATAGTGTACACGTCGCAGTAGTAAAGCGATTGGATACGCTGAGTGCTGGTACCCAGGGCAACCTGAAAGCAAACAAAGTCCTGAATGCATGGCTTATACCGCCATACCGGGAGATATTGCCGGAATCGTACATAGACTGGCGTACGCTTCAACCAGTTGACAAGACCGTACTTATAAAGGCTCGGACTACCCGTCAGTATCTCTGTACTCTACTCATGGAGGAACGAGCGGCGGCCTTCGATGCGCTGTGGGATTTCTTGACCCGGAGCGATGCGGATGCAGTTTAGCATTCTCGACCGTAGACCTGACCCCTATCTGTCAATATAGGATGAGACACGGAGGCCCAAGTGGAATATCCATCTGGTGCTCGAAGGCCGTCGTGATCCAGATACGACGCGCATCCTCGGCCATCGTCGCCAGTTCGGCCAGACTCTCCGCTTGCGTCATGCAGCCGGGCAGATCGGGGAAGATGGCGACGTAGCCACCGTCGGGATCGGCGATGACCTGGAAGGGATATTCCAGCGCCAGATAAGTTTCGACAGACGTGCGAACAGCGGTGGCTCTGGTATCTCGATTCGACGCTCCGGTGTGTGGGGTCATGACGGGGTCTCCCGCCTACTTCGCTTTTCCACCGCGAATGAGCCGGAGGACATAAAGCTCTACCTCATCGGCCCCTTCCTCCAGGTAGGGAGCGTAGGACACATAGCCAGGCAAGTGGAGCAGAAAATCATCCGGCACAAAATCATGCGGCAGAGTGCGCCGGAGCTCCTGCACAACCGGATCAGACTCACCCACGGCCATAATGTCCGTCCGCGACAGCCGCAGGTCGGGGAGGCCGCGTAACGCGGCGCCGATGCGCTGATACGCGGGCAGGCTCCCCTCAGCGTCCACCAAGGGCGAAGCAATGATCAGGCGCCGCCCGAGACCGCCCTTGGCAGACACAAAAAACGCCGCCGTGACAGCGAATCCGAGGCGATCGAGATCAGCAAGGAGCCGCGCCCCGTCCGCAACTTCCGGCCTTACCAGTGACGCCGTAGCCATTGCAGCACTCCATGTTCCGATTGGGACACCGCGGTATAGAGACCGTGCGCGTCCTGCTCCTGAAAGACAGCATAACGGCTCTGCTCGCTCCAACGCACTGCCACGTCCCAAAAGTCGGCAAAGTCGCTGTCGGCGCCTGTCTCGGCAACGAAGGAGGCCGTCAGTTCTGCCTCATGGATCAACAGGTCTAGATCGTGTATGTAGACGTTACCTCTCGCCCGAGCCTTCGAGGGAAAGCTCGCTCCCGGATACTGACGACAGATGCACGCTTTAAGCGCGCACTCCACCGCATACCCGGCCAGATAGTATGCGCCGCTGTACTCGCCAGCGGCAATCAATATCCTCGCCTCACGCAAGCGAGCATCAGCGAGCAGCTGAAGGTCCGAGCGCGTCAATGCCGGGCCGGGCATGTGCCCACTCCTCTTCAGATGCAAAGCATTGCACGGCGTGGCGCCGGGGCCGCATGCCGTGCCGGATCGGTCCCAAGGCTACCTCGTGGCCAGGGTCAGCATCGGCCAACCGGGGAGCGTTTGGCCGTAATTGCTTCTGGGATTGCCCTTTTGGCCGAGGACTGCCCGCTCGGCTAGCGCGGTACCCTCAGCGATCAAGGCCTCACGGCTGCTGTCCGGGTCCCGACGCAAGAGGCCCAGCGTCAGGATCGCCTCGGATTCCCGGCCGTAGCGCGCAATATCCTCGGTGAGGGCCTGGAGTGCTGCATCCTCGGTTGGATATGTCCCGACCCGGTTGCCCGTCTCGCCATCCCAGAGTTCATACCACATGGCAGCTACTCTACCACGCCCGTGCGGGCGTCTAGCGTGCCCGGTGTCGGAAAGAATGCTCCGGCATGACGGCGGTCACTCGCCGCACCCTACTCGTGGCTACCTCTCCAAACGGTGGGGGGACGGGTTCTACTGATCATGTTGCAGATCGTTCCAGCGCAGGATGGCGCGGTGCGCCGCGCCTAACAGCGACATTCCCGCCAAGGGGTAGGTCACCGCTGAGTAGGTCCTGGGACAGCAGCAACAGCATGCCAACCACCCGTCTCTGCCGGCGCCCGCCTGGTCGCATGCTCCTGGGTAGTTACTTTCCAAGAGGGCATGTCACTTTCCTTTCTGTCGCGTTGCCGGCCAGCACTCGCCGGTGAAGACCAGGTACACAGGCGGCCTTTGCTTGCGCCACGGTGGCAGCGGTACGTCCTGCCGTGCTGCCGGTGGTACTGGCGGCGGCGGTGCAGCCGGGGCGGACGGGGCCGCATCGAATAGGCTCGGCTGCAACCGGGTCGCGTTGCTCATGCTGCATCACCTCCGAGGTTCTGGCCCTGCGCCTTCCACAGCGCGCGGGCATAGGCCACCACTGCCCGGTAGTCAGAGCCGCTCCGGTAGCCGTTGAACGTCTTCACTCGCTGCCCGGCTAGGCAGACCACGACGGCCCAATCGTCGCCGTCGATCACCTCGCGCGGTACCAGGAAGGTGCCGCGTGGCGGGCTGCCGTTGACGGTCAGTACCAGGCCAGCCGGGCCGTAGGCTCCGGTATAGATCGTCGCCTCAATGTCGCGGGCATCGAAGTCAACCCGGCCCCTGGGCGTGTCGAGGCCGGCGTAGCGGGCGGCCACGTCGCGGAATGCTGCTGCCAAAGTCGCCGGGTCAGTTGCTGTGTTCATCGTCTATCCTTTCGTCTGCGTACCGAGTCAACGCGCGCTGGGCATCGCGCAAGCGGTCTACCGGTCCGTTTGCCAGGAACGCGCGCCAGTTCGATTCGCCAGCGGCCAGCCGTTCACCAGGTCGTAGTTGCAGCGCCGGCCAGCCCAGCCGCTCGCCGGCAGTCAGGACGGCGGCTACCAGCTCCGGATCCCGTACCTCGGCTGCCTTGCGACGGCGGTAGCTCGCAGGTCGTACCAGCCGCTCCCACTCGTCACGGGCAGCCGCTACGGCGCTGGCGATCTGCTCATCCGTCAGGTCCGCTGGGGCTGGCGAGGGCGGTTCGATCTGGTGTACCCGGTCGTACAGCCACAACGGAAGCATCCCAGCCGGAAGACCGGCCGGCAGTGCCACCGGCGTTCCACGGCTCACCTCCGGCGGGTGCTGAAAGCTGTACTCCGTCCGCTGGATACGATGGCCGGCGCCGCACTCGGCTTGCCACACGTCCGGGCCGATGGGATGCCACGGGCCGACAGCGACGGCAGTGCAGCCGGCGTACCAGCAACGGTACGGGGCAGCGTGCCGTTCGTCGTCAGGATGCCCTGTAGCGCCGGCGTCGTGCTGGGATGGCATTGTCGCCGGCATCGGGTCGTGTGGGCAGTCCTGGGGCGTGTGAACGGGTGTCTTGCCGCACAGGTCGGCTACCTGCTGTTGCAACGTCCCGGCTTGCAGTAACTCATTCCAGTCTTTGCCGCCGGCCGGTCGCCAGCGTTCTACTTTCGCTCCGAACGATTCCAGCAGTGGACGGAGCTTCTCAGCCGCCGTATCGCCGGCATCGTCGGCATCGAACGCCAGCGCCACGCGACGGAAGACGCATGTTCCGGGTAGCCAGTCCGGCCAGCTCATACCGCACAAGGCGACGGTCGGCACGCCGCACGCCGCCAAACTCAGCGCGTCAATGGGCGCCTCAGTGACTACCGGCGTTGCCGCTTCCCTTGCGCCTGGTATCGCAAAGAGCGTGCGTCCCTTCGGCCCGGCGGTACGCGCCTTCGGGTCGCCATCGTCAAGATGCCGACCGGAGCATGCGGTGAGTGCTCCATCCTGGTCAAAGAGCGGAAAGAGCACAGCCGGCCGACCGTAGAAGTTCGGTTGATAGGCGATCGTTGCCTGCCCGGCCAATTCCAGGGGGATGCCACGGCGCGCAAGGTAGGATGCCGCCGGGCTACCCGTCAGGGCTTGCACGCCGGCCAGCGCCGCTACCAATGCTGCCATGTCCGGTTCCACCGTGATCTGCGGCGGGCCGGCGATGGCGCGGTGGGCGGCGGCTTTGCGCGCAAGAGCGAGTGACGCACTCGCCGTCAGCGTGCCGTCGCTGAAACGCGCGAGGAAGGTGCTCGTCAGCCGCGCGGTGATGCGGCGGAACAATACTAACGAGGCTGCGCCTCAGACCGACGAGTTGTAGCGCCGGTGGTATCCTTGCTCGTACAAGAGCGGCAGATCTGGTCGCGCGCCAGCAGGCAGAAGCACGGCAGAAACGGGTCGCCACGCTGCGGCCCTCTTTGGCGCCTGATCTTCAGGCCCCGGCAATCTCTAGCCACCCGCCATCGCCAATGGCACGCACCGGTTCCGTCACCTTGCAGCTCAGCACCGAGCCCCTTCACTGGGGAGGGGGAGTTTGTGTGCTGCGTCAACATGACGGCGAAAACTTGACGCAATCGCAACGACTTTTGGACACCTAGTCTTCTAGCAGGGGTGAGCGGGCGGCTACGTCGTTAATCGCGCCGGCATCCGGCGGCGCTCCGGTCGCTTGTGTCTCGGCGGCGCGCCGGGCGGTGGCGCGCCGTGCTGCTGCGCGCAGTAGGTCGTACACCTCCGCGAGCCTGCCGGTCGATGTCAGCAGGGACTCTCGCACTTTTGCGACTCCTCCCGCTCCGCAAGCCAGCGCCGCAGCGTCTCCACCGATACACGCCGATCCGAGCCGACACGCAAGCTCGGCAACTCGCCGGTCGCGATTAGTCGGTAGACCGTCGCCCGACTGACGCCTAGTAGATGGCTCGCATCCTCAGGCTTGACCACCAGTGGTTCCATGCCCTCCCTTTCTTTACGTCGCGTTGCGTCACTCTGTGACACCCACAGTATCCCCGAGATGTGCATAAGTTGGAAGAATACTTACAATCCTTCCGGCAGAGATGGTAGAATACACCTTTGGCGCGCGTTGGAGGGCATATGCAACAGATAGCGGAACGTCCGTCCCCTCGGATCACGATTCAGAAATTGCTGGCGCTGAACCCGGCTGATTCTGCTGTCGTCTCCGATTTCCTGGGTAGTCTCGCCAATCCAAGGTCCGAACACCGTCTGGAGATTCCCGAACCTTCGGCAATGGCCGTGCTCGGTCCCGACTATTACTCACTATTGGATCGTGAAGACCACACCCCCGGATACCTGGCGGCTCCCCACTTCGCCGCACTCCTCATGGAGATCGACGGACAAATACGTTTAGGCATCGATCGTGCGCTGGATGCCACCTCGGGCATCCCCCATGAGTGGAGGGACTTCCAACGGGATTATGCCGGTGTCGAGGCTGCCATCTCTCCGACCAATTCGATTCGATCTGAGTCGCGCCGTCTCGAAAGCCGACTGCTCATCATGGCGCAACTGGAACTTGGGCGATTATGGAAACGCATCAACCGCAGCGACTGGTCACCGGATGATCTATCAAAGGCCCGGCACGTCCTTTTTGACGATGTGGATCTAATGCTTAGGCGTTCCCGGCCATTCCTGGCGTTCTCAGCAAACAGTAGTGCCGACGACGAGGGCATCCAGCGCGCGGTTTGGATCAAGTCGTCGTGGTACACCTTCGGCGGTTTGGCGGATTGCTATTATCAAACCTTGGCGTACTATACCAAGGCTTACGAGCGCATCCTTCCGCAGCCCGGGCTACGCTGCCTCTATTGCAAGAAGCCAATGCCCCCTGAACGCAAATGGCGAGCAGACATCCGCACGTGTGGCGATGCGGCGTGCAAAAAGCAGTACGAGGCAGACCGGCATTGGTACCGTGACAACGAGAATGATGTCCGCCCCGTGGTCGTGCAACATCTCGGCCTCTCGAATGGAGCCAATCTACATCCCGGTGTTGCGCGAAACGAGTGGGCAAGGCTTGGCTATTCGTGCGACAGACGTAGGGGGAGCGGTCGCCCAAGGGCCGATGGGAAGTCACTAACGCCGTAGAACCGGTCGCCTGCTGCGCGGTTCGAAATGTCCTCCCGTAGCCGTCGCCACCAGTGGCGCTAGTGCCCGTTCAGGTGAAGCAGCCAGCCTTCGGCTTAGCTCACCTCAAGAGCCGTCAGCCCGTGCCGCAGGTGCCATTCATCCAGTTCAGGAGTAAAGTACTTTATCCGTATCTTCTTATACTCCTTGCTCGAGAAGAGCATGGCATATTCCGTGAGACCGGTTTCGGCCTTGATGGCTTCGACGGTCTCCTGACAATCCTTTGCGGAACGGCCATGGATCATGCCGAAGAGGTTGTATGGCCAGTCGGGGTACACAGGACGCTGATAACAATGGCTCACTGACCGGAAGGAGGCCATGCGAGTGCCGCACTCCAGAATGCTGTCCTCCGGCGCCTTCCAGACGGCCATCGCGTTCGCCTTGTAGCCGGCGGCGCGGTGGTGCAGGATTGCGGCAAAGCGACGCAGACGGGCGGAATCGACCATTGCCTGCGCTTCGGCAAAGAGGTCATTTTCGCTCACATCGAGTCGCTCGGCCATCGCCTGGAAAGGCCGCGCGATGAGCGGTATGTCTTCTTGCAGCTCGCGAATCACCGCAATCTCGCGCGGCGTGAGGGGCGGATTCTCCCGCTCCCGGCGTGTGTGATCGTATTCCGGCTTGCCGCGCGCCGTCATGCCGCGCTCGCCAGTCATGTCCAGGTCGACGCCGATCTTGAACAGGCGCAACGTCGGCATTAGGCGAGTGGCCGTCGCCTGCGTGTCCTGACCGATGAGCTCGACGGTGCGGGCGAGATCGACCGACGGCGGTACCGCGATGGTGAACCAGAGGTTATAGGCATGGTTCCGGCGATAGTTGTGGCTCACCCCCGGGTGTTGATTGATAATCTCCCCTGCCTCGTCCACTCGTTCATTGGGTACCTGCATGGCGACCAACGAGCTCTTGTAGCCGAGCTGACGCGTGTCGAAGATGGCGGAAATTTGGCGAATGATCTGGTCGCGCTTCATGCGGGCGACACGGGCGATGACGTCGCCCTCCGTGAGACCCAACCAGTCACCGAGCACGGCGAAGGGCTGCGCTACCAGCGGGAAGTCGCCTTGGATGCGATTGAGCAGCCGCCCATCAACGTCGTCGACCGTTTGCATTGCTTTTCCTTACTGAACTGAACCAGCCGGGCACACGACCCGGACGACTAAAACTCTCAACCCTTTTCGCCCTTGAAGCCGATCTCGACCCGACCATCGGCGTGAACGAAGACCGGCACAGTGTTCTGCTGGGTGAGGCGGACCACCTCTTCCTGCCAGATCTCTTCATCGTCCACCTGCCGTTCGGTGAAGGCGATGCCGTCAGCGCGGAGGTCTCGTTTCGCCTTGATGCAGACAGGGCAGTCGGACATCGAATACATCATGAGCGTCATGCCGCGTCCACCTTCATCCTCAGGATCATTTGTCTAGCGTACCAGGGTACACGCGGTCCGTGGTTAGGATGCGGGTTTACGCAGCATGCGTTCCACCAGTTCCGGGAAGTGCTCGATCAGGTGCGAGTTGGCAACGATGTGGTCGGCCCCCGCTGCACGGGCCTGCCTCCAGCGCGGCTGGTCCATGTGGGAACCGAAGGCCAAAACGGGGACGCCGTCCAGGCGAGCGGCTTCGATGAGTGGCTGCCATTGTGTCTGTGGACTGCTCAGATCGGCCAGCAACAGTGCTCCATCGTGCATCGCCGGCATGGGCGTCGCCGTGACCGGCCGGCCGTCGGCCTGAAGGCGCGCCAGGCCTTCGGCCAGGCGAACACTGAAGAAGAGGTCGCGTGCCAGGTAGTAGACGACGGGCTTCTCGCCCGTTGCTGGCTCGGCCAGCGGCTCAGGCGTTGTTGGCGTCAGGGTCGGCCTCCTCTCGCGGTGCATCGCCCACGTTGGACTCGATTTAGGAACAGAATGCCGGCGACGGATGAAGTTTGACACATGGATCGGGGATTCGGGTAGAGCTGTAGGGGCAGGCCCCTGTGCCTGCCCTGCTCGCGTCGCGACGACGGATCCTTGTTTGCAACCGGACCAGGGCAGGCACAGGGGCCTGCCCCTACGCGAGGCGCTTACAATCACCGTTTGCTTCGTCAAACTTCATTCGTCCCCGGCCAACACGGCGTCCCTCACGCCGGCATAGTCTCCCTGGCTGCAGCGTCCGGCGCCAGCGGCGGTACCTGAATTGTCCGCTCACCGACGTAATAGACAAGACCTGGTTTTCCGCCCGGTTGCCGGCGCACATTGCCGACGCTGGTGTAGTCGACGGCCGCTCGCGACTCGCCGCGGGCGGAGCTGAGATACGCTGCGACGCCAGCGGCGCGTGAGAGCACGTCATCCGGCACCGGGCGTCCGGCGGAGCGCACCACCACATGCGAGCCGGGAACCCCTTTGGCATGGAGCCACATATCCTGACGCGCTGCCAGGCGAAAGGTCAGCGCGTCGTTGATCTGACTGGTTTTGCCGAAAAGCACCTCGAACCCCTCGACACGAATCGCCGAAGGCGTGGCCGTGGCGGCCGCCGGCCCGCGTGTACCTTTACGGGGCGCCTTTCGACCTTGCGTGCGACCACCGGCAGCGCGCTCCCGTTCCGCAAAGAAACCGCCACTTCGCAATTCCGCTTCCAGGCGCACATAGTCTGCTGGCGTCTCGCAGAGAGCAACGTCGTTGAGCACCTGGCGCGCAAAGGCCAGGTCTAGCGACAGTTCAGCCTGTTGCGGCCCAAGGGCCTCAATGGTGCGTTTGGCGCGTGCGTAACGCTTGAAAATTTGCTGAGCGTTTTGGACGGCGGTGAGCGACGGATCAACCGGTATGTGTACAGTGTCGCCTGCAAAGTCCTCCAGGAGGACCTCCCGCTGGTCGCGTGCTATGTCAGGCTGGTAGGTGAGCAGCACTTCGCCCATCTGGCGCAACTGCAACTGATCCTGCGCTTTGGCTACCTGCTGCTTGATCGTGGCCAGGCGGCGCTCGGTACGCTCCGCCACCGGTTTCACCATCGCCAGCAAGCGGGTGCGTTGCGTTGTCAGGCGGTCATCGCTTTCGCGCGGCGCGAAGTAACGCTCGACGGCCAGGCTGATCGAATTGGCATCCTCGACCGTCGCGGTCGTTTCAAAGGAACGCAGTCGGTATGGCGCGAAGGCCAGGAGTTGTGCTCCTCGCCGTGCAAACGATGGCGTGCAGGGAGCGCCATTGACAAGCGGCGCGAAGAGATCATGTAGCACCGTTGCCAGTGCCCCGGCATCGGGGCTCTCCCTGTGCGTGCGGAAGACGGCCTCGCTGGCGGCAGTGGGGCTTATCGCCAGAACGCGCGGCAAATGCTCGATCAGATTTCGACCCTGAGCCTCCGCCAGGGCAGCGTTGAGGTCCTCCGGCGTGACGTTACTGGGATCAAGCCGCGCCGCGCCGCTGCCTCCCGTGGCGGTGGCTGGCGGTGGCGGCACGTAGGTCAGGTGTGGCTGGATGACACGGGTGCGGCTCATCTCTCCAGTGACGTGGCGCAGGGCGCCGAGTACGACGCCGGCCTCATCGGTCAATATGGCGTTGCTTTGCCGCCCAAGCAACTCTATAATGAGCGTGCGCCGCGGTTCGGCGCCGTGTACCGTCTCCAGGTGTAGGATGCGCTCCAACGGGGGTTGATGAACCGAAACAATGCGCGCGCTTTCCAAATGCTTGCGCAGGAGCATGACAAAGGGCGTCGGCGCGTCGAAGCCGCTGCCCAGCTTGCGTTCGCGTACCAGGTGGGCACGCGCAAAGCGAGGGTTGAATGACTGAAAGACCTGCCAGTTCTGGTTCTGGCTGCGAACCAGCAGCGCAAGCGACCAGGCATCGGGCTGAAAAATCTTGTCGATTCGACCGCCCAGCAGCACGCGGCGCCACTCCTCGGCCACCGCGCCGGACGTCAGCGCGTCATAATGCATGATCTTTCGCCCCCCGCCGGGCAGTCTACCACTGGCGTCGATGCGCGCCAGTCGGGGCGCTCAGACGGGATGCCGAAGCGGCGTGGCATGCTGTTCATCCTTTCTGCCCCTTCGGGTGCCGGTAAAGATTCCTTGATCGCGGTTCTGAAGCCGGCGGAGGTTGGGCTTGAGCGCGTCGTCAGCTATACGACCCGCCCGCCGCGGCCCGAGGAGGTCAACGGCGTGGCCTATCACTTCAGTGATGAGCAGACGATGCGCGCGATGTTGGCTGCCGGCGACCTCGTGGAGTGTACCGAGTTCATTCCAGGCAGGTTCTACGGCACGCCTCGGCGGGCTGTAGACAACGCCCTGGCTGCCGGCCGCGACGTCCTCATCAAGCCGGAAGTGCTGGGCGCCGCCAAGGTGAAGGCGGCATATCCAAATGCGGTCATGATCTTTCTCGCGCCGCCGAGCCCGGAAGAAGCCACCCGCCGGATGGATACACGCCAGTCGGAAACCGCCGACGATGCCAGAGCGCGGGTTGAGGCGATGGCGCGGGAGTTCGCCGCGGCCAGCACCTACGACTACGTTGTCGTCAATGAGACCGGCCGGCTTGATGAGGCCGTTGCGCGGGTGCGGGAGATCGTGGCCGGGGAGCGGCGGAAGCGGCTGGGTGGGAAGGGGCCTGGCGACTGAAGTCGCGGCTACCACCAGCAAAGCCGCCCTTCGGCGGCTGAGCAGCCTGGTGGCTGCCCCAGTCCGCGCAGCGCCCAGAGGGCACCCGCTTCGCCCCGTGTAGCCGCGACTTCAGTCGCCAGGCGTGCCCGGTTGCACTCGCACCTTTTCTAGCCTCCCGCCAGGCGCTTCACCGCTGCCTCGATATGTCCGGCGTCGATACCCGCAGCATTCATCAGCTCGGCCGGCTCACCGGAGCCGGGCATTCCCTGGACGGCCAGGTGGACCACCGTGGGGTCGAGGCCCTTGCTGCTCAGTGCCTCAAGTACCGCGTCGCCCAGGCCACCCTCGGGCCTGTGATCCTCGACTACCACCAGGTTGCCGTGGCACTCCTTGACGGCGGCGGCGATCGTTTCGGCGTCAAGCGGCTTGACTGAGTAGGCGTCAATGATACGGACGGCGATGCCCTGCCTCTGGAGCTTCTCGTAGGCGGCGAGCGCCTCATGAACGGTGATGCCTGCCGCCACGACCGCTGCCTGGTCGTTGTCGGAACGCTTGAGCACCGCGCTGCCACCAACGCGCACATCGACCTCGGGCGGATACAGCACCGTTGTTGATTCACGGGTCGAGCGCAGGTAGGAGATGCCGGGCTGCTGGGCCATCAGTTCCACCAACTTGATCGTCTGGTTGGCGTCACTTGGATAAAGCACTGTGCTGCCGTGTACGGCGCGCATCATGGCGAGGTCCTCCAGCGCCATCTGGGAGGGACCATCGGCGCCGATCGACACTCCGGCGTGCGAGCCGCAGAGACGGAGGTTAGCGCGAGAAATGGCGGCCATCCGAATAAAGTCGTAAGCGCGGCTCATGAAAGCAGCGAAGGTGGAGGCGAAGGAAACGTAGTGCCGCACCTGCATGCCGATGGCCGCCGACACCAACTGCTGCTCGGCGATGAACATCTCGAAGAAGCGCTCGGGATAGGTCTTGCCGAAGATGTCGGCGAACGTCGAGTTACTGACCTCGGCGTCGAGGACGACGACATCCTCTCGTGCGGCGCCGAGAGCCCGGAGGGCGTCGCCGTAGGCCCGCCGCGTGGCCATCTTCGAGCCAAGTGGGTATCCGGCGAACTGCACGGCGCTCACCGGGAAGTCACGCCGGCTGCCGGCGGCAGGAGCTTTGGGCTTGACGGTCAGGTGGCGCTCGCCCCCGAGCTCAGCGATAGCCCTCGTCGCGTCTTCGGGCGGTAGAGCCTTGCCATGCCAGCCGCCGACGTCTTCCAGCCAGGCTACCCCTGCCCCCTTCTTCGTTTTGGCCACGATGAGCGTCGGAGCCTGAGTCTCGGCGGTCGCTTGCTTGTACGCCGCGTTGATCGCGTCGACGTCGTGACCGTCAATCTCGATGGCATTCCAGCCGAAGGCACGCGCCCGCGCGGCGTAGGCCGGGCTGTTCCAGCCCAGTTCGGTGGGGCCGCGCTGACCCAGCCGGTTCATATCGAGGATGGCGATCAGGTTGTTGAGTTTTCGATTGCCGGCGTGGTCGAAAGCCTCCCAGATCGAGCCTTCGGCCATCTCGCTGTCGCCGAGGAGCACCCAGACGTGGTAGTCCAGCTTGTCGAGGAACTTGCCGGCCAGCGCCACACCCACGCCGATCGGCAGACCCTGGCCGAGCGAACCGGTGGCGACGTCAACCCAGGGGAGGATTGGCGTCGGGTGCCCTTCCAGCCGGCTGCCGAATTTGCGCAGCGTCAGGAACTCCTGGTCGCTGACCGCATCGGCAGCACGGTACATGGAGTACAGCAGCGGTGAGGCGTGGCCCTTGGAAAAGATCAGGTGGTCGTTGTTCGGGTTCTGGGGAGCAGCAAAGTCATACCGCAAATACTCGGCCAGGAGCACAGCCATCAAGTCCGCAGCGGACATTGACGAGGTCGGGTGTCCGGAACCGGCGGCAGTGGTGCAGCGGATGCTATCCACCCGCAACTGTTGCGCCAGTTCGTGCCACTGCGACGGCTGACTGGTGGCACTCGCACTTGACGGCGCCGATGGTGTGCTCATGCTGTCTCCTTGCTTCTCTGGTCGTCGCCCCGCGCGACGTCCTGCTTCGCGAGTCCCGGCGTGCCGGCAAGTCTCACCCGAATTCGTCTCCATAGTTGTAGCACGCGATCGCCAATTCCGCGCGCTAATAGGGATAGCGCAGGGCGTTCACTACTTCGGACGGGTCGACACGACGCGAGAGCGGCAGATAGACCAGATATGGGCCGACGGTTGCCTGGCGGAAGGTGACACCCAGCTTTCGCAGCGCGCTGCCCAAACCGGGCGACGGCAATGAGCCGACGACGAGCACGAACGCGGCGCGCTGCGACAGTTCAACGCTGCGAAAGTCGGTCGGAAAGCGGTTGATGGCGTGGCCAACCACGATATCGTAGTAGTCGGCACTGCGTACCGAGTCGCCACTGAGATACATCAGCGGGTCGCCGGCCCAGTGATTGAGCCAGACGTCGTACACGTCATTGTCTTGAAGCCAGTGCAGCAGCGGCCGGCTGTCCATTGGCAGGCGGTTCCAGTACGGCGATTGGAATACCTGTACCGGATCGCTTGTCAGGTGGCCTACCATATTGCCGACAAGCAGGAGTGCCAGGGCAGCCGCCCCCAGGGGTCGCCAGACCGTGGCGAGCCGCACGCACAACGCCGCCAGCAGTACGGGCAGAGCTGTCCAGAGCGGCAACAGGTAGCGACCACTGGCGTCGAACGGGGAGAGGGAGGGCCGTCCAAAGCCGCTGAGCACGTAAACAGCAAGTGTGACTGCCAGGAATACCAGGAGCGGTCGAGACTCCGGCACGGCGGACACGGCGGATGCGCCGCGCGCTCGCCATTGCCGTGGCGCATCGGCGGCCGCCAGTGCGAGCGCGCCGGCAACGGCACACCCCAGCGCCACGGTCAGTCCGCCGGGGAGCGAGCCCCACGGGCTCGTGAGGCCGACGACCCGCGGTAAGAGGGTGCGGAACAGCACGTGGAGAACCGCCAGGTCGTCGGCACTGCCGGCGCCTGTTCCGGCGAACAGCCAGCGAAAGGTCGCGCCCGCATGGTGCAGGTTGTACCACCAGAGCGGCGCGCCGCCGAGCGCGAAGCCGGGCAGTCCGAACGCGAGCGCACTGGGCAGCCAGCGGCGTATTCGACGCCAGGGCAAAAGGAGGAGAGCGGTCAGCAGATAATCGGCAACCAGCAGGTTCGCCCAGAGGGCGAGGCCGCTGATGAAACCAAGGACCAGCCAGTGCCAGCGCTGCAGCACACCCTGATACACGCGGCAGTACCAGGCGCCAAGCAGGAGCAGATCGCCCAGCACCATGATGTCGACGTATGACCCCCAGACTTTCAGGCTCACGGCGTCGAAATAGACGGAAGGGACGGCGGCAAGCAAAGCGGCGACCACGGCAACGCCTCGACCGTACCAGGCCATCGCCAGGAACCAGGTTGTCACAATGAAGGCCACGCCACTTAGCAAGGTCACGCAACGCAGTGCCGGTGCCGACGGTCCCAGGAGGGCAACGACTGGCGCCGCCAGATACGACTGCAGCATGCCCATGTACGGCACGCCGTACAGGAAGGTTGGGAAGTCACCGTGCAGGAGGCGCACCGCCCCGATACCGAAGAGCGCTTCGTCGCCCTCGATCATCCACTGGCTGCGCGCGTTCAACCAGACCCGCAGCGCCAGCCCAAGAATGACCACCCCCGCGAGGAGCATCACTACCCGGCGATCTGCCCGGTCGCGCCTCGCCGGCACTACGCGGCCGTTAAGTAACCGGAGTCGACCCATCCAAGCGTCTGCGTTCCGTTACCGACCTGTGCCCACCCACCGCTGAGACCGAGCACATGCACCTGATCGCCCTTCGCCAGGTAACTGGTAACGGGGGCGGTCGCGCCGGGGTCACTGTGAACCTTTAGGCCCAGGGCCGAGACGCTGGCGAGCTGCCCGCTCGTCACTGTTACGCCAGCTATTGCGGTTGCCGCCGGCTGGGGCGTCGTTACGGCTACGGTGGCGCCAGTTGTGGCAGGGGTTTGCGTAGAAGGAGGAGATGCGCTCGGCGCCGGGCTGGCAACAAGGGCCGCCGGACCGGCGCTCGGCTTTGCGCCGGCTTCCGGGGCAGGAACCGGTAGCCAGCCCATTGCCGTGAGTGACTCATCGCCCAATAGCCCGAGCTCCACGGCGTACGGGGTACCCGCGAATTCCGGATGATATTCAAAACGGGCGCGCTGGAAGTACTGGATGGTGGTCGGTCCGTGCGGACCATTCGTCGGCACTTCTTCGGATATTGGGTAGCCGAAAACTGTGATGCCGCCTCGGGAATTGAAATACTGCAGGAAGCCAAAGTTCACCGAGTGGCCAGTCTGGGGGAAATAGGCGTGCTGGGCACTGGACGTGAAGGCCGCAGCCTTCGTAAAGGGTTGCTGGTCTTTCGTCAACGCATCTCCCAACAGCGTGATCTGGACCTGCTGGCCGGCCGGCAGGTCTGGGTGATACTCAAAGCGCGCCCGTTGGAAGTACTGCACGGTCATGCCGTCCTGCTGTATTGCCTCGGTGCGCGGATAGCCAAAGATGTCCAGGCCCCCGTAGGAGCGGTAGAACTGCAGGAATGGCCAGCCGATGTTATGATCGGTCTGGGCGAAGAACTGTTTTCCCCCTGCGCTCGAAGCCGGAACGGCTAACGTTGGCAAGTCGGTACCGACGGTGACGTGCAGCCAGAAGACGGGGCCGAAGGCATTGCCGCTGCTGCCGGCCAGCCGCCACTGTTGTTGCTCCGACGTGCCAGCCGCCGCCGCGGGCGCGCGCAACGTCACGCTGACATTGGCGCTGGCGCCCGTTGGCACCTGGTCCACCGTTGCCGTTTGGAGGACCTGAAAGGCGCTGCTGCCTTGCAAGGCGAGGTGGCTGCCGGCGGGCCAGGACTGTGTGCCGTCATTGCGGAGCATCCAGGCCTTGGTAAAGGTCTGGCCGCCATCGACGGTGCTCCCGTCCGGGAAGGTGACATCCTTGACGAAACTGGCATTCAGAGCGCTTGATACGGCACCCCCTGCCGGGAGTGACTGACCTGCGGGCGCGTTCGCGATATCGACAATGTGGGCAGCGCGCGTCCCTCCAGATGGAGCGTTCCCTGACGTGTAGCCCTGGTCCTGCACCGGCACGCCGCCATTGGATGCGACATCGGCGAAGTAGACGGGAATAGACTGGCTAAACCAGGAGCCGGCGTCGGACTTCTCGACTTGAAAGTGCAGATGCGGGCCGCTGGCATAGCCGGTGGCGCCGCTGTAGGCGATGGGTTGACCCTGGTTCACATGATCCCCGACCTTGACCAGCGCCCCGTGGTACATCAGGTGCAAATAGGCAGCGCTGGTCCCATCGCCGTGATCGATAACCACATAGTTGGCCTGGACGATGTCTTCCTTCCAGTTCACCCCGCCGACGTTGCTCTCCTGGCCGACGAACCGCACCACGCCGGCCCGGGCAGCCTCGATCACACTCCCCGTCGGCATGTCGAAGTCCCAGGCATACGCCTGGACGCCCTTGTGGCTGAATGTCCCGTTATTGCCCTGCACGCAATCAAAGCTGATCCCGCCAGGCCACGGTAGGCGATAGGGCGACGGGGTAGAGGTCGCCGTTGGTGACGGTGTTGCGGTCGGGGCCGGCGCTGCCGTGGCCGGGGCCCAGCCGTAGGCCGACAGCAAGACGAACAGGCAGAGAGACACTGTGATAACGCCGAGGCAGGGTCGCCAGCGTCTCATCTGGCCGAAGGCCCGGCTGCGGGCTGAGGTAGTCCAGCGTGTATCGTGCGTCGTGTCCATCGCGCCGCATCCTAACACTGGCTCCTGGCACGGGCTATTGCCAACCAGGGAAATGCCCCGAATGTCCCAGCGCCCTCGTCCAATGGATGTCCAAACGGCGATACACACGGTGCGCCGCATCGCCGCACCGTGTGTATCGCCAGACATGTGCCATTCGGCGCATGGTCGAAACCCCGGCGTCCGGTGAGACCGCGGTACACTACTGAGCGAAGGGTCAGGGTCCGGCAGGGACCGCGGTGTGTCGTCGTCCGAGGGCCCGCCGCGGCTATCGGCGGAACAGTGGAAACGGGAATGTTGCAGCACTCCAACGCCTTGACCGTAGCTGCGCTGGAGCAGGAACAGCGACGATTAGCGCGGACCATCCACGACGGTCCAGCCCAGATGCTGACCAACCTGGCGCTGCACAGCGAAATCATCGAGCGGCTCATCGGCGTCGACGACGAGCGTGCCATCCAGGAAGTGCGCGAAATGCGCCAGGAGGCGCTGCGTGGCGCTGAGGAAATGCGCCAGATGATCAACCAGTTCGTGCCCCCCGGGCTCCTGCAGCGCGACCTGGCTGAGGTGCTGGCGGAGCACGCCGCTCGCCTCGGCCAACGCTATGGCCTTATCGTGGAACTGGATGCGGCGAGTGGCCTCCCGCTCAGCGACTCGGACCAGGCGACGATCTTCCGCATTGTTCAAGAGGCTCTGCAAAATGTACTGCGTCACGGCAACACGCGACGTGCCTGGGTTCGCATGGGCACGGACGGACGTGACATCGTTGCTGAGGTTGCCGACCAGGGTTCCGGCTTTGATCCTGCGGATCCGGCGCTCCTGCAAGGCGGCCATCTTGGGATAACCGGCATGCGCGAACGCGCCGAGCTCGCCGGGGGGAGTCTGCAAGTGGAGAGCAGGCCCGGCACGGGTACGCGAGTCGAACTACGCTTGCCGCGTTAGGAACTGCCCAGATTCAGGCCAGCCGTTGGCGAAAGTGCTTGCCGGTACGGTAGCGGCGCCACATCAGAAATGAGCGGAGCGCAGCGTCGAGGACACTGGAGACGTAGACGCCCGGCAGGCCGAAGCCGAGCACGATGCCCACGAACCAGCCGAACGGCAACCGTACAAACCACATGCCGATCACGGCGGCAATCATTGGGAAGCGCGTGTCGCCGCCGCCGCGTAAGCTACCGGCGAAGGCATTGGAGAGGCCGAAGAAGGGCTGGGAGAGCGCCACAACTTTCAGCGACGCCGCGCCGATGGTGTCGATCTGCGCGTCGGGTGTGAACAACAGCATGATCTGCCGTGCAAAGAGGAACAAGATGGCCCCGGCAACCGTCATCCAGACGACCGACGCCAGGGTTGCGTAGTCGGAAGTGCGGCGCGCCTGGTCCGGTCTGCCGGCGCCAAGCCGCTGACCGGTGAGGGTGGTGGAGGCGACGGCGAAGCCCATCGCCGGCAAATAGGAAATGGAGATGGCGTTGAAGGAGACGCGCTGCGCTGCATAGACCGCCGTACCCAGTCCGATGACCATGAAACCGTACACCAGGAATCCGCCGGAGATGACCATCTGCTCACCCATGGCCGGCAGGCCGATACCCAGGAGCCGTCGCATGAGCGACCAGTCGGGGCGCCAGCCCCAGCGCCCCGCGATGTCGGTCGGGCGCTTGCCGCGCCAGAGAATAGCCAGCAGAGCAACGCAGCCGACCATGCGCGCCGCCGCCGCTCCCCAGGCCGAGCCGGCAACGCCAATGGCCGGCAAGCCGAACCGCCCGAAGATCAAGGCATAGGCAAGGACGCCATTGATGATGTTGATGCCGCCGGTGACGAGCATGGGGCTTCGCGTGTCACCAGCGCCCCGTAACGCCGCTGCCGCCACGAGCATCGTCACGAAGAAGACCGACATCTGGGCCGAAATGCGCAGATAGGTCGCGCCGAGCCGCACCACTTCCGGTTGGGGGCCGAGCACGGCGACGATGCTTTCGGCCTTCCACGACACCAGCGCCGCGATAGCCACGGAGATCACAATGCCCATCAGGATCGACTGTTTCGTCGCATGATTGGCGCGCTGCCGGTCGCCCGCGCCAGTTGCCTGGGCGACCAGCACGGTGGTACCGGTGGCAACGGCGGTGAAGGCCGCGATGGCCACCCACATCAGTTGGGTGGCGGTGCCGACGCCGGCGATAGCGTCGGCGCCCAAGCGAGACACGAGGGCGAGGTCGACAACGCCGAGTGCCGTCTGAAAGGTGTTCTCCAGGATCACCGGCCAGGCCAGGCCGTTGACCAGGCGACGGATGGCACGCGCGTCTAACTCTGCTGCCGGCGAACTGGGGCCGCGCGAACGCCCTTTGAGCGCGGTGTCGGAGGCGCTGATGGCTAGAAGAGGGAGAGTTGCCGCGGCGGGTCGTCCGAACTCACCGGCTCCTTGGCCTGGCGCGCCCGGACGCGCGCTTCCTCCAGGAAGCGCGGCAACTTACGGAAGTCCTCCTCTAGCGTGGTGCGGAGACTCTGCTGATGCAGGGCAGCGGCCGGATGGTACAGCGCCACCACAGTGCGTCCGTCCAGGGTACGGGCAGTGCCGTGGACGCTGGATATCTTCTCGCCGGGGAAGAAGCGGGCCATAGAATGGCGACCAAGCGTGACGATGACCAGCGGGCTGATGAGCGCGATCTGCTGCTCCAGAAACGGCGCACAGGCAGCGATCTCTGCCGGCAGCGGGTCCCGGTTATTCGGTGGCCGGCACTTGACGACATTGGTGACAAACACCTGGCGGCGCTCCAGTCCGATGCTGGCCAGCATGGAGTCAAGAAACTGGCCGGCAGCGCCAACGAACGGTCGACCCTGGCGATCCTCGTTGAAGCCTGGTCCTTCGCCGATGAACATCAGCTCAGCGTCGGGCGGCCCATCGCCGGGGACAGCTTTGGTTCGGGTCTTGCTCAGGTCACAGAGCGGACACTGGCGAATCGTGGCGTCGAGTTGCTGCAGGGCGATCTGGACGGAGACCATCAGACGGCCGCCGCCTCCGGCACGAGGTAGGGGTCGAGGTGGACACGCCCGAGTAAAGCGCGCAATATCTCCAGCTGTTTGGCCTCCAGTTCAACCAGCGGCAGCCGGGGCTTGCCGACCGGAAAGCCGACTGCGTTGAGCGCAGCCTTCAGCGGTATCGGGCTGGTGGTGTGGAAAAGCGCTCGGACTAGCGGGATTAACTCGCGATGGATACCGGCCGCAGCCTCCAGTTCACCGCTCACGGCCAGGCGGATCATCTCCGCGATACGCTCACCGACCAGATGGCTGGCCACGCTGATGACGCCATAGCCGCCGATAGCCAGGATGGGCAGCGTATCCTGGTCGTTGCCGCTGTACACAAGGAAACCGCGAGGGGCACGGCTGATGATTTCGCCCACTTGCTCCAGGTTGCCGCTCGCTTCTTTAACACCGACAATGTTGTCCACTGACGAAAGCCTGATCACCGTCTCCGCCGTCATATTGAGCACCGTCCGGCCCGGCACGTTGTAGAGGATGCAGGGCAGACCGGTGGAATCGGCGATCGCCCGAAAATGCTGGTAGAGACCCTCCTGGGGCGGCTTGTTGTAATAGGGCACCACCAATAAGACGCCGTCGACGCCCACGCCGTCCGCCAGGTGGGTCAGTTCGATGCTCTCGGCTGTGTTGTAGTTGCCCGTCCCGGCAATCACTTTCCCGGTGGTGCCGATGGCAGCCTTCACTTCGGAAAAGAGGCGTATCTTCTCATCGGTGCTGAGCGTGGGCGATTCTCCGGTAGTGCCGGAGACGACCAGGCTATCACTACCGCCGGCCACCAACCCCTTCGCCAGGCGCACTGCCTGGACGTAGTCAACCTGGCCCGACTCCGTGAATGGAGTTGCCATGGCGGTAACAAGTCGGCCGAAACTGGTCATGGTGCTTTCCCTTCGCAACGGTTGCCCGTCGGCGCCGACGGTCCTCGCCAGTGTGCGTTACACCCGCTATTGTGGCACGTCCGAACGCCTTCTGCCAGTCCTACGTGACACGACGGGTCTTGGTGTATTGTCTCGGCCGGCACTGGTGCGAGGCACAGTGGCTGCCGGCTAGCCGAAGATAGCTGCCTGGTGTTCCGCGACGACATCTGCCGGCAGGAGGCGCAGGAGCCAGGGAGCAAGGGCGATGGCGACCGACCAGTCCAGCGCGGCGTCCGCTGGCAGGTCGATCAGCGGTCCGATCACAGGAAGCAGTAAACTGGCGAGCGCTGACCCTGCGTCCGGCACCAGCAGCGCCACGAGCAAGAAGGCGAGCGCCCATAAGAACAGCGCTTTCCGGAGCGCTGGCACGCGCCGATCAGCCAGCACCGCTTGCACAAGGTGGACCGTCTTGCGAAAATGGAACAGCATGCTGAACCGGCTCAGGTGGACGGTCCGGCTCGGCGCCGGTGTCCATGCCTGCCTGCCGCGCAGAACCGGACCGGATGCTTCGCGTTGAATCTGTGGCATGGGACGTTTCCCTTCAACAATGGATACTGTCATACATGATCCCATGTCGCGAACCTGGCAGTGACGAGGCGGCGGCGCCGATCGACCAGGCTACTCACCGGCAGCGTCTCCAAACATATGGCCTGCGCGATTGGCTTCGCTCGAGTGGCCGTGGTGGGCGCCGCGACGTTTTCAGGAAGGATGTGGCGACAGTATGCTTGCTGTAGACCTGATTGCGCGGCCGCCCGGCGGTCGGAGCGGCGTGGGGCGGTATGCTGCATCCCTGCACCGCGAATTGCTGACGATGGGTGTTGACGCGCGGCTGGTACCGACGGTAGGCGACGCGTTGCCCAGCCGCCTGGCAGCAGTGGCGCGCGCGCGTGGCGTGGACGTGGCGGCGTTCCTGGCCAGTTACCCGGTCCACGTGCCGGTGCGGCCCGAAGCACTGGTACACGTGACCGCGCAAACCTTCGCCAGCACGCTCTGGCTCCAGCCGGGGGCGGTAGTAACGGTGCATGATCTTTTTCTGGAGGACCGTACAGCGGGCGGTCGAGCCGCCGTCAGCCGACTCTGCGATGCGGTGGCGCGCCTCGGTCTGCGGCGGGCGGCGGCGATTGTCACCGGGTCAGCGGCGACCGCAGCCATCTGCGAGGCACGAGGGCTGGGCGACCGTTTGGGGATAACTGTCGGCTCATACGGCGTCGACCATGCCCTTTTTCGTCGGCAGCCTGTCCCGAGCGAGTATTCCCGGTCGATCGGGCTGCCGGACGGTGGCCCGGTCCTGCTCTACGTCGGCACGGAAGCGCCGCGGAAGCGGGTGGACTTTTTGATCCGGCTGCTCGCCCGTCTTCGCCATGGTGGCCATCCGAGCGCCGTATTGGTCAAAGTGGGGGCCCCGGTGCATCCGGGGCGGCGTGAAGAACTGCAGGCGCTGGCGGCTGCTCTGGATGTTAGGGGCGCGGTACGCTGGTTGGACGCTGTCTCGGAACAGGAACTGGCCTGGCTGTATAATCTGGCAACAGTCTACGTCAGCGCCGCCGAGCGCGAGGGATTCGGCCTGCCGGTGCTGGAAGCAATGGCCTGCGCCTGCGCCGTGGTGGTGACCGACGTGCCGGCTCATCGTGAGGTCACTGCCGGCGCCGGTCGCCTGGTACCGCTGGACGATCTCGACGCCTGGGTTGCGGCGGTCGGCCTGGTGCTCGGTGACGACGATGTGCGGCGGGCGATGGCAGCGCGCTCGGAAGAGCGGGCAGCGTCCTTCACCTGGCGGCGCACCGCCGAGCGAACACTCGCCGTCTATCAGCGCGTCACCCTCCTGGCCTGATACCGCTGCGCTGTGTTGGCGTTTCACGTGCAACGCGAGCAGCACTCACTTTTGATCCGGTCCTTGACAGAACCCTATCGCCGATGTATAGTCGATATATCTAGATAGATGCTAGAGCGAATGCATAAGTGAAGGGCATGAACGATATGGACAGACGAGGAATGGGTCCCGGTCCCCACGGCCAGCATGGCGAGCAAGGTCGTCACCACGGTCCAGGCCCGGCTGGGCCCGGCTTCGGTCCCGGCGACCGATTTCGGCGGATGCGCGAAGGGCGGGGCCGGCCGGAAGGCCCGCCGTCCTTCGGCAACTTCCGCGACCCGCGCTTTGGCCACGGTCCGCACGTCGGTCGTGGCGATGTGCGCCTGGCGGTCCTGGCATTGCTCGCCACTGGCCCCCGCCATGGCTACCAGATTATCCAGGAGATCAGCGAGCGAAGTTCGGGCATGTGGCGGGCCAGCCCCGGCTCGGTGTATCCCGCGCTGCAATTGTTGGAAGACGAAGGCCTGATTCGAGCCGAGCAGGTTGACACCCGGCGCGTCTTCAACCTGACCGAGGCTGGGCAAGCCTACGTGACCGAGCGCCGCGAACAGCTCGCTGCCGTCTGGCAGTCGGTATCCGGTACGGTTGACGATGGAATGGTGGAACTGCGCGACCTCTTCGAGCAGGTTGGCGTCGCCGTCGGGCAGGTAGTGCGCGCCGGCTCCAAGAGCGAGGTGGCGGCGGCTCGCCAACTGCTAGTCACGACACGCCGCCAGTTGTACCGCATCCTGGCCGACGCCGAGCCAGCCGGCAGCGGGGGGCCGGCCGACGATGCCTCTTCTGTGTCGTAGCGCGACTCGGAGGCGGAGCAGTGCGGGTCACCGTCTGGTTGGCTCACGCGGCTCCGTGCCGGCGCGTACCGGTGCCGGAGTATGATGAACACGACATGGCGTGGGCGCCTGAGACGAGGAATAGGGTATGTGGGATGGACACAGCGGCCGTGGCATGGGCATGGGCCGCATGGGCCGGGACAACGAACAGTTGCCGCCCGGCAAACTGAAGCTCGGACACCTCGGACGGATCGCCGCCTACCTCAAGCCCTATCTCTGGCACACAGCAGTTATCTTCCTCTGTATCGGCGCTGCGACCGCCATCGGGCTGGCGCCGCCGCTGGTGATCAGGGCAATCATCGACAAGGCCCTACCGACACACAACAAGCGGTTGTTGAATCTGCTGGTGCTGGCGATGATCGTGGTGCCGGCGGTCAACGGTCTGATCGGGGTCATCCAGAATTATTTCAACACACGCGTGGGTCAGGCGATCATGTTCGACCTGCGCAATCAACTGTTCGCCCACTTGCAGCGCATGTCGTTGCGCTTCTACGTGGCAACGCAAACTGGTCAGATCATGTCCCGTGTCAACAACGATGTCGGCGCAGTGCAGAATGCGGTCACGGGAACGCTCGTGGGCATCGTCACCAGCACCGTCACGGTGGCCTCGACGCTCGCCGTCATCTTTGCCCTGAACGCCCATCTGGCCTTGCTCGCTGTGGTGATCCTGCCGGCTTTTGTCGCGCCGATGCGTTCCGTCGGCCGCTTCCGGCAGCGCATCTCCAAGCAGACGCAGCAGCGGCAGGCGGACCTCACCGCCCACATGGAGGAGCGTCTTTCGATCAGTGGCTTCATCCTGACGCGCGTGTTTGGTCGCCAGGCCGACGAACGTCAGCGGTTCGGCACGATCAACAAGGATCTCATGGCCTTGCAGATTCGCCAGGCAATGGTGGGCCGCTGGTTCTTCATGCTTATGGCGGTGCTCTCAGCGGTCGGGCCGGCGCTGATCTACTGGTATGGTGGTCGCCTGGTCATTAGCGGTGCGCTCACCATCGGCACCGTGGTGGCGTTTGTAGCCTACCTGGGCAACTTGTACCGCCCGGTCACCAGCCTGGCCAACGTCTACGTCGACTTGCGGGGCGCGCTCGGCGTCTTCGATCGCATCTTCGAGTACCTGGACATGGTTCCCGAGGTTCAGGACGCACCTGGCGCGACCGTCCTGCCGGCCAGCAGCGGACGCGTTACCTTTCGTGACGTGACGTTCTCCTACGCGGGAGCGGATCGCCCGGCCGTGGACCATATTTCGCTGGACATTCAGCCGGGTCAGTTAGTGGCATTGGTCGGTCCCAGCGGCGCCGGCAAAACGACGCTCACGACGCTCGTCCCGCGCTTTTACGACCCGGACGCCGGCAGCATAGAGATCGACGGCGTGAATATCCGGGGGGTCACGCTCGACTCGCTCGGCGCCCAACTGGCGATGGTGACGCAGGAGATCTTTCTCTTCCACACGACCATTATGGAGAATCTGCTTTATGCCCGCCCGACCGCGACGGAAGCAGAGGTGATCGCCGCGGCGCGGGCTGCCAATATCCACGAGCACATCGCATCCCTTCCCCTGGGCTACGGGACAGTCGTTGGCGAGCGTGGCTACCGGCTCTCCGGTGGCGAGAAACAGCGCCTGGCGATAGCGCGGGCCTTGCTCAAGAATCCTCGAGTCCTGATCCTGGACGAAGCGACGAGTGCCTTAGATTCCAACTCGGAGGCCATGATCCAGGCGGCGCTGGCGCCGCTTATGCATGGCCGCACGAGCATCGTCATCGCGCACCGTCTCTCGACGATCCTGTCGGCAGATATCATCGTCGTCCTGGACCACGGGCGATTGGTCGAGCAGGGTAGTCACGACCAACTCCTGGCGATGAACGGCCTCTATGCCACGTTGTACAGGCAGCAGTTCCGCGACCCGCCCAGGGCGGTGACGCCTGCTCCGATTGACGGATTCGTGTCCGGTCGCCGGCGAGATCGGGAGCTGCCTGTGGTCATGACGAAAATGGCAGAAACGGCGGCGACGTAGGCAACCAGGCGCTTGCGGGCTTTGGTCGGTGATCCGAAGCACGGCTGTCGGTCCGTGCCCCACCAGTTCAGGTATACAACTCACTCACCGACTCGTCATTGTGAATGCGGCGGATGGCGGCCGCGAGGATGGGGGCCACCGACACGACCTTTAGCTTGGGACTTCCCGACAGGGCGGCGGTCGGCAACGTGTCAGTCACGACGACTTCCGTCAGGGCCGAGCTTTCCAGGCGTTGGACGGCGTCCCGGGCAAGCACGCCGTGGACCGCTCCGGCACGCACCTCGATGGCCCCCATCTCCAGCAGGAGACGTGTTGCCTCGACCAGAGAGCCTCCCAGGCCGATCAGGTCGTCGAAGAGCAGCACGCGTTTGCCCCGGACGTCGCCAATGACGTGGCGGGCGACGACATGCTCGGAGTCGAGTCGTTCTTTATCAACGATGGCGAGACCCAGGTCGAGGCGTCGAGCGAACTCACGCACCCGGCTGGCCCGGCCGACATCGGTCGCTGCTGCGACGGTGTTGCTCAGGTCGCCGCGGGCGAAGTAATCGCAGAGGATGGGCATCGCCGTCAGTTGATCCGTCGGACAATGCATGAAGCCTTGTATCTGGCCGGCGTGGAGGTCGATCGTGAGCACCCGGTCGACGCCGGCTGCGTTGAGCAGATCAGCGGCCAGGCGGGCGGCGATGGAAATGCGACCGCGGTCCTTCTGGTCGGACTGCGCGTAGAAGAAGAACGGCAGTACTGCGGTCACGCGGCGAGCTGAGGCGCCCTTCAGCGCGTCGATGAGCATGAGCAGCTCCATGAAGTTGTCGTTGACGGGGGGGCTGGCGGTCTGCACTAGAAAGACGTCGCAGCCCCGCACATGCTCTTCGATGCGCACAAAGGTGCAGTCGTTGTAATACTTCGTCCGTTCGACCCGGCCAGAGGCGATACCGAGGACGGCACAGATTGCTTCGGTCAAGGCGCAGGCGGAACTGCCCGAGAACACCTTCAAGGAGTTGTGCAAGCGCTTCTCGTCACCTTCCTATCCTTCTGTCGCGGGCGAGGCCGGCGTCCGGCTCCCTGTTTCACGTGGAACGCTGCGCTCAGCGGCCCGCCACGTAGGCCGTCTGCGCGCGTGGTGAGGCGCCGCCGGCCAGCACGCCAGTGGCGGCGTCCCGACTGATTGCTGTGACCTGACCATGGGACCATGGCCCGGACACTGTGACATCGTGGCCGCGGCTGCGTAGCTCGGCCACCGTTGCTTCCGCCAATCGTCCTTCCACCACGACACGCCGCGGCGCCAGCTCACGCGGATAGAACGAGTTGCGTAGGTGCAAGGTGTGGAAGGATGCCGCCTCGATCGCCGTTTGCAGGTCCATGCCGAAGTCGACGACGTTCAGGAAAAACTGTAGCGTCCACTGATCCTGCTGGTCGCCGCCGGGCGTACCGAAGGCGAGCCACGGTTGCCCGTCGCGCAACGCCAGCGACGGGGTCAACGTCGCCCGCGGCCGCTTCCCCGGAGCCAGCGCATTCGGATGTCCGGCTTCCAGCACGAACATCTGGCCGCGCGTCCCCAACGGAAACCCCAAACCCGGTATCACCGGCGACGATGGGAACCAGCCGCCGGACGGCGTTGCCGAAATCATCAGCCCGGTCTCATCGGCAGCGTCGACGTGCGTCGTGTCGCCACGGTAAACGCGCGGGTCCACCGCGGGACCGGACGCTGCTGGCTGTGGTGACACGTCTCCCGCCCGCACCTCGCCCGACGCCACCCTGTCGATCAACGCCGCGCGCGCCGCGGCGTATTCATCCGCCAACAATCGATCCAGCGGCGTCTCCGCGAAGCGAGGATCGCCGTAGTAGGCTTCCCGGTCGGCAAAGGCCAGCTTCGCCGCTTCAACGACGGTGTGGACATACTCAGGCGAGTTGTGGCCCAACGCCCTCAAGTCAAACTGCTGCAGGATGGCCAGTTGCTGGAGGAACACCGGCCCCTGGGTCCACGGCCCGCACTTGAACACGTCGACGCCACGGTAGCGATACGACACCGGATCTTCCAGCAGCGTCTCATAGTCGGCCAGGTCGGCGGCACGGATGAGACCCTTATGGCTGCCGGTGATGCCAGGAACTGCCGTGTTCGCGGCAAACCCTTCGATGGCGTCCGCCACCGGTCCACGATAAAACCAGCGCCGGACTTCCTCCAGGGCGCTCTCACGCCCCCGGCCGCGCTCGCGCACCTCGATATCCAGTGCCTGCTGGAATGTGGCCGCCCAGGCAGGCTGACACAGCACATCCCCCGGCAACGGCACCCGATTACCCGGCATAAACTGTTCGGCCGAACTTGGCCACCACTCCCGGAAGCGGGTAGCGCTGGCGTTGATCGCGGCGGACAGACCCGGATACACCGGGAAGCCGGACCTTGCCAGTTCTACCGCCGGACCGAGTGTTTCGGCAAGTCCTAGCCGTCCAAACTGCTGCAGCAGCGTAATCCAGGCGCCGAAGGATGCCGGCACCGTCGCCGGAAGCAGCCCGTCGCCAGGGATCAGCGAGATACCCTGCTGCTGGAACCAGTCAAGGGTCGCCAACCGTGGCGCGGCGCCCTGACCGCTTATCGAGACGACGCACCGTCGTTGCGGGTCAAAGACCAGCATCGGACACTCTCCGGCGATGCCGTTGGACTGCGGCAAAACCACCGTCAGACAAAAGCCGGCCGCGGCCGCGGCATCGGCAGCGTTGCCACCCAGGTCGTAGGCACGCGCGCCGGCGGCCGCCGCCAGGTAATGTCCCGCCGCGACCAGGCCATGCCGGCCATAATAGAGCGGGCGGCAGGTGAACGGCATTGCGGCCCTGCTCGGCGCCACGTGCCAGCCTTCCGCTGCACCTGCCTCCGGTTGCGACTTTGCCTGACCACCAATACTCACCGGTATCTCTCCTGTTCTGCCTCGATCGCACTCCGTCGTTGCCCGGCGAAGCACCTCTACAATACACCACGGACGACGCATCGTATCTTCGTCTCTCAGCCCTACGGGACCGTTGTTGTGCAGCAACGCCACCGCCCGCGGCGAGCGTGGTAGGATGCTAAGCATGTGGCCATAACTTTGGCATGGGTCGCTCCAGAGG
>DHIZ01000057.1:73165-75857 GCA_002404055.1 Chloroflexi bacterium UBA4733
GCTCTTCCAGCTTGCTGTAACCGGTAGACCGGTTTTCTGTTCCACTGCTACTCAGACCCCTACAAGAACTGGCGGGACATCATCAATCAGTACGACACGGGCGTTGCGATGTGGATCACCGAGACCAACACCGACACCGATGCCCACAGCAACCAGAGCTATCCGTCGGGCTGGTACCTCCAAGCGCTCGACGAGATCTCGGTTAACGGCGGGCCGCGCTTCTGGGCGCTCTGCTGGTTTGTGGACCGAAACTACGGCGTAAGTGATCCAAATACGCAAGGGTGGTGGTTCGATAGCCTGACGCAAGCCATTAACAACTGCGCCTACGCGAACAACGATTTCAACAGCGCGCTCACGAACACCAGCTATTAAGCCCTACAGCGCGCTGTAAGCCTCAAGGTGGGGCACGGTCCAGGTGAATCGTGCCCCACCGCTCAGCTGGCGAGTCTCACGGAATGCTATGGATTGCGAACACGCGGTAGAGCAGTCCAGCATCACGGGAACCCGTGTTCTTCGTTCTTAACTAGCGTGGTAGGATGACCGGGGAGTGCAGCGGACAATCCGCAACCGCTGCAACTAGGGGGAGGGAGCGGAACGGTGGTAGTACGCAGTTTCCGAATCGGCCTGCTCGCTGTGCTCAGCGGGCTACTCCTCAATATCGGTGGGACTGCTCACGCCCAATCCTCGCCCTACGTCACGGTCAGCGGGCTGGTCTACTTCGACCAGAACGGCAATGGCCGGCGCGAGGCGAACGAGCCGCTTCTCAGCAACATCCAAATCAAGGTGCAAGGGGCCGCGCCGCCTTCCAGTGCCAGCGCGCGACAGAGTACGGGCGATGGGAGTTACTACGAATTGCTCTTGCCTGGCACCTACACCATCCAGGCAGAGCTCGACGACCCCTTCACCGGTTCGCCACCCGGGCAGCCGGTCCTCGTCTCCAGCCCGCGTACCATCACCGTCACCGCCACCAATCAGACCAACGTGGACCTCGCCATGACGCTTCCGGCGACGCCGCACGACGCCCGCTATTTCCCGCAGACCGGCTATCGCATCGACGACGACGTGATCTGGAACTACTTCAACGCCCGAGGCGGCGTTACCACCTTCGGCTATCCGGTGAGCCGGATCTTCCCCTTCCTCGGCTTCTGGACGCAAATCTTCCAACGAGAGATGATCCAGATCGGCGGCCAGGGCGGGGCCAGTGCGCGTCCGATGAACCTGCTCGATCCCGACCTGATGCCGATCACGAGCCTCAACTTCTCCACCTTCCCGGCCTATGACGCGAGCCTCACCCAGCAGGCGCCGCCGCCCTCCACGGCCGACTACGCCGACGCCATCGTCGCATTCGTCCAGCAGCACGCCCCCGACACCTTCGACAGCCAGCCGGTCAACTTCTATCGCACCTTCACCACCACCGTCAGCCTGCAGACGGCCTACCCCAACGGCGGCGGCAACCCCGGCCTCCTGCCCTTGCTGAATCTGGAAATCTGGGGGGCGCCGACGAGCCAGCCCGCCGCCGACCCGAAAAACCACAACTTCGTCTACCTGCGCTTCCAACGGGGGATCATGCATTTCGACGCCGGCTGCCACTGCACCCAAGGCATCCTCTTGGCCGATGCCTTCAAGAGCGTCCTCACCGGACAGAACTTGCCGGCCGACGTGGCGTTGCAAATGACTAGCTCGCCCTACTTGAAGCTCGACGATCCGACCCAGGTCGATGCGGTGGCGCGGGCAGCAGGCTCAACATTGCCGCGCGTCCAGGGTGAGACTGATCTAGCCTTCGCCTTCATCCCGGTCTCGTCCTAATTCCTGGCCCACCGTTCCGTTGCTCCCCATGAGCCGAGCACTGCGAGCAATAAGGGGGTACAGCCAGAATACGCGTAAAAGTAGGACATAGTAGGGCAAAGCCTGCCACGCCATAGTAACGGGAGCCAGGACGCGGCACGGGTCGCCCTATTGGCAGGGAACTCGCGCCGGATCGAGCGCGTTCATTCCTTGTTGACCACAGTCCACCGATTGGACGCTGAGACAGGAGCGGCACGATGCCGTGTCTCACGCCGAGGGCGGCCCGGCTCCTCGTGCCCTTGGTCTCGGCGGCGCTGCTTGGCTTGTCCGCATGCAAGGACGTGCCGTTGTCACCTACTCGGACCACGGCGGTACAGTCAATATCCGTCGGCGGGATTTCATCTGCTCCGCTGGCCGTGTCAACTCGGGGGGGTGTTAAGGTCGCTGTCACCAGCCGCAAACTGTGATCGGCATGGTCTCCCAATTCAGGCCGCTGATCATAGCGGCAAGCGGGAACAGTGCCGAGAATGCGGAGAGTCGGCACTCATTCGGCGCTCCGGTCGTCGAGCAGGGGTGACACGGGCTGAAACATGGGCGCAAATTGGCCGAAGTGCCATATCCACAACGCAAGTCGGTACTGCATTGTCGTCACTCTTGTCGCCGTGGGCACGAATAGCGTCCGAGGGGATGGTGTGCGCCGTCCTACTTTGCGGCTGGTGACAGCGACCTTAACAGGGCTCTGGTGCATAAAGTGGGGAGGTGGTCCGAGTCCATGTTGTCGCGTCGCGGCGCTTGCTTCGGCCCTCTGGTATAGCATACCCTATTCTCGGTGCTCCCCACTTTATGCACCAGAGCCTTAACAGCCCCCCATGTAGATGCGGATCAGGGTGTGCTTTGAAGTTAGGGT
>DHIZ01000054.1:0-11741 GCA_002404055.1 Chloroflexi bacterium UBA4733
AGCGGCCGCCCTGCGGGCGTCGGCGGCACACCAGGCGCAACACCAGCGCAAGCAAGTGCTCCTCAATGTGGTTCTGGCTGAGGAACGCTTTCTTGGTCGACGCCGCCAGCGGCGGACGAGCCGGCAAGCCCAGGCGCTGCCGCAGCGACGGTACCGTCGGCACGGTCGGATCCGGCCACGTCGCTTCGGGAGGGAAACACGCCTCCAGGGTTTTGCGGTGATACCGCCCACAGGGCACCCGGAGCGCGATTGGCAGCCCCCGACTGCCGCAGGGCACGGTGGCTAAGGGCTCGTCCCAAAATAACTGTCGCATGCACGGCGTGCATCGCCACTGGTAGTGCCGCCAAACGTGAGACGGTTATTCCGTGGCAGGCCCTAACAGCACGGCAAACGGGTGGAAGTACACCGTATCCAGCAGGATCGGCAACAGCGGCCGCTCCCTCGGCTGCTCCGGCAACCGCACGACCCATTCGTAGGTCAGCCGCACCCAACGCACACGGCCGCCCTTCGGGCGTCGGCGCGCCAACTCATCCAGGTGCGGATTAGCCAACCAACGACCGAGCCGCTTCAGCCGACCGTGCAAGGAGTGCTGCGGCGCCGGCAGCGCCCGCGCCAGATCCGACAGGCACAGACACGACCGATCCCAGAACGCCACCAGTACCTCCGCGCACGTCTGGTGCATCTCCTTCCGCCACGTCGGCGCCAGATGCCGGGTGCCCTCTGGGCGCAACGTCACCACGTCTTCGATCGGTGGCATCATGCGACGGGACTCCTTCTCTCACTGCACGCTGAGGACTTTCGAGCAGTGTGCCGGAGTCCCGCTCCCTTAGCAGCGATCAGCCCGCGTTACAAAATGGGGTACCGCAAGCAGCCCATCGCCATTGACTAGAGAGCCGCCATGCCATATCATTCCTGGAGCAAGGCAACCAACCCATACTCACCTGCTTCACCGGTTCGCACGTCGTATATTAGGGTCCAGGGGGCGCATGCCGAACGTGTCGTTTTGCGGCGCAGGATCCGCGACGGGACTAACCGGCGGGATCGTTAGCCCTTGGGGTGGTGGTCCTTGCCGGAGAATGACCGGAGGTGTGCCAGTGGACCAGTCGTGGCCCCGTCCCCTCCCGCCCATTCGTGGCGGCGAAGATGTCAGCGAGGTGCTGATCATCGATGCGCAACTCAACGACGGTCAGCTGATCGCTGCGAATGAGGTTATCCACATCCCGGAGCGGGGCTACCTCCCCCGGTTGCTGCTCAGCCCAGAGAGTACGCCCGACGACTACGAGCCCGTCGGCGGCGGGGTCGCCTTCGCCTACATCGGCCACGGTGGGACGCCGCTGGAACGACGGACGATGCAGGGCATCCGGATCGACGCCTTGGGCGATGGACGTTTCCGCTGGATCTACCCGGTCCGGGGAGAAAAGCTTCTCATCATCCTGCTCCTGCCGGATCAGCACACTGCGGACGACTACCAGCCTTTCCCCGTGGGGGCGAAGGCCTTTCGGGGACGCGTGGCCATCTACTGGCGGTTTTCGTTCAAGGATGACCCCGCCGAGATCGTCTGGCACGTGACGCCATCGGGGGGTGATCTCCGCGCCGACGTGGAGCGAGTGAACGCCGGCAGCGCCCGGTTGAGCCGCGAGCGAGACCAGTTCCGGACGGTGCTCACGCAGTTCCTGGACACGATGCAGCGGCAGAGTTTGGTGATGCATGTCGGTGAACTTACCTTAGGCGATCACTACGACATCTCGGGACAGGTCGGGGCGGCCGGGCGGGGGGCGGCGACCCGAGACAGCGTCTTCATCCAACCACCCGGGCAGCCGGAGCAGAACTGAGTCGCCCGAACGGCGTATCGTGCCGACACCCCTCAACATGCACACTGACCCATGGATCGGCACAGACGGATTGGAGAGATTGGAATGGGGAGCGAGGGCCGACTCCACGAGCTCAGCGAGGAGTTCCGCGCGATGCTGCTCTGTGTCGGCACCGACCGCGGCGTCGACAACGACGACCTGCGCACCATCCTCAGCTTCATCTCCGAGGTCGTCGAAGTGGTGGAGCAAGCCTTCCGTGACGTCTACCGGGTTCTGGTCGAACTCAAGTACGTGGACGACGGGATTAGCCCCAAGCGCCGGCAGTACTTGCGCAAGCAGCTCGACCTGCTGCACATGCGCGATCGCTACCGGGATGCGAAGCAGATCTGCACCCGCCTACATTTCCTCAGTGAGCAGTACTGGCGCGAAATCGCGCCGGTGACTGTGGGGCTGGAGTACCAGGAGATGTTCAGGCTGGTGGACGAACACGAGGGTCGCGTCATATACCTCGTCGAGGAAGCGACCGCCGAGTTGGAGCAGCTGTTGGCGCAGCCCGCCGAACCGGCAGGGCTGCGCCAACTCGCGAAAGTGGCGGCGCGAAAGGCGGAGGAAATCGCCGCCTCGCTCGATGAACTGCATAGCGTCCAGTATCGTATCATCGGCCTCTCCGGACGGCCGGGGCTGCTGGAGCTACTCGGGGCCGATCCCTCACTGGAACAGCGTGGGGTCATCGTCAAGGAGGTGCTCATGGGCGACCGGTTCGACATCTCTGGCCAAGTGGGGGCGATCGGGCGGCACGCCACTGCCACGGGCAACACGTTCACGCAGATCCGCTACGACGCCGGCGCGAAGGTGGATCCCGCCGCTCTGCAGGCGGCGCTCGCCGAGCTGCATGCGGCGCTCGGAGCGGCGGCGCTGCCGAGAGCCCAGGCGATCAGCGCCCAAACGGCGGTGGGCAACGCGCTCGAAGGCGGCGTCCAGAACGGCCAGGTGAAGCCGGAAGCGCTGGTGCCCAACCTCAAGAAGGCCGCCGCGACAGTCAAGCAGGCGAGCCTCGTGGTGCAGCAGGGTACCTCCCTCTGGGAGAGTGTGCAGAAGCTCGCCCCGCTCGTGGGGCCGCTCGTCGGTGGCGCGCACGTCGTCGCCGGCTGGTTTGGCATCCCGCTTCCCTAGAGCGCCGGTCCACTGTCCCCGCGTGGTTGGGAGACGCCGTGGCCCTCCACAAAACGCCCTGATCGTCCATCGTCAGCGCACGTCGTCCAGGTGCGCTAGACTGGGAGGAAGGATGTTACGGCAGATGGAACGCAGGGCGATACTGGCAAAGAAAGGAAAGAGGGAGGTCATGCGCGAAGTCCGCTGGGAGCGAATGTTCCATGACGAACTCGAAGCGGCATTCACGACGTGTCCGCTTGTGTACTTTGCATATGGCTTGTGCGAGCCGCACGGCCCACAGAATGTGCTTGGACTTGACACGCTGAAGGCGCACGCCATCGCCTGCGCGGCGGCGCGGGAGCACGGCGGCATCGTGGCGCCTCCTGATTACTGGCACGTCCACGAGTTGGGCGGATACGCCGCTTGGGCCCACCGGTCGGTAGGGCAGGTAAAGCGGACGTGGTTGACCAGCGTGCCCCCTTGGGTTCACTTCAAGAACGTCTGCTACCAGTTGCGGGCGGGCGACGCCCTCGGCTTCCACGCCGCGATTCTGCTTACGGGCCATTACGGACCGAACTGGCAGGATCTCAAGACGCTCTTGGCCTTAGTTCAGCCATACGTGGGTATGCGACTGTATGGCCTTCCTGATTATGAGGCCAACCAGCCTGGTTTTGCTGGTGACAATAGGAGCGGCGGCGACCACGCGGGAAGGGTGGAAACCTCCTTGCTCTGGGCGCTCCAGCCAGAATGCGTAGACGTATCGCGTCTGCCAGCGGTTGGAGATGATGGACCGCACTTTGCTATGGGCGCCAACGCTCGCCAGTCTAACCGCCTAGTGGGAGAACGGATGGTTGCCGACGAGGTGCGCTGGCTGGGCGACAAGGCGAAGGAGTTGTTGGCGGCCTACGATGCCGGGCAGCCGCAGAACCGATTACTGACGTTCGAACAGGTTGAGATCCTGTGGGAGACGGTGGTGCGCCCGCACGTCCGGGAGTTCCACTCAATGCAAGAGCTCTTCCCCGACCAGCAGCCCGTTCCCCCCGACTCCGTTTGGCATGCAAACTGGCGAGTACCGGACCGTGCATAACGCCTCGCCTCGCGATTGGGTGGGTTGCCTTCTGCAGTAGCATAGATGGAGAACGATATGCACAGCACGCGATACCCTGACTTCGCCCCTGAACACGGTCTCACTCGCCGGGGGCTCATCCGCGGCAGCCTCGCGCTGGGGGCGCTCGCGCTGCTCAGCGCCTGCGGTGGCACTACTGCCTCAGCAGTCACCGCACAGGCCAGCAACGTGACCGCCACGACTCAGTCGGCGGCCACGACGTCGAGCGCATCCAGTAGGGCTACGGCGGCCACCACCAGTAGCGCGGCGGTTACAGCAGCCCCTGCCCCAACAGCCACCCAAGCGCCGACAGTGACGACGTCGTCGGTGACGAGTTCGACAACGACCGTCGTGACCAACAGTGTGACCAGTTCGACGGCGGCCGCGACCAGCAGTGCGGCTGGCGCACGGTCGGCCATCAGCGCCTATTATCTGACGACCGGCAACAAGGAGCAGGACAGCCTCTGGCCTGGTTTCTTCGCCCAGTTCAGTGCGGAGCAGCCTTCCATCACGGTCGAGGCCAGCGGCGCGCCCGACATGCTGCAGAAGCTCACCACACTGATCGCGGGGGGGACCCCGCCCGACTGGGCCTGGGACGACGGGCAGGATGTGGCGCCGCTGGGTTACAAGGGGGCGCTGCTCGACCTGGAGCCATATCTGGCGCGTGACAAAGTCCAGACGGATGCGTTCTGGCCGGGTGGCTGGGCTATGAGCACGGTGCGGGGGAAGCGACTGGCCGTGCCGGTCAACATTGATCCCCAGATGCTCTTCTTCAATAAGAGTCTGTTCCAGGCGGCTGGGGTTTCGACGCCACTGGACTTACAAGCCGCGAAGAGTTGGGACTGGCAGCATTTCCGCGACGCGGCCGTCAAGTTGACCAAGCGGCCGCCGGGCACGACCGGTGCGGAGCCACTCGCCGACGTGTACGGCTTTGAGTTGCCGATCAGCCTGCCCTGGTCGCTGCCGTGGTTCCGCACGTGGGGCGGAGAAATCCTGAACGCCGACCTGACGCAGCCGACGCTCAGTTCGCCCGGCATGCTGGCTGCCGTGGAAGCATTTGTGGGGCTGTCGGTGCAAGATCGCTCCGCCTTCCCCCCGGGCATTCCCAAGGCGCCCAGCTTCATCGCCATGGAGCAGGCTGGGCGCGAGGCCATGGTCTGGGCCTGGGACTCGCGGGTGGCAATCTGGCGCGCTGTCCACTACGACTGGGACGTGATCGGTGTCGTGCCGACGGCGACAAATGGCCCGCAGAGCCTGCTCGGCGGCAACCCGGCGTTCCTCTTCGCCGGCGCGAAGAACAAGGACGCCGCCTGGACGCTGAGCACCTGGTGCATCACGGCAGCACCCAATCTTCAAATTGGCGTGGGCTACGGTTCGGTACCCAGCCTGCGCGCGAACCTCCCGACGTTTAAGGAGACCTTGCGCAAGCAAGGGAAGCCGGCGAACCTGAACGCCTACGATGAAGCGCTGCAAGTGGCCCAACCGACGCCTTCGACGCCTGCTTTCAACGACCTGCAGGCGGCCTGGGGCAAGGCCATCACGCCGGTCTGGCTCGGGCAGGCCGACCCGAAGACGGTGTTGGCATCACTCACGACGCAGTTCACGGCAGCGCTGGCAAAGTACGCCTGACCGTGCGGCCGGGATGTCCCGATCGGAGGAGAGGCAATGGCAACCAGCCGTCCCAATATCTTGTTGCTCATGAGCGATCAGCACAATGCGCGCTGCACCGGCTACGCCGGTCATCCCGACGCCCAGACGCCGCACCTGGATCAACTGGCGGCGCAGGGAATCGCCTTCAATCGAGCCTTTGCCCAAAATCCCATCTGCACGCCGAGCCGGGTCTGCTACCTGTCCGGACAGTATCCCCACAACCACGGCTTCTACGGGCTGCTGGGGCAGGAGCCGGAACATCTTCCCTCGCTGTTCAGCCAGTTTCGGGCCGCCGGGTACTACACGGGTGCGATCGGGAAGATCCACACACCCTACGGGTGGATTGAGGCGCCGGCTGACGTCGTCCTGGACGCCTACGGTGACGAAGCAGGCGCGGGGAAGAATGACTTCGATGACTACCTGCGCCGGATTGATCCGCGCTTGCTCGCCGATCGCGACGACACATACCTGCAGGAATGGACGGCCACGGGACGCGGCGGGCAAGGCCTCGACGCGCGGCCCTCACGCTTGCCGTTCGCGCACTGCGTCGACCACTGGTGTGCGACGGAAGCGATCCGGGTTCTGGAGGAGCGACCCAAGCAGCAGCCGTTCTTGCTCTGGGTCAGCTTCCCGCGGCCACACGAAACCTATCTCCCTTCGACGGAGTTCTGGGAACTCTACGATGAGGCGCAGTTGACCTTACCGCCCAGCGCCGATGAGCCCTTGACGGGGAAGCCTCCTAATCAGCGGCGGACACGCGAGGCGCAACGGGCTCCGAACAGCCCCATGTGGCTGTTCGAACCGCGCACCTACGAAGCCGGGCGACGACGGGTGCTGCGCGGCTACCTCGGCTGCGTCAGTCAGGTCGATGCCTGCGCCGGGCTGCTGCTCGAGTACCTGGCGAGTGCGAAGCTGACAGAAGAGACGCTGGTGGTCTACTGTGCCGACCACGGTGACTTCGCCGGCGAGCACGGCATCATCGAGAAGGCCCCCGGCCTCAGCTACGACGCCATCACCCGCGTGCCCATGCTCTGGTCCTGGCCAGGGCGATTCGCTGCGGGACAGCGCCGTGACGACTTGATTGAGACGATCGACGTCTTCCCGACATTGTGCGAGCTCGCTGAACTTCGGGTTCCGCAGAGCGTCGACGGCCGCAGTCTGGCTCCGTTGCTGCGGGGAGAGACGGTAGCCCCGCGTGAGGCAGTGTATACCGAGAACGCCTGGAGTAAGGCGATCCGGACGCAGCGCTGGAAATATGTGCATTACCCGCCGGACGTCTTCCCTGAGGAAGCGCGGCCGGTTGGCGAGCTCTACGATCTGGAGCGCGACCCCTGGGAAATGGACAACCTGTTCTACCGGGAGGAGCACCGAGCTGTGGTCGAGGAACTACGGGTCCGGCTGCTCGACTGGCTCGTCACGAGCAGTCGAGTGGCGAGCTACATGCTGGGCGACGGTGCGCGGCCACACGTACTGGGTGAGGATCGCCGCGTCGCCCCGGCACTGTTGCGGGCGGTTCGCGCACCGCGCAACTATCTGTAGGGATGCCATCTCCGACAGCGCTCCCACCGTCGGACACCTCAGTGCTGAGCTTGTGGCAAACCGGACACCTGGAGAAAGGCAGCGAGCATGAGTACACACACCGACAACTGGCACGACCTCGTCTTCTTCGGCATCCACTACGACCTGCACGCCAACGCGCAGGATACCGAACTGGGACGGGAGGTGACTGCCGAACTGCTGCGCGAGGCCTGGCAGAAGATCCGGCCGGACTGGATCCAGTGCGATTGCAAGGGTCACCCAGGCTACACGAGCTGGCCGACGCAGGTGGGCACCCCTTCGCCCGGCATCGTGCGCGACGCACTGCGCATCCATCGCGACGTGACGCGGGAACTGGGCATCCCGCTCGTCGTCCACTACTCCGGCGTCTGGGATACGGTTGCCATGCAACAGCATCCGGAGTGGGCCCGCGTCAACGCCGACGGGCAGCGCGACCCCGACAAGGCCTGTCTCACCGGCGGTTACGGCCCAGAGTTGATGGTCCCGCAACTGCTGGAGATCATCGACCGCTACGACGTCGACGGTTTCTGGGTGGATGGCGAGAACTGGGCGACGGCGCCCTGTTACTGCGAGCGCTGTCAGCGGCAGTTCGCTGACCAAGCGGCTGGGACCGTGGCGCCACGCGGGCCGGCGGAGCCAGGGTGGCAGGCGTGGCTGGCCTTCCAGCGCCGGGCCTTCGAAGCTCACGTGCGCCGCTACACGGAAGCCATCCATCAGCGCAAGCCCGGCTGCCTCGTCTGCAGCAACTGGATGTACTCCGTCCGGCAGCCGGAGCCGGTGACGGCGCCGGTCGACTTTCTGAGCGGCGACTTCAGCCACGCCTGGGGGCTCGAGCGAGCGCTGGTCGAGGCGCGTTTTCTGGCTAGCCGGGGAATGCCCTGGGACCTGATGGCCTGGGGTTTCACGACAGGCGAGAACCAGCAGGATGGTTGGCAGTTCAAGACGGCCGACCATCTCTGCCAGGAAGTTGCCGAGGTGGTCGCCAACGGCGGCGCCGTCTGTGTTTATGTGCATCCGCCGCGCAGTGGCCACCTCATTGGCTGGCAGCACGACATCCTGGCCGAGGTCGCGCAGTTCTGCCGGGCCCGGCAGGCGGCAGCCCAGGGCAGCGTATCCGTGCCGCAAGCGGTGGTGCTGCACAGCCAGTCGCACTACTATGCCCACAACACCCCGCTCTACAACCCCGGCCAGGCCACGCAAGCGCTGGAGGGAGCACTCCACGCGCTGCTCGACACGGGCTATCACGCCGACGTGCAGAACGAGGAAGGTCTCCTGAGCCGGCTGGGCGAGTACGGCCTCGTCGTCGTCGCAGAGCAAGAGACGGTGCCGGAAGCAGTCGCGGCGGCGCTGCAGGCCTACGTCGAGTCCGGTGGCCGGCTGGTGCTCAGCGGCGCAGGCGTCGCCCGCCAGCCAACCCTGGCCCGGCTGGCGGGCGTGGAGGCTGCCGGGGAGCCCCGTACGGGCTTCCACTACCTACCCGTGGCTACGGCGGCCGTCACCGTCGCCGGCCCCTGGCAGCCGGTGGCGCTGCGCGGCGCACGGGAGTGGGCGCGGCTCCTGGCGATCCCCGAGCCGGCGCAAGCCAGCGTGGGTACGGCCATCTCGCTCCGCGAGGTCGGCAGCGGGCGCGTCGCCGTCATCCATGGCCCCGTCTTCGCCGCCTACTTCCGCACGCACTACCCCTTGCTGCGTGCTCTCTTGCGGAGCTTGTTTCACGAAGTCTGGCCGGACCCGCTGGCCCAGGTGGAGGCGGCTGGCGCTGTCGTCCACACCGTGCGCCGCCAGCCCGGTCGGACTGTGGTCCACATCCTCAACCGGAGCGTCACCCCGGCCACGTCTCCGCGCAATGTCAGTGTCGAGCGTGTGCCGCCGGTGGGGCCGGTGACGCTCCGCCTGCGCCTTCCCGCACGGCCGGCCAGCGTGCAGGTGGTCCCAGGCGGTCAGGACCTCGACTGGACGTGGGACAGCGGCGTGGTGCGCGTCCGGCTGCCCCAGGTCCACATTCACGCGGCGGTGGTGGTAGAAGAGGGATAAGGATTTGCAAAGAGGAGGCTGCCCATGCGATCAGGCGTGGTGGGGATGATGCCGGCGGCGGTGGCAGATATCACCGCTGCTACTGCCGACCGGCTCCGAGATCTGGGCTTCAGCGGTGTCACGGTGATTGTCCCGAACCCGCTGGAAGCGAGGCGCGAGGAGTACGAGCGCGCCGGCGCCATCCTGCGCGACGGCGGCATCAGCGTGGCCCAGGCTAACCCGCGTTACGAGATGCTGGTGCAGCCCGACGACGACCGGCGGGCGCTGGGCATCCGCCAACTGCAGGCGGCCTGTCGCTGCGCCGCCTGGTTGCAGGCTGCCACGGTGTACGTGCGTCCCGGCAGCCTCAACCCCGCCGGACCCTGGACCCCAGCGCCAGGAAACACCAGCCTGCGGACGCTCATGCGCCTGGTCGATACCCTGCGGCAAGTGGTTCCGGTTGCGGAGGACGTGGGCATCCCTCTCGCTATCGAAGGGGCGTCCACCAGCCCCCTGGATACACCGGAGCGAGTGCGCGACTGCATCGAGGCGGTGGGTTCCCCGGCGCTGCGCTTCAACGCCGATCCGGTGAACTTCGTGCGCTCGCTGGATGAGCTGTACGACACCACGTCGCTGATCGACCGCCTCTTTGACTGCTGTGGACGCTACACTGTCATTGGGCATGCCAAGGACATCACCTATGACAACACCCTGCCGGTGCGCATGCGAGAGTGCCCCCTGGGGACGGGGCTGTTCGATCAGGAGACGTATATGCGGCGCTTCGAGCGCTGCTGCCCCGACGGCTTCATGCTGATCGAGCATCTGCCGGATGAGCAGATCCCAGCCGCCAAGCAGCAACTGGATAGGGTCATGGAGCAGGCCGGCTTGACGTGGCAGGCGTAGACGCGAACATGGTAACTGGAGTGTACGGAATGCGTTTGCAGGGTAAGGTGGTGCTGATCACCGGTGCGGCCAGCGGTATCGGCCTGGCGGCGGCACAGGTCTGCGCCGAAGAGGGGGCGGCCCTGGTGCTGGCCGACTTGCCAGCCGCTCCCGGTCTTAGCGCCCTCTCGACGTTGGGGGGAACGAGCAGCCCGGCGCTCGTCGTGCCGACCGACGTGACGGACGCTGCAGGTTGCCTGGCGCTGGTTGCGGCGGCGGAACGGCGCTGGGGACGTATTGATGCCCTGATTCACGCCGCGGGGATTATGCAGGGCGCCTTTGTGCCGGTGGACGAGCTTGACCCGGCGACCTTCCGGCGCGTGATCGAGGTGAACCTGATCGGCACCTTCCACATGGTCAGGGCGGTCGTCCCGGCGATGCGCCGCCTCAGTCGCGGTACCATTGTGCTCATCACTTCCGGCGCCGGCGTCGTCGGCGGCAGTTCATCGGTTGCCTATGGCGCCAGCAAGGGCGGCGCCCATGGCCTGATCCTGGTGCTGCAAGAACAGCTACGCCAGGCCGGCATTCGGCTCAACGAGGTCTGTCCCGGCGGTGTCGACACGCCACTGAAGCGCCAGAATGTCGCCGACGGCGCCCGGGCCGCCGGACGGTCGGTAGAAGAAGCGCTAGCCAATGCGCACCTCGTCGACCCGCGTGGCGTGGCACGAGTGCTGGCCTTCCTGGCGTCCGACGACGCAGACTACGTGCGGGGCGCGGTGTTTACGCGTTGACGACACTGAAGAGACGAGGGGGGCGGGCGACAACGGTGATGAACTGCGCGGAGATCGTCCATCCCGCCCGGCGACTGAAGTCGCGGGCTAGTCCAAGCGAAGCCCGCCTCCGCGGGCTGGGAACGAGTCCGCGCAGGCGGACTTTGCGGCATGTAGCCCGCGACTTCAGTCGCCGGGCGGGACGCCGCGGATAATACCGGACCACGTACAAAGAAAGGTCACTCAATGGCAACGCTGGCCGAAGTCCCCACCGCGCCTATAGAGCGTCACGGGCTGTCCGATCAGCAACTGCTCCAGCTCTACGCCACGATGCTGCGCATCCGGCGCTTTGAGGAGCGAGTGAAGGCGCTGTTCCTGGAGGCGCGGCTGTATGGCAGCGTCCACCTGTACATCGGGGAGGAAGCGGTGGCCACCGGCGCCTGTGCTGCATTGCGCGATGGCGATGTGATCTCCAGCACGCATCGCGGCCACGGTCACTGCATCGCCAAGGGCTTAGAACTGGCGCCGATGATGGCGGAACTCATGGGCAAGGTGACGGGCTACAACCTGGGCAAGGGTGGCAGCATGCATATCGCCTCGCTCGACCACGGCATGCTGGGCGCCAACGGCATCGTGGCCGCCGGCATCCCCATCTCCACCGGAGCGGCGCTCGGCTTCTGGGTGCGCGGCTCGCCGGAGGTGGCGCTCTGCTTCTTCGGTGACGGCGGCGCCAACCACGGCGCCTTCCACGAGGGCATCAACTTCGCCGCCACCCTCAAGCTGCCGGTGGTGTTCGTCTGC
>DHIZ01000054.1:11859-14851 GCA_002404055.1 Chloroflexi bacterium UBA4733
CGAGGGCATCAACTTCGCCGCCACGCTCAAACTGCCGGTGGTGTTCGTCTGCGAGAACAACCAGTACGCCCAGTACCAGTCCGTGACCCAGGATATGGCGATCGCCAACGTCGCCGACCGCGCCGCCGCCTACGGCATCCCCGGCGTCATCGTCGACGGCTCCGACGTGCTGGCTGTCCACTGCGCGGTGGTGGAGGCAGTCAAGCGGGCGCGTGACGGCGACGGGCCTTCGCTGATTGAGGCCAAGACCTACCGTTTCGAGGGCCATTTCCTGGGCGACCCGGAGCCCTACCGCACCAAAGAGGAGGTGGCGCAGGCCCGCGCTTCCCGCGACCCGCTGATCCGTTTCGGGGCAGTGCTGCAACAGCTCGGTGTAGCGGGAGCCGAGAGCCTCCAACGGCTGGATGCCCGCGTCAAGGACGAAGTCGAGCGGGCCGTCACCTTTGGCGAGGCCAGCCCCGAGCCGGGCGAGGAATTGTTGTTGACGGATATCTACACCGGCGCCGACGCGGCGGGGAGGGAGATCTGATGCCTGATGTGACGTATTCGCAGGCGCTGAACATGGCACTGCGTGAAGAGATGCGCCGTGATCCGCGCGTCTTTTGTCTAGGCGAGGACATCAAGGAATCCACCTATGGTGTGACGCGCGGCCTGTACGACGAGTTCGGCGGCAAACGTGTAGTTGGTACGCCCATCTCGGAGACGGCCATCGCCGGCGCGGCGTTGGGGGCGGCGCTCGTCGGCCTACGACCGGTCGCGGAGTTCATGTACATGACCTTCATGATGTGCGCTATGGACCAATTAGTGAACCAGGCCGCCAAGTCCAAGTACATGTTCGGCGGCAAAGCCAACCTGCCCATTGTCTACCGCACCATGACCGGTGCCGGCCGCGCCAACGCCGCCCAGCACACGCAGTCGCTGGAGGCCTGGTTCGCCCACGTCCCCGGCCTGAAAGTGGTGATGCCGACGACCGCCTACGACGCCAAGGGCCTGCTCAAGACGGCCATCCGCGACGAGAACCCTGTGGTGTTCATCGAGAACAAGGTGCTCTACGCCACGGCCAAGGGCAACGTGCCCGATGAGGACTACACCATCCCCTTCGGTCGCGCCGCCATCCGGCGGGAAGGCAGGCACGTGACGATCATCGGCTTACAGCGGATGGTGGAGATTGCCCTACTGGCGGCAGAGGAGCTGGCCGGAGAGGGGATCGAGGCCGAAGTGATCGATCCGCGCACGCTGGTGCCGCTAGACATCGAGACCATTGCTGCTTCGGTCAAGAAGACGCACCGCGTGGTGGTGGTGCACGAGGCGCACGAGCGCGTCGGCTTCGGCGCGGAGATCGTGGCCCAGGTGGTGACCCACGCCTTCGATTACCTGGACGCGCCGCCGCTGCGGCTGGCCAATCCCAACGTGCCGACGCCGTTCAGTCGCACCCTGGAGGAGATCTCCATACCGACGCCGCGCCAGGTCAGCGCCGCCGTTCGCGCGCTGCTCGCGTAGAGGGGGAACGCATGGCGACGGCAGTCAAGATGCCCCAGCTCGGCGTGACGATGACGGAGGCCAAGCTGCTCCGTTGGCTCAAAGCGGCGGGGGACCGCGTCGAAGCGGGAGAGCCGCTGGCAGAGATCGAGACCGACAAGCTCAACACTGAGGTCACGGCAAGCGTGGCCGGCGTGATTCGCCGAATCATTGCCGCCGAAGGAGCAGTGGTGCCTGTGACTGGCCTGCTGGCAGTGATCGGTAGTCCCGACGAGCCGGATAGCGCCATTGACGTCCTGGCTGGGAGACGAGGGAACGAGGAGACGAGGAGAGAGGCGCCGGCTCCCCTCAGCCCGGCATCTCCGCATCCGCCGACTCCTGACAGCGACGCGAGTATGGTGCGGGCCACACCGCTGGCGAAGCGACTGGCCGCCGACCTGCGCCTCAATCTGGCTGGGGTGCGGGGGAGCGGCCCCGGCGGACGGATCACCGAGGCCGACGTCCGCGCCAGCACGGCAGCGGACTCACCGGGAGCGTCCCGCGGCGATCATGCGGGGCGGGCGAGGACGCCCGCGCTCCCGGCGTTGGTCCCGAGCGACGCCGGCAACCTTGCCAGCGCTGGTACCGACGAACGCTTCGTGCGGGCTTCGCCGCTGGCCCGGCGGCTGGCACACGAGCAAGGCATCGAGCTGAGCGGCATCGCCGGCAGTGGCCCTGAGGGGCGGGTGCTGGAACGGGATGTGCTGGCGAAGGCGCTGACAAAACAAAACGCGGCGGCGAGCGAGCCGCGCCGTATCGAGACGATCAAGGTGAGCGGCATCCGCCGGCTGATCGCCGAGCGGATGTTGCGCAGCCTGCAGAGCAGCGCGCAACTTACCCTGACGACCGAGGTCGATGCCACCGCGCTGGTCGAGCTGCGCAGCCACCTCCTGCCGGCAGCCCGCGTCTACGGCCACCGCCCACCGACGTACACCGACATCCTGCTACAACTGGTAGCGCGGCTGCTGCCGGCGCATCCCCTCCTTAACAGCAGTATGCTGGGCGAAGGGGATGCGCAGCAGATCGTCTGTTGGGCCGACATCAATGTCGGCGTCGCGGTGGCGCTGGAGCGCGGCCTGGTCGTGCCGGTGGTGCGCAACGCCGATCAGAAGTCGCTGGACGCCATTTCAACCGAGTTGGGCGACCTCGTGGCACGCGCGCGGTCGAATGCACTCACGCCGGACGACTTACAGGGCGCCACCTTCACCATTACCAACCTCGGTGCGCTGGAGATCGACGCCTTCACGCCGATCATCAACCCGCCGCAGTGCGCCATCCTCGGCATCGGTCGAATTGCCAAAAAGCCGGCAGTACACCAGGATCAGATCGTGATCCATCAGTTGCTCACGTTGTCATTGACCTTCGACCACCGCATCCTCGATGGCGCTCCGGCTGGGACTTTCCTGCGCGATCTCAAACGCGCCATTGAGGGTGTGCTGGCGGGGGAGGAACCCCTTCCGGCTCGCACAACTCG
>DHIZ01000054.1:15018-15362 GCA_002404055.1 Chloroflexi bacterium UBA4733
TCCCCCTGACGGGAGAAACCTTAGTTGCTACGCAGGGGACGGCCGCCTCCGGGATGGACGGTTGGACCTGATCGCCATCCATGCGGAGTGCTGCGCCTACAGACGCGCGGAACCCTGGGCACCTGCTCGTGAAACAGGTCGGACATGCTGGCTGCGCCCACAGACACCCGGCGCCCTGGCGGCGTGAGGGGAGGCCCTCTCTCCTGACCTCGCTACGCCCACGGACGCCCGGAACCCTGGGTCGCTCACTCGGAGTGCCATTGTCCGCTACCCCGGCCCTGGCCGCGCGTTGAGCGCCAACTCGGTACTTTCGGACACACCCAAGCCAGGGGTCCGCGGCCGTC
>DHIZ01000054.1:15566-20451 GCA_002404055.1 Chloroflexi bacterium UBA4733
CCGGGCGGGCGGTGCGAGCCGGAAGGGGTTCTCCCGCCACGAGCAGCAACGGATGCTCCGCCTCTTCCTCCTTGCCCACGAGTCGCGGCGCCACCCTGGAGCGATCCTCCTGTGCGGCATATGCCACGTCGGCGTTAAGCCCCAGGGGGACCAGGGCGCGGGCGCTGCGGGATGAGCGCAAGGCGGTCAGGCCATCAGGCATGGCGTCGGTAAGGGCGATGGCGATGCGCGCAGCGTCGGTCAGCTTCGCTTCGGCGCCAAGGAGTTCTGACGCAAGCCTTGCTAGGCGTCCGGCGGTCCAGACGTCGTCCAACGCGACGTGCCGAAAGCTGCCGGCGCAGACGACCGTCAGGCTGCCGACAGACCGCGCCGCGGCGACGGCGGCGGCGGCGACAGCCGCGGCGTTCGCCAGGCAGCCGACGAAGATGGCCGGACTGGCGGCGATGGAGCGCAGGGCGACTGTGCCGTTGGTCGTGCAAATGACGGCCGCACGCTGGTCGAAGCGCTGGGCGGCGAACTCCGCCGGTGAGTTACCGAAGTCGAAGCCTTCCGGGCGAGCGCCACCTTGCTCGCCGCAGAGCAGCAGGCCATGGGTGCGGGCGAACACCCTGCCCGCGTCCAGGCCGGGCGCTACATAGATGGCAGGGCATCCTTGATCGAACAGCGTGACGATGCTGGTGCTGGCACGGATGACATCCACCACGATCGCCACTGTCTGATCCGGGGCGAGCAATTCCAGCGGCAGGAAGGCCACATCAATCTGCAGTGGCACGTGCCAGTCCTTTCAGCGACGAGTATCGGGAGCCGGCGGTGCGGCGCGGCTCACTGCGTCCCCAGCGGACGCAGCATGAGCGGAGAGCGCAGCTCGTTGTTGCCCTGCGGGTTGAGGACGGTCTTGATCTCGTACTGCTGATAGCCGGGCGCCGATGCCGAGATCACCAGCGGATGACTCACCGGCACATGGACGTCGTAGGAACCAGTAAAATGCTGCGTCGTGTTGTCGATCTGCACCACAATCTGGGCCTTGGGAATCTTCAGGAACGTCTGAATGTCGATCGCGTCACCGTACATGTGGATTTGCTGGCCGGGACGTTGAATGGAGTCGAAGACATCGCAGGAGGACAGGAGCACTACTGAACCGATCAGAGCAGCCGTTACCAACCACCGCATCTCGCTGCCCCCGCTCTCCTGCGCCATTGTCCCTCTTTGAATTCAACCATGCGGATTGGCACCTCGTGCGCTAGCATGCAGCAAAAAGGAGAAACGGCGCGCAATGTCTGAAGAATCAACCCCGATCGAAGGCGGCAAGCGTCGCCGCGACGCCACGAGCTACGTGGTGATGCGCCGGCCGCGACCGATGATCGTTGGCCGAGCCTCCCAGGCCGACGTTGAGGCGGAGGCCTACGCCCGCTTCGTCGGCAGTTGGGGCAACTTCAGCGCCCACGTCGGGCACCGCTGGGAACAGGTCGCCGGCGATTGGGCGACGGCACACGTCGGTCTACCACTGACCGGCGGTGACACGCCGTTTACCCTGGAGCGTGTGGAGGAGTTGGACCACAACGAGGAGTTGCATCGTGAAGTGGAACGGGTGGGGGTCTCCTGCCCGGACGCGCTCTTCTGCGGTCGTGACGCCGCCGGCCACGTCATCGTGCAGCCGGTCGATTTCAAGGTGTCCCTGGATACTGCCAGCTTCGACCAGGTGGAAGCGGAGCGCATCTTCGACCTCGCCACACGCGGCGGCGAATTCACGGTGGCCGCGATCCGGCAAGCGGTTGCGCACGTTGGTGGCGAGTTGCTCGTGGCCGGAGACGACGCGCGCCAGACGTTACTGGGGCAACTCAGTGCTGGCGCTATTCAGCCGGTGGGCGGCTGCTTCGTTTCGCCCGACACCGCGTTCAACAGGGTCCACCTGCGCAGCCGCGAGAATCAAGGACGCCAGCGACCACTGCGCGCCGCTGACGTTCATCTCGTTATCGTCACGCCCGAGGAGTTCCTGAGCAGTCTGCCCGGTTGGGAGGAGGCCCGCTTGCTGATGCGCGCTGACCGGGTGCGTGCCGACCTGCCGGGCGACCTCGGCATGGCGGAACGCTACGCCCGGCTCGGCTCCGGCATCGTCGGCGCCTTGCAGACAGTGCATAGCCCGCTCTTTGGCGTTCCAGCCACACTCAATACTGCCGAAGAACTGGCGAGACTGCTGGTGGGGCATCCCACTTCCCTGTCAGTGCTCGGCGTCTTGCAGGAACGGCGTGCGCAACGCCTGGAACTGTTGCGGCGGCGCGACAAGCTGCTGCACTTCCCTTTCCGGATGCCGGCGTTGCTGGAAGCGCTGGGGACACCTCCTGATGGAGAGACGGGGGCCGGCTGGCCGTCACTGGTACTGCGGGAGGGCATCGCCGGCCTGCACGCGGCGCACCGCAGCCGCGTGGCCGCCGCCGGTGAGCAGTCGCTGACCCAGCGGCGAGACGACACGCTGGTGCTGGAAACGCTGGAGGGTGACTGGCCGGTGTTCAAGCGGGCCGCGCGGGTCGACCTGGAACGCTGGGCTAAGGAGACGCGGCTGCGGCTCCTAACGGTGGCGAACTAGCACGTCGTCACCTTCGATACGCACTTCATACGTCGCCAGGGGGCCGGCCTTGATCGGGCTGAGCGAGCGGCCCGGCTCGCCGTAGTTGGCGCTCCAACTCGTGCCGCACTGCGGACCCCGCACGAGTGACCCGTTGGTCGCCAGGAACTGGCTACCGTGCAAGGGGCAGGTGATCGTCGTTCCCTCCAGCGCGCCTTCGTGCAGATGGGCACGCATGTGGGGGCAGCGGTTATTGACGGCATGGACCTCGCCCGCAGTGTCGCGCACCAGCAGTATTTCCTGCCGATCCAGTGTGACCGCCGTCAGGCTACCGAGCGCCAGGTCGCCCAACGCGGCAACGCGCTTGAAGTCGGGGCCGCCGATCACGTCGGTGTACGTCACCGTGGGACGGGCGTCCGGCGCGTTGAACTCTAGACGCGTCACCGAACAACGTGCGGGCTCGGGCCGGCGCACTGCCGCGACATCCAGGGTGATTCCCTTGAAGCCGAGCGTGAGGATCTTGATCGGGTCGCCGTGGCTGACGCAGAGGACGGTCTGCCCCGCGTGCTGTGCCGCCAGTTCCAGCGCCAGCGCCTGCATGCGCTGCCAGATGTCGTCGATGCTCTCATCGCTGGGTACCTGCCGCGTCTCGTAGACAGTCTTGCCCTCCGGCAACGCATGGAAAGCGGTGCCTTGCCAGGAGCTGCGCACTTCGGCCAGGGTGCCACGGATGTAGACGGGAATACCGGGATGGCGTCGGGCCAGGGTGCGCGTCGTCTGGCGGGCGCGCAGCAGGGGGCTGCTGTAAAAGGCGACGATCGGTTCGTCCTGGAAGTACGTCGCTGCGCGTTCGGCGTGATACTTGCCATAATCACTCAGGCCGAAGCGGGCTAGTCGCCCGTAGAGCAGATTCTCCGGGTTAAACACGTCGGCGTGGCGGACGTAGAGAAGGGTGGTTGCCATGGCTGCTTTCAGTGCTCGCCTTCAGCGATGCGGGCAAAGCCGTAGTTGAGCAGGGTTGTGCCGTCGGCGAAGTGGTCCTTGCTGCCCAACAACGTGACCAGCACCGTGTGGCCATTGCGTGTGGCGGCGGTGACGAGGCAGTATTGGGCGCCCTCCGTCCAGCCTGGCTTGATGCCCCAGGCGCCGGGGTAGTCCCAGAGCATGCTGTTCAGGTTGGTGGGGCCGAACCAGCCGTGGGTCCTGGTGGACTCGATGATCTGCTTTTTGGTGCCGACGATCTGTTTCAGCAAGGGGTGGCGCGTGAGCGCGTCCTCCGTTACCACTGCCAGATCATAAGCAGAAGTGAAGTGCTGCGGGTCGTCGAAGCCGACCGGATTGACATAGTGGGTGTCGTGCATGTTGAGGTCGACCGCCTTCTGGTTCATCAAGGCGACGGTGTGGTCGAGGCTGCCGATGCCTTCGGCGATGGCCCAGCCGGCGTCGTTGCCGGAGTCGAGCATCGCGCCGTAGAGCAGTTCCTGCAAGCTGAGGATTTCGCCGACCTGCACACCCATGTGGTCGGGCACGACCTCCGTGGCGTCTTTGCTGATGGTGATGGGGAGGTCGGGCGAGGCGACGTCCAGCGCGACGTCAGCCAGCGTCAGTTTGGTGGTGCTCGCCTGCGCCAGATACTCGTGCGGGTTGCTCTGGTAGAGGATCTGGTGCGTATCGTAGTCAATGACGATGGCGGCTTTGGCGCTGATGGCGGGAGGCTTGGTCGGGGGATGGGCGAGCAGCCAGGCGTCGGCATACATGGGTGTCGGCGTTAGCGAGGGCGTGCTTGTTGCTGTCGGCAGGGCGGTGGCAGTGGCAACGGGCGTGGCGGACGGTTGGCGAAACACGGGCAAGAGCAGGAGGGCGACGCTGGGCGACGGGGACGGCGACGGCGTCACGGGAGCCATCGTTGCCACAGGAGCCGGCGCGACAGTGGCGCTATGACTGGCGCTGACCCGCGCACGGCTAAAGACGAGCAGACCGGCAACGACTAAAAGAGGGAGCAGAAGCAGCGGCGACAGCGGCTTGCGGCGCCGCCGCACCGGGCGATAGCGCACGGCCATGGGTCGCTGGCGAGGTGTGTGCAGCTTCCACTCCCTACGCTTGCCAAGGCGCTGGCGCTTGGCGTCATCCGCCGGGGAGTTATTGTAGTACCCACGTTACGGTGGCGGCAACTGGGGGGGACTTTTGGGCTGTGACGCAGCGCCGGGGGTGCCGCCAGGTTTTACGCTGTCTGCTGGCTGACGGCGTAGCTGCCGCGCCCGGCGACTGAAGTCGCGGGCTACACCAAGCAAAGCCGCCCTTCGGCGGCTCGATTAGTCCGCG
>DHIZ01000054.1:20613-20751 GCA_002404055.1 Chloroflexi bacterium UBA4733
CTTCGGCGGCTCGATTAGTCCGCGAAGGCGGACTTCGCCCGGTGTAGCCCGTGACTTCAGTCGCCGGTGAGTGCGCCGCAAGGTTTTGCACAGCAAGTGAACGACAGTAGTGGTGCGAGTTACAGGGCCGCGATTGCG
>DHIZ01000081.1:0-4781 GCA_002404055.1 Chloroflexi bacterium UBA4733
TGTTGCGTACCCCCTCCCCCCTGGGGGATACCTTCCAACGTGACGTTGGAATGGAGCTTTTTGAAGGGCTCCCCGATCTGGCCGGGGAACGACGTCAACTTGTCCCCCGTCACGGTCAGCAGAGCGGTCACGGTCACGGGACCCTTCGCCGGCTGCGGTAGGGCGTTACCAGAGCCCGAAGGGGTCACCCCGGCGCAAGCGCTCAGGGCGACTACAGCGCCGGCGGACAGTGCGCCCGACAGGACACGACGTCGGGACAGCGCGCGCTGCGAATAGCCGGCCCGCACCTCTATCGTGTCGCTCATACAGCACCTCCAATCCTCTTCTCCATCACGGCAACGTTCGAGGCAGCAGTCGCCTCGGCAACGCGACGCACTGCCGCTTCCAACAGATCCTCAGTGTGTGCGACCAGTGGCGCCGGATGCAGCCAGAAACGGTAGGCGACCGTCTCGTAACCACCCTCGGCCAGGGCGGCCGCCGTGGGCACGTAGCCCAGGGAGAGGTCACTGGCGTAGCCCAGGGCCCAAGTCGGCTCGCCCAGCGCCGTCCGCACCCGCAGGCCGATCTCCACGAAGATCTCCCCCGGCATCGCCACCAGCCGCAAAGGACCGATGGCGAGCGCCTGCACCTCCGCTTCGATCTCCGCCGGCAACCCGTCGCCGTCCAGCCGGCGCAGCATGGCGCGCGCCCAGCCCTGGTTCAAGCGCGACCCCTGCAATGTTGCTTCCAGCATTGCCCGGTCGGGCAGCGGACCGAATGGTAATTGCACCGTTGTGGTGGCCGCGGCCAGGTGCAACGCGGCTCCATCCGGCGCCAGCGGCCGGCCCTGCTCGGCGACTCGCACGACTTCGCCGCCCACCGCCCGGCCGACACCCGCCAGCTCCGACCAGGTTGAGGAGCGGAAGCGGCCGTCGGCCGACTTGAAGTTCGGGCGGATGTTGCCGGCGCAGCCCTGCAGAAAGAGGGCGACCGGCGCGTCGGTCGGGCCGTAGGCCCCTTCCACAAAGGCGCTGACCTGGCCCGGCCAGTCGGCGGTGATCCTGTAGTTGTCGCCGCCCATCGCGGTGGGGTGGCAGGCCAGGTGGTAGAGCACCGCCAGAGGGGCGCGTTCCGGCGCGTCGGCCGGGCTGATGCGCAGCACGCCGACGCGCCGGTCCAGCACCCCTGCCGGATTCGGTCCCGCGGTTACCCCGCCCGCCGGCAGCGGCAGCCGACGGTTGATGTGAAACGCGGCCGCGCCCTCGCCCAGCGCCAGCGTGGCCGGACGCAGCTCGCGCGCCGCCGCGGCGATGGCGCCCGCGATCAGCTTCTCGACGATGGCCACGTACTCCGCATCCACGGGCTGGTCGGCGGTGACCCCGTCGCCCAACCCGGCAAGATCGAGCGTGGTCGGTCCGCCGTGGGTATGGGTGCAGGAGAGCAGGATGCGCTCCGGCGCGATGCCGCACAACTCCGCCGCCCTCGCCCGGATGCGCTGCGCCGAGCGCACTTCGAGGCCGACCAGGTCCGCCGCGACGATGGCGATGCGGCCGCCATCGGTCTCGCCCCCGAGCACGACAGCACGGGCGTAGATCTCGTCATGCACGCCTTCGCAGGGGTGCTTGCGCGCGCCGAAGCCCCCCTGCCACGTGCCGATGGGCGGCGTGATGCCCACGCGGGCAGCGCCGGCGCGCAAGGGGGCTCCTGCCACGGAGGGGTCGAGCATCGTGACGATCCGATCTACTGACGCCGACGAGCAGCGGCCTGCCGCGTTACTTCAACAGATTGGCGTTGATATAGTCCGTGGCCGCTTTGCCATAATCCGCGGCGCTCAGCTTCCCTTGATCGAACAGGGGGAAGTTCTTGCCCATCCAATCGCCGACCTGGTTCCAGCCGAGATACCGCTCCTGCACCTGCGGGTCGGAGCGATCGGCCATCTGCTGGAAGGCGGTTGGGTCGACGCCGATCTGCTCTTTGTAGGTGGAGATGGCCAGCGCCGAGGCGCCGATCACCGGTGACACCGCGTAGTGCGCGCTGAGCGGGAAGCGTGCAGCGTGCGCCGGGACACTGAGCCACTTGAGCAAAGTCCAGGTCTGCTCCAATAGCGCGGTCTTCGTGGCCTGCAGCGGCTGGGCGTACTGCCGTCCAGCGATGTTGGTGCTGTTCGAGTGCGGCAAGGGCGCGATGGCCCAACGGAAGGTCTGCCGGGGCACGTAGCCATAGATCACCTGCATGCCGATCTTGGCGCTGGTGAAGATATTCCCCTTGGCGCTGATGGACTTCACCTGAGCGGCATTGGGCTGCACGCTGTACTTGTCGCGCAGGTCCTTGAAGAACTGCATCCCTTCCACGGCTTTGGGCTGGTCCATCATGGACTTCTGGGCCTTGTCGTCCCAGGGCCACTGGCCGAAGTAGGTCGGCCGCTCCTGGCCGCCGGTGTCGTCGCCGCCGGGGGAGCCGCCGAAGCCGAACTGCAGCTTGTCCGCCTTCGTCAGTTTCTGGGCGTACTCGAGAAACGTCTCCATCGTCCAACTGGCGTCGGTGGGGTCGCTGGGCGGGTAGGCGAGGCCATTGGCCTCGAACAGATCTTGGTTGTAGGCCAGGGCATCGACGGAGATGCCGACCAGCGGCATAGCCCAGAGCTTGCCGCCCTGCGTGAAGTAGTCGATCGCCAGCGGTATGAAGATCTTCTGCGGGTCCATCTTATCGCGCGCCAGGTAGCTGGTGAACTCGACCATGCGGGACTGGATATCGGCCCAGTAGCCCCAGCCGTTCTGGAAGAGGTTGATCGGCTGGTCCCCGGCGATGCTCGCCTTCAGCTTCTCTTCGACGGCGGTCCAGCCGGAGCTGCCGCCGACGATCTCGACAGCGATGCCGGGATTTTCCTTGGTGAAGTCCGCGTAGATGGCGTTCTCCACGTCGAACCGGCCGGGGGAGGCCGGGGAGATGTAGGTGAGGGTAACCTTGCCGCTCTGGGCCACCGCGGCGGTGCTGGTTGTGGGCGAAGCTTTCGTAGTGCTGCTGGCGGAAGCAGCGGCACTCGTCGCTGTTGGGTTGCTGGATGTAGTCGTGGTGGATGTGGATGCACGAGCCACGCTGCTGGCTGAACTGGCGGCAATACTCGGCGTCGCGGCGCTGCGGGCGGCGGCCTGCGCCGTGGTGGTCACCGCGCCCCCGCAGGCGGCGAGCAAAGCCGTTCCGGCCAGCCCCAGTGTCGTCAGGGCGCTTTGGCGCACCATGCTCCGTCGTGTCAGGCCCGGACTCATGGTCACAGTCCCTCTCCATCGGTCCGCGGCACCGTGCCGGTCCGCCTGGTGCCGTAAGAGAGCCAGTATAGCACCCGGCGCGGCTGAGGGCAAGCCTGGCGCGCATCGACGATGCGAGGGTACACACCAGGTGGTCCGCTACGGAATGCCTCCTCCGATCGCCGGTCCCACTTCGCAGGCATCGCCGACGACGCACTACCGGTCTCCCCCCAAACCCAGACCCCTACCGCCACAACGCCCCTTCACCCTGTTTATTGAGGTGATACCCGGTTATGATATGCGCCAGGGATACTATGGTGGCGCTCACCCGAAGCAGCAACTCGGGTAGCAGACGTTGGGGCGGCGGGCGGCGGCCACTTCGTCGAAGCGGCGGTAGGGCGTGGTGCTGGGCGCCTGGCGCAGGAGGTCGGGGGTGGCGTCCGCTTCCCGCGCGATCGTCAGCATGGCGTCAATGAAACGGTCTAACGTCGCGACGCTTTCGGTTTCCGTCGGTTCGATGAGGATCGCTTCGGGAACACCGAGCGGGAAGTAGATCGTTGGTGCGTGGAAACCATAGTCCAGCAGGCGCTTGGCGACGTCCAGGGCGCCGAGCCCTTCGTTTTTCCAGCGGGTCGCCTGTAGTAACGTCTCGTGCATGCAACTGACGCCGTAGCGGGCGGGGTAGCGGTCCTGCAAGCGGACGCGCAGGTAGTTGGCGGCCATGACGGCGTCCTCGCTGAGCTCGCGCAGGCCGGCCGGCCCGTGGGCGCGGATGTAGGCGTCGGCGCGGACCAGGATGCCGAAACTGCCCCAGAAGGCGCGCACGTGGCCGATGCTCTGCGGGCGATCTTCATCAAGGTAGTAGCGATCGCCGTCTCTGGCCACCGACGGCGCGGGCAGGAACGGCGCCAGGTGTACCTTGACGGCCACCGGCCCGGCTCCGGGTCCGCCGCCGCCGTGCGGCGTGGAGAACGTCTTGTGGGTGTTGAAGTGCATGACATCGAAGCCCATATCGCCGGGGCGGGCGATGCCCAGGATGGCGTTCATGTTGGCGCCGTCGCCGTAGACCTGGCCGCCCGCTCGGTGGACCAGTTCGTTGATGCGAACCACCTCGCGCTCGAAGAGGCCGTAGGTGCTGGGGTTGGTCAACATCAGCCCGGCGACGCTGTCATCAAGGGCCTCTTCCAGCGCCGCCAGGTCCACACCGCCGCGTTCGTTGGTCCTGATCTCCCGCACAGTGTAGCCGCACATATGGGCGGTCGCCGGGTTCGTGCCGTGCGCCGAGGCCGGCACCAGCACGACCGTTCGGCGACTGTCACCGCGCGCGCGATGATAGGCGCGGATGACCAGCATGCCCGTCAACTCGCCGTGGGCGCCGGCCGCCGGTTGCAGCGAACACGCCTCCATGCCGGAGATGGCCAGCAGCGACTGCTGCAACTCGTAGAGTAAGGCTAACGCCCCCTGCACCGTCTGCTCCGGTTGCAAGGGATGAATCTGCGTGAAGCCGGGCAGCCCGGCAACCTGTTCGTTGACCCTGGGGTTGTACTTCATGGTGCA
>DHIZ01000081.1:4945-5197 GCA_002404055.1 Chloroflexi bacterium UBA4733
GCGTCGACGCTGAAGTTCAGTTGGGAGAGTCGGGTGAAATGGCCGACGACATCGCGCTCAGCCACCTCCGGCAACGGCAGCGGCTCCCGACGGAGAAAGGCGGGGGGGACCAGTTCCTCCAGCGGTTGCTCCGGTACGCCCGCCGTCGGCAGCGCCGGCCCGCGCCGCCTTGGCGCGCCAAGCTCGAAGATGAGGGGCTCGGCGTGGCGGGGGGCGGGGGGGGTTGGGGGGGCGGGGAAGGGAGGGGCCGGG
>DHIZ01000018.1 GCA_002404055.1 Chloroflexi bacterium UBA4733
AAGATGCCGAACTCCACGTTCGCCACGCAGGTGTTCGCCCGCGCCGTGCCGGCAGCGGTGCCAGCGTAGGCGATGCCGGTGTTCTGGTTCTCGCGGCAGGTGTTGTTCTCGAGCGTCGGCTGCGCTTGTTCTGCTACGTAGATGCCGTACTGCACGTTCGCCACGCAGGTGTTCGCCCGCGCCGTGCCGGCGGCGGCGCCGGAGTAGACGATACCGCAGACCTTGTTCTCGCGGCAGGTGTTGCTGTCGAGCGTCGGCTGCGCCTGGTCTTCAACGGCAATGCCGAAGCCGTTCCCCGTCGCCAGGCAGTCGCGCACGGTTGCACGCGCTGTACCGCTGATGGCCAGCCCTGATCCGAAGCCGTGCTCACTCGACGTGGCGCCGGTGACCCGGCAGCGCTCTACCAGCGCCTCGCCAGTCGTCACCTGCACCACGTTGACCAGCACGCCCGCTGGGCCCGTCCAGCGCAGGGTGAGGTCGCGCAGCGTCAGCAGGCCGCTCCCCTGGTAGCGCAGCACCCCTTCCCCTTCCCCGGTCACGATGCTGGTCGTTTCCTGCCCCGTCCCCTCCAGCGTCAGCTCGTGCGCCAGCGTCACCCCCAGCCCCAGCCGGTGCTCCCCCGCCGCCAGCCGCAACGTCGCCCCCGCCGCTGCTCCTGCCAGCGCCTGCGCCAGTTCACCCACCCCCACCGCGATGGGGCCACGCAGCGCAGCACTGCGGGGCGTCTCGACGCCTGTCCGTCCCGCTGCCGCCACTGCCGGCGGCCTGGAGTCACGCCAGGCCGGCGTGCCGGCGCTCTCCTCCTCCGCCCATACCGCCACCACCGGGAGTGCCAGCGCCGGACCGTGATCCGCCACCAGACGCAGTTCGGCGAAGAGCGCCCCGCCCGCCGCCGGCAGCAACTCCAGTCGCAGCGTCGTCGCGCCGGGGCCGAAGCGCACCGGCTGCACCCGCAGGTGGTCACTGCCCAGCTCCACCCGTCCCGGTCCGCCGCTCACCTCCACCGTCAGCACCCCGCCCGTCCCCGGCGCCAGCGTGCCAAAGCTCAGCGACTCCACCGCCGCGACTGGTGGCGCCGCGCCGGCCGTTCCCACGCCCGGCTGGCTGAACGGTGGCTGGGAGGTCGCCGGGCGCGGCAGGCTGGCCGCAGCATCGACCACCACGCTGGTCGCCAGCAGCGCCGCCGCTTCCGGCACGCCGCGCAGGCGCAGGGCCTCGACGGTGCCCAGACGCAGCCCCTCGTCTGGAGCCTGGTGCAGGTTGCTGAGCAGGCGCACCCAGCGCTGGACCTCCGCCAGCGCGTCTGGGGTGGTCTCCAGGTCTGCCCCCAGCAGCAGCAGCGCCACCTGCGCTGGACTTACCGTACCGAGTTGGGCCACCAGTCGCGCCACGCTGCCCAGCACCGGCGTCAGCCGGGCTCGCTCCCCTTCACTCAGACTCGCCACGATGCGCATGCTCCCTTTAGCCGCAAAGCGATGGTCGGACCGTGCCACCGTGCCCAGCTATGCCGGGCCGCGAGGCCACCGCTCTCTTTCGCACGCGACGCCGCTCCGTCTCGCAGCCCCGCTACGCCATCGTACCGCAGCACCCGCACCAGAACCGCCACCAACGTTCTCCCCCCTTCCGTGATCTGGCAGTGCATGCTGCATGGGGACGCCTGCCACGCGGCCTGCCCTCGGATCCAAAGAGACCACGCGCGCTGTGCTGTCACTCCACGACGCGTATGAGCCGGGCTCCTGATCCGAAGTGGATTTGCAGGCCGGGTTGGAGCGGGACGCGCTGGTCACGCCGCACCGTCACCAGGCCCCGGTTTCCGGGAGCGATCGCTGTCCAGACAGCGGTATCTTCGTTCCGCAGCGCCAGGATGCCAAGTTCAGCGATCCACTCGACCCGGCCCACGGGCGTCTGCCCCTCACGGGAAATCGCCGGCGCCCGCGTCGGCTCCAGGAAGTCGGAGAAGACCTGAAAGCCTGGTCCAAGGATCGCTTTGCGGGATGGCGTGTAGAGCCCCTTCGCACCAGGGTCCAGCAGTTCGACGACCGCGGGGAACGGCGGACGGGCCGGCGTGCCGCAGAAGGGGCAGCCGCGTGCTGATTTGGGCTGCACCCAGAACGCATAGGGATAGACTTGCTTGCAGTAGTGGCAATGCGTCAACTGCTCGTGCGTCGTGGCCAGGGCCGTCTCCCACTCCCACACCTGTGGCCGGCGTTCCGGCGCTTGCAAGCCATCGACGAGCGCCCGCTCCGTGAGGCGCTGCAGCGCGGGCGGCAACATCCGGAAACTGAGCGCCCCTCGACGATAGAGCGGTTGCGCGAGATTTGGCGGTCGGTTCCGCGTATCGGAAGAGTGCTCGCTGAACATCGCCTGCTCGCCCCAGCCAATTACGTCGTCACGCTGAGCGTCTGCGTCGTAGCAGGGCAGCGACATCAGCGGATTACGGAAGAGCAACGTGTAGAGAATGAGCACGGCGGTGCTATGGCGATCCGTGCTCTCGCTCGGCCGCGAGCGCCCGGCAACCACCTCCGGCGCCATGAAGCCGGGCAAGCCGGCCACCTGTGGCGCCAGGAACCCTTCCACGACGATACCGTCGAGGTCCAGCAGGACGGTACGGCCCGTGGTCGGATCCGCCTTGAAATTGCGATACTGAATGTCCGCGTGGGCACAGCCCTTCCCATGGAGGATGCGCACCGCCACGGCCAGTTCGCGCGCGATGGTCAGGTAGTGACCCCAGTGGCGCCCCTGTTTGAAGTGGGCAATGGCCACCTGGGGCGAGAACATGAGGTCCAGGATCTCGACGTAGCGGGACGGAATGAGGTGCGTCACACAGCCGATGCGGGCCTGTCCGTCGAACGTACCGATGATCCCCAGTGGCCAGGCGAGGAAGCGCGCCTGGTTCCCCAGACCCTTCCCCAGTTCCATCACCTGCTGGAGGATCTTGCCCTTCTGGGGATCCGTTTGATGATACACCTTGGCGGCGTATCGACCGTCGGCGGAGAAGTAGATCGTCCCTTCGCCACCGGTGTAAATCGGACCGATGAGGTCCAGTTCCTCCGGCACGTTGGTGAGCCGGGCCGAGATGGTGGCCCGCACGGCTCGACCTCCCGAGGCGATGGCGGTCATCGGTACAGCATGACCAGCGTGCGGTCGTCGAAGCTATCGGGTCGACGATACGACGCCAGCCAGCGTAGCAGACGCGAGGAACCGCCCGGGCCTTCGCTCGCGCGCACCTGCTCGATGAGCCGGTCGACCCAGGTGGCCAGCGCGGCTGCGGGAACGCCGGCGACGCAGTCGTTGGCTACGCCGTCCGTCATCACCAGGATGCCTCCCGCGATGGCGGAGGCAGCGGTCCGCTCGACGCGGAAGTACCGCTGCCACTGCGGATGGGTCAAGGGATAGACCGACGCGGCGTCGCCGGTATCCGGCACGTCGAGAATCGGGCCGGTCCGGCCATCCGCGGCGCGGCCCAGGATCGTGCCATCCCCGATCTGCCCAACGGCGCACGCTCCAGAGTCAGTGTCCAGGAGCACGCCGAGGAGCGTGCAGCCAAGGTCGCGGAGCGGTAAGCCGACTTGCCCGGCGCGGTTCGCCAAGGCGCCACGCGTCGCCTCGAAAGCGTGGCGTACGATGTTCTCCAGATCAAGCCAGGGCAGAGGCTCTTGGCCGGAATCGCGGTCTGCCACCGGCTGCGCCGCCGGTGCAGCGGAAGATGAGCTGGCGGTAGGCGTTCCGGTAACTGGCTGGCGATCGAGGGGCGCCGTCGAAGGGTCGGGTGAACCGGGATCGGAGGCGGGTGCGGCTTCCGCCGCTGCACGCTCCGCGGCGGAAGGCTCGCCTCGTTCGCCGGAGGCATCTGGCGCCGTGGCCCCGTTGCCACCGGCAAGCGGCTGCTCGACCTGGTTTGGGTCAGCCGGAGGCTGGGCGTCACCCGGCTCCCCCTGCTGGCCAGGCATGGCAACGGCGGACGGATTGGCGCCGCCCGCGCTGAGGCTGGTCGCGTGCCAGGTCAGTGTTCCGACGCTGCCGGCGAAGGCCACGCTGAGTTCCGGCGCCTGTGGCCAGGGCGGTGGAACGGCGTCCAGCGGCACGCTGCTCGCGATGCCATGAGGAAAGACCTGGTCGGGCAGGCCGCTCAGTAACTGGCTCGCCAGCCAGTCCGCGGCCAGTGTCGCGCCGAAACGGGAGAGGTGATGGGAGCCGAGTCCGTCGGCGACAGCAATGGCCAGCCAGCTCCCGCAGGAGCGAATGACGAAGGCATCGTCGCGCGGCAACTGGTCGCGCAAGTGGAGTTGGCCGGCGGCGCTGGTGCCAAGGATCTGGAAGCCACCCAGCACGCCGTAGGCGCTGCACCACAGCGGGTGCGTATCCCCAGCGCCGGTGAGGGCGCGATCGCCCAGGACGAAACCGGGTACAACTCGCAGAGCGATGGTCGTTCCTCCTTTCCGGAGGTCAGTCGGGAATGTAGACGAGGCCATAGTCGGCCGGGTTCGGCAATGCCTGCCCTGCCGGCGCCCCGCCCGGCTTTTCCAGGCTCTTGGAGACTGATGCCACGGAATGTGTCACCCACTGAAAGAACTTCCGGAACGAGGCCTGGTCGTCATCCATCTTGAACGTCGATTGCGGATTGACGGCGATGGCCTTAATCACGTCCTCATCGATGGCGGGGCCACAGCCCACGGTGATCACCGTGAAAGCCCTCGCCTGGGAACGCTGGCGACTGAGCAGGTCCTGGCGCGGCCCCTGCCAGCTATCGGTTGGACGACCGTCCGTCAGGACAAAGATCAGTGGTTTGTAATCACCCTTCTCGCCACCCGGTTGAGAGGGCTTGACGTCGGCATCCAGCGAGCGTAGGAGCACCTGGAAGGCTTTGCCGAGCGCGGTCGTGCCTCCCGCCGTGAGTTGCGGTACCTGCACGTCGGCCGCCTTGATCAACCCACCCGAGACGAGCTGAGCGTCGTCGTCAAAGGTGATGATGCCAAAGTAGATCGTGTCGCGCGAGTACGTGTCGGACATCACCTCCCGGACGCACTGCTCGAGTCCGCGCTGCACGGACGAGATCGCAGCCCCCTGCATACTGCCGGACGTGTCGAGGAGCAGGTAAATAGGGAGGCGACGCAGCCCGGCGAGCGGCGCCGCCTCGATCTCATCGAAATTGAAGCCTGCCAACCGTTTTTCTCCTTGCCTTCACCTGGATGGTCTTGGCCCGGCACGCGGCGGGGATCCGACACAAAGACGCGTGGCCAGCAAGTTCCCCGCCGTTACCAAGCCAGCGCTAGCATACAAGGTGCGCGTCCGTTCCGCCAGCGTGCGGATACGGCTCCCAGGGCAGGGCCATTTGATCACATTCGATGATCAAGGTGTCATTTTACGCCCGATACTG